>CAYFJB010000001.1:0-360 GCA_964343395.1 uncultured Candidatus Saccharibacteria bacterium
TTAATCACCTGTTCAATCCCGCCGTACTTTCTCCCAAGTCCCTCGACTTTCACATACCCCGACGCCCCGTATATTTCAAAAGAAAACAGCGGATCCCACTGGGTTAGACTGATGTGAAGCGAGGAGAGCACGCCGTCTTTATGCTTCAAAATGAGAAACGCATTGTCCTCAACATCTGACTTCCAAAAAGAACTCGCGGTCAACCCACGCGCCCGCACAATCTCTCCAGAAAACCACCTTAATAGATCAACGAGATGCACCCCCTGATCAATTAAATGCCCCCCTCCGCTGATTTTTTTGTCATGTCGCCACGTACGCTCATATCCCTTTCTCCCGCCGAATCCATGCCGCGCGCGCATA
>CAYFJB010000001.1:370-2444 GCA_964343395.1 uncultured Candidatus Saccharibacteria bacterium
TTACGGCACCGATTTTTCCGGAGTCAACAATTTTTTTTGCCGTGAGAAGCCCGGGGAAATAACGATAATTGTACCCGAGCATGAAGACACGTTTTTTTCTTTTTGCCAACGACACCAGATCTGCAAGTTCGCGAACGGTGCGGCCCCCGGGCTTCTCCAAAAGAACATGGAATCCAGCTGCAAATGCTCTGTGCGCGACAGAAGACAGCGCATCATGCGGAACAGCAATCACGAACGCATCAAGTCCCAACTTTTTATTTCCTAACAACTTTTCAATGTTCGTAAAAGGAAGCGCCCCGAAGCGCGCCGCCGCTTTTTCTGCGCGTTCATGCACGAGGTCCACCGCCGCAACCAAACGCCCGCCTCGAAACGCATTGATCGCTTCTGCCCAACGCGACCCCATTGCCCCTATTCCGATTAATGCAATGTTGAGCGGCTTCATATCATCCCCTCCCGATTCCTTTATATAAGAATCCCAATCGGATCAATTCTTCTTCGCGCTCGCGCAAAAAATTTCGTGTATCAAAAAAAAGATGCGGCGGCTCCATCTTTTCCTTAAGAAGCGAGAAATCAATTGCCGCAAATTCAGGCCACGCGGTAAGCAAAAGCACTGCATGACATCCTGACGCCATCTCATACGGGGTCGCGCAAGGAGACGTGCCAAGTGCGGCTGTCAGTTCTTGATGATCCGCCTGCGGATCATGTGCACTGATTTCAGCGCCGCGTTCTTTCAAAAAATATGCCATCTCGAGCGCCATAGAACGGCGCAACGTGGCCGTTCCCGGTTTGTAGGTCACGCCGAGAATCCCCACCCGCGCCCCACGCAAAGAACGGTTGAGAAGTCTTTCAATCCGATCCGCCATACGCCGGCGGCGTGTCTCATTTGTCACCGCAGCGCCATCAATGACAGACACTGCTGTCCCGGCCGCCTTCGAGAGACGCATTAACATTTTTACGTCACGCATGAGCGTACCTCCAGAAAATCCGATGCTTGCATCAAGATACGCTGCCGGTCCGATCCGCGAATCGCTCCTCAACGCGCGCGCCACTTCTGTAATATCCGCTCCATACGCTTCGCAGAGATCCGCAATGTTATATATAAAAGAAAGTGATGTTGCAAGATATCCGTTTAAAGCATGCTTCGACAGTTCGGCGGAAGCGATGTTCATATGAAGCCGCGGCGAACGGCTTTTTTCCAAAATCGCTCCCATTCTCTCATGTCCCGCGGGCGTGTCGGCTCCAATCACAAAACGGTCCGCGTCAAAAAAACATTCAAGTGCTTTACCAAGCTGAAGATTCTCAGGAAAATAGACTGATTCACATTGCCGTGCATGATTTTCCCCGGCAATGATTGACGCCAATTTTTTTGTAGTGCCCACCGGTACCTGACTCATGACAACGAAAAGAATCTGCGTGCGCAGAAACGGTGCAATTTTTTTCGCAGTGGCAAATAGAATATCAGTATTCGATTCATCCGCATCCGTCACGGGAGTGTCAAAAGTAAAAAAAATGCCCTCACAATCAGCGAGGTTCTTAAACTCATCAGTAAAGAAAAGCGTCCCTCCGCGAAGATGCCGTTCAATGCGTTCCCGCACGCCGGGTTCCTCAAGCGGCGGTATTCCTTTCCGCAAATTTTCGATTGTCTCCCGGTTTTCGTCAACCCCAATCACCGTATGCCCTAAGTCAGCGAGCGCCACCGCCGCAACCTCCCCAAGATGCCATAACCCCACGACACCGATTTTCATACACCGAATCATACTACAAGGACGGCAAAAAAATCAACTTCTATGCGATATGAAAATCTGCAATTATTTCCAGATGCGTAATGGTTTCCTCAATGCCTTTTCTCAAATCCCCCACTGGAACAAAACCGCGGCTACGAAATTTATCGTCATCAACTTCATACGAGAGCTGATTCATAATCGGCGAGTCAACATACGAGATCTTGAACTCCGGAATGAATCCTTGAAGTGCGGTCACGATATTTTCAACCGTGTAGTTCCCGGTGAGCACATTATAAATTTCGCCGTCAAAAAGATCGTGTTCCAGAATAAAATTGATTGCCCGCACGCAG
>CAYFJB010000001.1:2454-15025 GCA_964343395.1 uncultured Candidatus Saccharibacteria bacterium
CAAGATCCAGATACGGCCGCTTCTGCTGCCATGCGGTTTTCCACACCGTGAGCGGCTGGGCCGTGACCGCTTGCCAAATGAATTTATTGACCGCCGTATGAAAACGCATACCCACCGACCACCCGAAAATGGTGCCAAAACGACAAATCACAAACTGCAGACCCCGCGGCTTCAGACTTTTTAAATATTCCTCTGCCGCAAGTTTTGATTCTGCATACGGGCTCTGCGGTTTCAATTCGATCGAGGTCTCATCAACGCGCGACTGCTGGCTCCCATAGACGCTCGTGGTGGATGGGAAAATCAGCCGTGCACCGACCTCAAGACACGCATCAGCAATCCGTTTTGTTCCTTCAAAATTCACGTCCATTACCTCCTCTGCGCGACTGTGGCTCGCCGCGGCATCAGTAAGCGCGGCGAGATGGATAACCACGTCTATACCTTGAACAATTTTTTTTAAATCCGCCGTTCGAATATCATCTTCAATGAATGTATACTGAGTATTTTTCGGCAGATCAAAAAGCGACGGATACCGCTGTGTCGCAAGGTTATCAAGTAAAACTACCTCGCCGATCCCCTCCAGCAACTCACGAATAAGCCGTGAACCAATATGCCCCAAAGGACCAGTGATCAAAAATTTAGACAACGATTTTGCTGGAGAAAGCGCGCGTGCGGTCCGTTCAAGTTTTTCCATGGTCCCGATACTCCAATAAGGATATTCCGTACAAAATCCCGCCAGCTCACGCTCTCTAATCAACGCGGGCAGCACTTCTTTCTCAAAAGAAAAATTTCCAGCGGGGATATAGGAAAGAATTCTTTTATTCAGGACAAAAAAACCGATTTCAACCCCGTTTAAATCAGGGGCAACGCGCGAAGGATCATATGCGATTACGTACCCATGTTCATCAACGCGTATATTATTTTTAGCGCGTCCGTCCTTATTCGTATACACGGTTACAGAAGCAATCACTTTTTTCTTTTGATAAAAATCAAAAAGTCCCGCGAGCCGCAAAGGCCAATAGTTGTCGCAGTAAAGCAGGAGAAACGTATCGTGGAGCAGCGCTGATGCGGCGCGCAGGCGAGCGCCGGTTTCGTCTTCGGGACTCGTCACTGAATACCGGATCTGCACTCCGTGACGCGACCCATCGCCGAAATATTCTCTGATCTTCTCCGGCAAGTACCCAAGCAGCAGCACCACCTCTTCAATCCCGTTGTCTTTCAAAAGTTCAATGAGATATTCCAAAAATGGCTTGCCGTTCACCGGCGCCATAGGCTTTGGCAGATCATTGGTCAGCGGCCGCAGCCGCATCCCCTGTCCACCGGCGAGAATAACTGCTTGACGAATTAAATGATTTGACATTTTGTAACATCAAAAGTAAGAAACCAGAGCGTTGTATTTTTTACACATAAATTTAATTATTTCCGCCTCCGCGGTTCGTCAATTTTTCTTTTACGTTTACGCGCTATAAACGCATCATACTCGTTGATATACTCGTCGCGGTCAAAGTACTCATCCGCAACCGCGCAGAGCACGCAGTCCCTAGAAAAATTGGTCATCCGCACCCACACATCCGGATGAATAAGGATTCCAACCGCAGGATCGCGCATAAGAATCTTTTGTTTTTTACTGCCATCATCCAAATGCAGCACGCAGGAACCATGAACACACAAAAGCACTTGGCGCGCTCGGGTGTGCGCGTGCTCGCCGCGCACTACTCTTGAATCTTTGACACCGCGGATAAAAAATATCCTTTTGATCTCAAAAGGAACATCACGGAGTGCCTCTATCGGAATAAGTTCGCCTCGTGAACGCTCAATCAAATGCCGCACCCGAATAAATTTTGCATTTTTAACTCGCAATTTCACCATTGAAAATTGATTGTCGGATCATTATAGGAAATATGTTCAATCTGCCGCCGCGAAAGATCATACGGCTCTTCTGCGTGATATATGATCCCCATCGCCGTCTCGCCAACCGCCTCATAGCCGTGCGCAACGTTTGGCGGAATCGCAATCGTCTGAAGATTTTCCTCGCCGGTAAAAACCACCTGTGTTTTTCCATACGTCAGGGATTCAGAACGCCCATCGTAAAGCACCACTCGCGCATGCCCTTTTATAACGCACCACACTTCCCAATAGTTATGCACATGGAACGCCTTAATCACGCCGGGACGTGTCTCACTGTAGCTTGTCTGTTTGATTTCGTGGAACGTCTCATCGCCAGTTTTCAGAAGTTCCGCAAAAAATCCACGCTCATCCCGATGCATTATTATTTGTTTGATTACTACCCCATCAATCATACAATAATCATCCAATTTTTTAACGCATAAGTCAAATAGGCGTCCCCTTGACTTGCTCCTTACTTACGATACTCTCAAACTATGATGATTATCGCGCGAATGCCTGTCCGTATCTCCCTTGGCGGAGGAGGAACAGATCTTCCATTTTTTGCGTCACGCCACGGCGGGTTTGTCTTGAGCGTGGCACTCGACAAATACGCATATGTGATCATCAACCGCCCGACGCTTGATTCGCGCATTCGCGTCAAATCACATGTGAGCGAAGAGACCGATTCAGTCAACGCTCTCAAAAACGATTTAGTGCGCGCGGCACTCATTCATGCGGGCATACATGACAGCATTGAAGTCACTTTTTTGAGCGATGTCGCCGACGGCACGGGCCTTGGCACGTCTGGTGCGTATGCGGTAGGTCTCATGCAGACGCTCTATCATTATAAAAACGTGACACTCGACCGCCACACGCTCGCCGAATACGCCGCCGCGCTCGAAATGGACATTCTCAAACGGCCTGTTGGAAAACACGATCAGTATATGGCCGCCTTTGGCGGACTCCGACTTTTAAGGATTGCACCGAATGGAAAAGTTGTCGTCGAAGACCCGCCGGTGGACCGCACTACTCTTGAAAATTTGAAGCACGGAATCGGGTTGTTTTATACCGGTGTGCGGCACGACAGCGCCGCCATCCTCGGAAAACAAAAAGAACTCTCGGAGCACGACCCCCGCGTCACGGCGTACTACCACACGATCAAACAGATCGGTGAAGACGTCTATTCAGCACTCGTCACAGGCAACCTTACGGCGTTTGGCGAGCTCCTCCATGCACATTGGTCTGCGAAACGGAATCTCTCGGGAGTGAGCGATCCTTATTTTGACAAGATATACGAGGGCGCCCGCGCGCACGGGGCTATCGGAGGAAAACTCGTCGGCGCAGGTGGAGGCGGATTTTTCATGTTCTACAGCTCTCCGCAGCAAAAATCAATACTCCGCGACTGGCTTGCCAGCACTTACAAATTCAGAGAAATCCCCTTTTCATATGATTGGGAAGGAGCTGTATTGCTTCATTAAAAATGGTTACAACACTTTTTCCGATCAGTTGCAACTCTTTTCCCTCCATGATACTTTTTCCCTAGAATTCATTGCAACTATTCAACTATATGAACCACCACGACTATACGCTTCGCTATTTTCGCGACAGCGAACGCCTGCTCAATCTGCTTATTGAAAAACATATGGAGCATATTGACGCTGCGATCGAGGCACTCTTTCACGCATGGCGCAATGACATTCCCGTCTACATTATGGGCAATGGCGGTTCTGCATCCACTGCGTCTCACTTTGCTGCTGACCTCTCCAAGACCGTCAGCGATCAGCCGGGAACTCGAGGACTGCGCGCAACCGCGCCATGGGACAATATTCCGTTGATCAGCGCAATTGTCAACGATCGGCCGAAAGAAGATATATTTACAGCGTGGCTTGACACCAATTACGAAAAAGGCGGACTCGGCATCGGGATAAGCGTGCACGGCGGCAGCGGGTCTGACGTCGGCGGAAAGTGGTCGCAAAATCTTCTGAAAGGTCTTCAGTATATAAAAGACCGCGGCGGAAAAACGATTGGATTTTCCGGATTTGAAGGAGGTCCGATGAAAACATTGGTAGACATACCAATTGTCGTGCCAGCTCACTCAACCGCGCTCGTGGAATCATTTCATGTGCTTCTCCACCACCTCATTGCGTTTCGGCTGAAAGAACTCATCGCCCAACTTCGCTATTTTGAAACGCTTGAACTCACACCGAAATTAGAATGACAGATTCAACGCGGCACGCAGTATTTATTGATCGTGACGGCGTCGTCGTACAAGGCGTGATGCGCGAGGGATTCCGTTTTCCCACTGCACCGCGCACGCTCGACGAATTCAAGCTCATCCCCGATGCGGCGCGTGCGCTCCAACTCCTTGGGCAAAAAGGATTCCTCCGCATTCTCGTCTCAAATCAGCCCGATCGAGCATTAGGACTTATTGCGGAAGAGATGTGGCGCGCTATCCAAAACGAAGTGGAGAAACTTCCGTTTGATGATATCTACATCTGCCCCCATCGCACCGAAGATAACTGCTCGTGCAAAAAACCAAAACCGGGAATGCTGATACGCGCGGCCCGGAAATGGAATATAGACCTTCGCCATTCGTATTTTGTCGGCGACAGCGATACGGATACTGCGGCCGCGGCCGCGGCGGGAACAATAGGCATTCTTATCTCTGCGCCCTACAACGAAGGAATCCAAAGCGATTATTATGCCTCAAACTTTCAAGAGGCCGCAGAACTTATTATTAAACTCCAAAAACAACCATGAAAATTTTTATTGATTCGGCAAATCTTCATGATATTGAGGAAGCGTTGAAACGCGGCTTTGTGCGTGGCATCACCACCAACCCATCACTTCTCTCCAAGGAACCAAAAACCCAATTTACGGCACATATTGGAAAAATTATTGAACTTATAAGACGTTATCAAAACGGCATTCATCTCTCGGTTGAAGTATTCTCGCAAAATCCTGAAGAAATTCTGCGTCAGGCGCACGAATTTCGGGAAACATTCCGCTACGAACATCTTTCGATAAAAGTGCAGATCGGATGGAAGGAACTGGAAGTGATCCAGAAACTCAACGCCGACGGATTCTCCGTCAACTGCACCTGCTGCATGACCGTAAGCCAATCCATAATGGCTGCGGCCGCAGGCGCGCGATACGTATCGCTCTTCTGGGCCAGAATTCGTGATAGTGTTGCCGCTCCGCATGCAGCCCTGCGCGCGGCAGCCGAAGAAAAGGGGGCGCTTGATCATAAAGATGCGATGCCGGAAGAAGTTGTACGCGCAGTCCGACTTCTTCTGGACCGCTCCTATCCGGGCGTTGAAATCATCGCCGGGAGCATCAGAAAAGTGGCCGATGTCAGGGACGCCGCGATTGCCGGAGCACACATTGTTACGGTGCCGCCCAAATTCTTTCCAGATATGATCTCACACTTCAAAACCGACGAAGTCGTCACACAATTCCTTACCGATTTTAAAAATTGGATGAACTAAAGGTCTTAAACCGCAATGATTTCTGCAATCTTCCCCGCATACAACGAAGAGCACAACGTGAAGGATCTCCATACGCATTTACTCGCGGCACTTCGCACCATCGGCGAACCCTTTGAAATCATTGCGGTTGATAACGGATCAACGGATAAGACATTGGAGCAGCTCCGCCTGCTCTCACCCTTACGGGTGCTCTCCATCGCCGCCAACATCGGCCAGAGCGCAGGCCTTGATGCGGGAATTCATGCGGCTCGCGGCGACCTTATCGTTACCCTCGATGCAGATCTTCAAAACGATCCGCAAGACATTGCGCGAATGTTTGAAAAAATCAAAGAGGGATACGATGCCGTCGTTGGCTGGCGTCAAGTCCGACACGACACCTTTGGACGCCGTTTTTCCTCGCGCCTTGCAAACGCCCTCGCGCGATTCGTCCTGGGAGTCAATGTCCACGACTACGGCTGTGCCCTCAAGATATTTAAAAAGCAGTTCCTTCAGGGAATCCGTCTTTACGGAGAAATGCACATCTATCTTGCCGCAATTCTTGCGTTACGCGGCGCGCGGCTCGTTGAGGTCCCCGTGCGCCACCACGAGCGGACCCGGGACGCGACCAAACACAGTTTCTTCATCGGACTTAAAAACCTAACAGACCTTTTTACCGTAAAATTCCTCACGCGAACCGTCCGCCCCCTGCTTATTTTCGGAAGCATAGGCCTCGGCAGTTTCGGCGTCGGCTCCCTCGCCACTCTTGGAGCAGTGATCCTCAAACTGTATGCATTAAGAAATTTCGGGCAAACTCCTCTCCCCATTATTGCGTCCTTCTGCATCACAATCGGCATTCTTTTTATTATGATCGGATTTCTCGCCGAGTTTATTTTAAGAATCTTCTACGAAGGAAGGAATGAGACACCTTATATCATCCGAAGCGTTTCTGAAAAATAATATGATGCACGAACATCAAAAACCTATCCGTGCGCTATGGAATACAAACTATATTTGGATTATTCTTCTCGTCGGAATCGGACTCTCGTTTTATACCGTAAACCATCTTTGGTTTCAGGAACTTCTTGGATGGGACGAGGTTGATCATTTCTCCATTGCGCAGGGCATCAGCCGAGATTTTGATTTTTCAACGAGACAATACATGGTTCTTGATATCATCAAATACGGGTATCCGCTTCACCATTCAAATTATTATCCTCTCTTCCACACCTACCTTGCGCTCTTCTTCAAACTCTTCGGCGAAAGTCCGTCAGTCGCCTACTTTGCAAATTGGGTTGCCGCGATCGGCGCCTCAATCTTTATCTACTATATCGCCCTACGGCTCTACCCCCGAAGCCGCCGCTTCGCATTCTTCACCGCGCTCGCCTATTTTCTCATTCCCGGAATCTGGCGCAATATCCACACCTCATCGCTCATGGAGCCGCTCGGCGCGTGTCTCCTTGCCATTGCAACCCTCGTCGTTCTTGCTGAATACCAAAAAAAGAAATTTACCGCGTTGACTATTCTAAAATTTTCACTCCTTCTCCTGCTCATTTTTCTCTACAAAATGACACTGTTCGGATTCTTATTCGGAATAGCCGCATTCATCATCGTCGCCTATCATAAAAAATGGAGCGGAGACGCACGCATATCCAGCATTCCGCTTCCCCTGTTTCTCCTCGCGATCTACGGCGCCTTCGCGCTTCTCTTCCTGCTCGCCTCCCGTTTTCTTTTCTATCCGATGCCATCTTTCTTCCCCCACCTCCCCACCCAAGAATCTGCCGAGCTTTACAACAGTTTTCTTGGAGGATTTTTCCAAAACCTTTGGGGAAATCTCTGGGGCAATGTCTATCATTTTTTTCGCACCATGACCATCTTCCATCTCATCTATCCGGCACAGCCGACTCCGTATCTCACCTCCTATATGATCTTCGCACGGTATTTCTTTTTTCTTTTCTTTGCCGCGATTTTTATCTGCGCAATGGCGTGGAAAAAACTTGAGTCGTCCTCACGCCTCTTTGTAATTCTTGCTGCCGTATCAATTCTCGCGATGAATACAGCCACCAATATCTTCACCCGCATGGACCAAGAAAACATCCATCGTTACAATCTTTACTATCTGCCGCTTTTCGTGCCGCTGATCGCTCTTGCCGCAAAAATATTCTTTGAGTATCTGCGCACATTCATAACAGAACATCCGTGGGGATCAAAAATACTCGCCGCCTGGACGCTCGCCATTTTTTTTATTCCGCTTTTTGCCACCATGTTCGTGCACCAGCTCGCGCTTGAACGAAGATATCATAAAGTTGGGACATTGCACGCCCGCATTATCCAGCATTTCATTCGGGGATACACACCGCAATTCGTCTATTTCAACAAAGGAACCCATACGACGGAAATTTCTTATCCTGTACGCGTGGTTTCCCAAAACGCGACCAATGAGGAACTGCTGAAGATTAACGAAATTCTCCCGGAGCCCATCGCATTTTTATTCCTTCGGTCCAATGACATGCTCTATAAAAATAACCGTGCGGATATTGAAGCAAAAAAATCAATTCTCGACGGCCGCTACCGCTATGAGAATCGCATAAAAATCCCCGAAAAGAATGTGGATATAGTAGTATACCGCCTCGCGCACGCCGATCGACTACAATGAAAAAATTCTTTCGCTACCATAGAATTGCCCTTCTTTTAACCCTTGGGGTCGCCATGCTCTACGGACTGCATCACTCCGTATTATGGTACCAACTCCGCACGCAGGGAATGCCGTACTACCCGACGCTCATCGGCGTGGATGAACGGTATAATAATATTCCCCCCTCCAAAGCCGTGTACGAAACCGGCAACGTCACCGGCGACACCGCGCTTGCGGAAAACGCTGGCACGCCCGGTTTTCTTCCTCCGATTCCGCATCTCGTGATGGGCTATATGGCCCGCGCCCTCGGATCACTCAACGCCGCATTTATCGCAAGCACTATAATTTTCCCCGCACTCAGTTTTTTTCTTCTCTATCTTCTTGCTCTTGAAATCACGGGGAGCCGCGGCGTCTCACATTTCTTTGCCATGCTCTCCGCCATCATTCCACGATACCTCGCATTCTTCCCCCTCCTCACCAAATACTATCAGGCGTGGTTCATCACCCAGCTTTTCAATCCGCAGACACGGCTCTTCTTCAACCGTTTTGAAGATCCGCTTCTTACCACGCCCTTATTTTTTTTAACGCTCTGGCTCATTGCGCGCTCGCTCCTGAAAAATGAAAAATATACCCCCTATTTCGCGGGACTCGCACTCGGCGCGCTCTTTTATACCTACTTTTACTACCCTGTCTATATCGCGGCGGCCCTGGGCATTATGGCGCTGATTTTTCTCATCCGAAAGGACTATCGGGCCCTCAAAAAAATTGTACTCATCGTCGAGGTAACTGCTCTAGTGTCACTCTATCACTGGATTCGTCTCTTTGAATTCTCAAGATATCCCACCTATCGCGACATTATGCTCCGCGTCGGTCCCGAACGTGGGTACGCGCCTTTTTTGTACGCGCCGGTTGTTTTTACATATGTCCAGCATTCGCTCCTGGCGCTCGCGGCCTATCTTTGTTTTCGCAAAGAGCGTTTCCGCCTCGCGGCGTATTTTGTCGGACTTCTGCTTCCAGTCTATATTGTTTATAACTTCCAGATACTCACCGGCTTCAACCCCCAGCCGGATCACTGGATCAAACCACGTCAATTCGTGCTCACCCTTACATTTATTGCCCTCGGATTCTTTCTTATTAATCGTTATGGAAAAAAACTTCTCCGCGTGGAGAAGTGGATTAGTGCGGGAATTTTCCTTGCCGTGGCAGGGCTTATTCTGAAAGGCATCATTACCCATAATCAAACGCTCCGCGTATCACTTTTTATACTCGCGGGCGCCGGCACTGTTGCCATAGCCGGTTACTGGTATGCCGTGTACGTCGGTGTTGAACGAAGACGCTACGGCCGCATTCTCGTATGGTGTGCAATTGGCCTGCTCTTTTTGAAGGGTCTTCATACTCAATATCGCTACATCGGCAACAATCGTACAGCCGCAACCATCCCCTCAGCGGAAGAAAAAAGTTATCAATGGCTCAACGCCCACACCCCCTCCGGATCGGTAGTGGGCACACCGTCATTTGTTACTAATATCTTCATAAAACACCTGACGCATAATAAAATTTTTGTTCCCAACGGATGGAGCACCGTTGCATCCATGAGAGAAATCCTTGAAAGATTCATGATGCTTAATCGCGCGCTGGAAGTCCCTCCGGAAAAATTCGGCGAATATTTCGCGACTGCAAAAACCTATCCCCCGAAGGACGAAGACCATGAGGGCATCTCGTATATCTTCCACGACTATTACCGCGCGCGAGCTCCGGGAAGCATCTTCTCCTCAAAAGGACAACACGCCCCGCAATGGAACGTTGAATTTCACCAACGAGTCGTCACGCGCTATAGATCGCTCAAACCCGTCACCCCGGACACTCTTCCTTACCGGCTTGATTATTTTTACTACGGACAGCGCGAGCGCGAACTTGTAAAAGACCCTAAACTCGCCATTCCCGGTCTCGTACTCGTCTACGAAAAAGAAGGAGTCACTATTTATCAACTGAGGTGAGAGTCCTTGCGTGCCACAGCAAAAAGCGAGACGCCGAAAGGAAAATCAACCTTGGACGTGCAATAAAACTCCGCGCGGAATATCTTTTCCAAAATCCGATTAATCCAGAGGCGGGGAACCTCATGGTCAACTAAACCCTTCGGCTTCCACCACCGAAAAAGGATTTTCAGAAACGCAATGGGTGGAAAAAGGAACGTATTAAAATAGGTAACACGCATCGGCTCAAAATCCGATTCAGCAAAAAGCCGCAGAAGTGTTTTTTTTCGGTAGCGGCGGAAGTGATGCAGCTGCTCGTCGGCGCGCGTCCACAGCCACTGAAACGCAGGTACCGTCACGACGAGGATCCCGCCGGGTTTCAACACTCGCCGCAATTCGCGCATGCCGCTTTTATCATCCTCAACATGCTCAAGTACGTCTAAAATAAATATGGCGTCAAACATACTGTCCTCAAATGGCATTTTCTCCACTGATGCATGATACAATTCTTCAACGCCTTCAATTCCATGAAGACGCCCAACAACATCTTTATCCTTATCAATACCGATCACGCGACCGTATCGCGTGAGAAACTCAAGTTCACTCCGATGGCCAGACCCAACTGACAATACGCGCCTCTCCGTGGATACTTCATCCAAATATTGTTTTAGCAGAAGACCGATGCCAAAACGACGACCCCTAAACCACCAGAGCTGATTGGCAACCTGTGTCATGCATTCATAGATATTTGCGTCCATGACAAAAGGTAATTATCTAAAATTCACTTTTCCTTTTATCTCATACGGCGTCTTTTTCTGTGACTCGTAATAGGTGCGCATGATGATCTCCGCAAGAACCCCCATCACGATAAACTGCACGCCGAGGATGGTAAAAAGGGCGGAGAGAATAGGAAGCGGTGTTCTGATTAACGATGTTTCAGAAAATATCTTAAGCAGTACAGCAGCTGCTGCTGCGGAAAGCCCGATAAAAAACGCAAAAAATCCGATGCCACCAAAAAAATGAATCGGCCGATTCATGTACCGCGTAAGAAATCTAATGAGCACAATGTCCAGCATCACCCTGAATGTCCGCGAGATCCCGTACTTACTCGTCCCGTGAAGCCGCGGCCGGTAGTTCACCAAAACTTCATCCACACGAGCCCCCTTCCAATAAAGGTATGCGGGGATAAAACGATGCATCTCTCCGTAGAGCGGCACGCCGGCAACAAGCTCGCGCCGATACGCCTTGAGCGTACAACCATAGTCATGAAGCCGCAGTCCGCCGATTTTTGAAATCAGCCAATTTGCAATGCGCGATGGCACTTTTCGCGTGAAGGTCTGCCCATTCCACCGACCATGGCGCCAGCCGGATACCACGTCATATCCCTCTCCGAGCTTTTCAAGAAGCCGCGGAATATCTTTCGGATCATTCTCAAGATCGCTATCAATCGTCACCACCACTTCCCCGCGGCATGCGGCAATGCCCGCGGCAATCGCCGCAGTCTGTCCGAAATTTCGTGAGAACTGAATCACTTCTAAATGCGGGTTTGCCTCAGCAATGCGGGCAAGTTCCTCAAAACTCCCATCCCGAGAACCATCATCAACCGCAATCAGCTCAAAATTTTCTCGACACCCGTCGAGCACACGCATAAGCTCCTCGATAAGAAGCATGATATTTTCTTTTTCGTTATATACGGGAAACACCACCGAAATCATGGTTTTCTTTTATAAAGCACCAATGTGCCGCCGTCATTCCCTTCCGTGTATTTACGCGGATATACGTTCAACACGGTTCCAACAAGCTCATACTTCGTATCAATGACGCTCTGAATTTCTGCAATACCGCGCTCCGCGTCTTCAGTCCCCTTTCCCCAAAAAGGCATGCGCAGCACCGACGATGGCCACCGCTCTTGATGAATCGCGAGAAAATCCGCACGTTCAAGAAGCCAGAATCGCACCATGTCCAAATTGTAGAAACCGAGGCGCGCGACTTTTGCGGTATCAGCATCCCCCAAAAGAAGAAAGGTGCGATTCATCAATGGGGCAAACGTCTGCCGGTCGGCCGCAAAAATATGAATAATGGAATTATCAAGAGTCACAATCCGATCGCGCGCGCCCGTATGCGCGGCGAGAAACGCCGCACCGCGATTCACGCGCGCGATATCTGACTCCTCCCTCGGATTTGAAACAACATCAACCCGATATAGATTTGCCGCAAAACTCAACACGATCACCGCTCCCACCATTATAGACACGAATCGATTCCCCGCAAAAAATTTTGCGCTGCCGATTACCACCGCGAGCACCATGACAGGAATAAAATAATTCGCATAGTATACATGACCTGCAATTCTTGGATAAAAATAATGGCTTCCCATGAGCGCTGCGGAAAGACACAGAAGCAATAGATAGAGATGCTCACGCCTCAAAAATGCGGCGAGCTCACGCCTTTTTTCCCAAAGAACCGCCCATGATATCGCGCCAAAGAGCGCCACAATACCGAAATATTCTTTGACAAATCCGGTGAATACTTCAAGAAACTGCATCACACTCTGGCCTCCCTCTTTAAGTGACGGAGGCACATCTTTGAAAAGGCCGATATTTCCAAAGGAACTC
>CAYFJB010000001.1:15035-22792 GCA_964343395.1 uncultured Candidatus Saccharibacteria bacterium
AACTCACCGTATAGGCAATCGCAAGTGAAGGATCAAACACGATTAAAGGCAGATACCCCACTACGGTTAACCCCCCAACGATCATCATAAAAAAGATGATATCTTTAACGGGAATTTTAATAAGAAGATAATAAACCGCAAACGCAATCGGCACGACAATCATGTTCGTGCGCGTCAGGAGGAGCAGTGCGTTCGCTCCCCCCGCGATGAGTATTTTTGTATCGCGGGAAATTTCCCAGGTTTCGCTCGCCACCACGCAAAGCAGAATGAACATCACGAGCGCATATGTAGTTGCAGAAACGTAATTTCCCGCGAGAAGAACGTTGCTTACGATGAGTGCGAGCGCCGCAAACGCCCATCCCCTGCCTCCGTGACGCGCGGCAAGCCGATAGACCAAAAAGAGAACCCCTGCAAAAAAAGCGCTCATGAGCACGCGGCCCGCATATAAACTCGGTCCAAACAAATACTGCACTGCCCCGTGCATCGGAATAATCAACGGGGGATAGGGAAACACGCCATCGCGAAACGGCACGAACTCTCCCTTAAAAATGAGATAACTCCGCCATGCCGCAAAGAGCTCATCCACCCAAAACTCACGATAGAAAATGAGCGCGGCAATTTCCGCTGCGGCAAAAATCGCGATACCTATGAGGCCGCCAAGAACCAATGCGCGCCTGGAAAAAAGAGATAGTATCCGCATATATATCAACTTGTACCCTATATTTGATTAATTTTCAAAAGAATATCAAGGATCCGTTGTGCAGTGCCGCTATCGGGAAACGGACACATGGTCCGGCGAATCAATGCGCGGCCCTCTGCATCAAGAGACGGATTAGCAAGATATGTTTTGATGGCAACAAACAGTTCATCAAAACTGCGCGTGACCCGAATGCCGCCAGTCGCATACAGATCCTGAAAATGGGTGAATTCTTCAAACCGGCGGACTGAGCGATGAATGGGTCTTTGATGCTGTCCGTCAAATCCGATCGCGATGAGCGGCCGATCAAAAAGTGCGACCTCAAGCGCCGCAGTGCTGAATGCCGAGAGCACCGCGTCCGCGTGCGCCATAAAATTAAGCAGCTTGGCGGTAGCCGGAAGATCGTGCCATGATTCGCGCTCATAGAACACCACGCGCGAGTGCGTTTTGAATCCCTCAAATTTCTTCACATCAAAATCATGATCGCGCAGCCGCCCGCCCAAATACGGACGAATCACCAACCGCACGTCGTGCGGCGCGAATCGTCCCTCATCAATCCACCGAAGCACTTGTTCAATCACCTCCGGTTCATCCGGGCAGTACACGCTTCCAGAGATATAGAGAAGATATTTGACGCCATCGGAGAAACCGACTGACGACAAAAAGGCACTCCGCGCAACGAGGTACTCCTTGCGGTTGATGAAATCAAAATGCGGATATCCGGTCACGGTAATCTCCCCGGGTCTATAACCCTGAAGGCGCTCTGCCGCATCCCGTATCTGATTATTCTGCGCAAGAAATGAGTCGGTCCGCACCGGCATAAAATACTTATCAATGTGATCCCAGTTTGCGGTCATCCCGACGGTTTTTATTCCGCACGCTTTCGCGTCACGGGCAACAATCGTATCAAACCAACCGTAAAGATTCGGGAGAAACACGCAATCAGGGCGGTATTTCTTGAATAACTCCGCAAAGGGACGAACGGGAAACAAACAGTCAAAAAGTGCCGTGATCACTTTTTCTTTAATAAAGGATGATCTCCCGAACGTCGAAGCAATTGCGGCCTTAAGAAATGCAAGACGTCTGCTCCCCGCGGGCATCTCGTCAGGACGAGTCCCCATGGTGGCGAGGAGACGGGTTGTGCTCGTATAAATAAGATACGAGTAGAAGAAACGAAAAAGTCGCGCGATGATTCCTTGCGGCAAAGGGACCGCGGAATATTCAACGAAAATCTGTTGGGGAAACCGGCCGAGAACTTCTCTAAACCGCGCCTCGTATTTTTCTTTATACGGCGCGGGCATCACCACAACCGCGCGCAGACGTTTTTCTCTGTCCTCCGCAAGCATCCCGCAAAACTTCTCCCAAAAACTTCCCGGAAAGAAAAAGAGGTTCTTAAAAACAGGATGCGATGAAAGTGTTATGATAATGGTTTTCATAGTTCAAGTGCGTTGAGAAGAGCGCGCGCAATGCGCTCGGCAGAATGCCCGTCTGTATATTCGCACTGCTGAGCAACGATTTTTCTTCTCCCCTCACGAAGGTCCGACGGATCATGAAGCGCCCGATTCACCGCCCCCGCGAATTCCTCGCGGCTTTTGACAAGCCGTATGCCGTTTAACTTCTTGATATCGGCAAGATGATTCCAATCAAAAAAACGCGAGGCAGAATCCCAGTACTCGCGCGGCCGCGCGCCGTCAAAGGCGATACCGATAAGCGGCTTATCAAAAATCGCCGCTTCAATGAAAAATGTTGAATACATCGTAATCACAAGGTCTGCGTGGAAGAGGCTGTTGGTGAGAAGCCAAAGCGCTGCATCATCAAACTCCCAACTCTCCGCACCGATTCCGACATGCGCTACCGGAGCGACAATAAGAAATCCGTACTTCGCGCGGATCCGCTCAAGTTTCTCATGCGGAAAGTCGTACCGCGGGTACGGACGAAGCAGCACCTGCACTTCATCTCGTATTTCTTGTTTTTTGATCGCCTCATGCAGTATCTCTATAATCTCCAATTCAATCTCAAATCCCGCTTTTCCGGAAAATGCGTAGAGCAAAAGTTTTTTTGTCGAATCCGCACCGATTTTTTTGAAAAATTCCGCGCGCGTCTCCTGTCCTTCGTGACGAAAATAATAATCGTATGACGGAACGCCGACAACAACACTCTTTCCCGACGGGAAATCTCCAAAACGCTCTGCCGCATACGCGACATACTGCGTCTGAACAAGGAGAAAATGCGGGTGGACGCGAAGCAAAGTTTTGCTGAAAAGATTATCCCATGAAAGAATCATCCCTACGGTTTTTATGCCGCGGCGCCGCGCCTCTCTCAAAAACCAATAGTCCCGGCCGATCATGGTCGGACAGAAAAGAACATCTGGCGTATAGCGATCAAAAATCGCGATGACCGCGGCATCCGAAAAGAAAAAAAAGAACCGACGTATAAAGCCGCGCCACCATGAATATCTGCCGAGATGCCAGAAGACGCGCTTCAATAAAGCCAGAGGCATCTTCCTTACAATCTCCTTCCACGTTTTCTGCCGCGACATATCCCAGCGCTGCAACATGTCTTGGGTGCGGGAATGAATGCTTGAGGTTTCAAGAAACTTAAAAAATCGCTCCGTACGATGATCCATGCCCTCCGGCAATGCATCGAAAACAAAACTTGCCGAACCGAATTCATGACGATAGTAGCCGAGCTTTTCACGGGACGTCAAAAACACTACCCGCACATCAGAAATATGCTTGATGATGCGACTCGCATCAGTGCGAAGAAACGTCCGTACAAAAAAATTATTGGTGATGGGGATTAAAATTGTTTTCATAATCAAGAACGCTCAAGGAAATTTAAAACCTCGCCGGCGAACCGTTCACCAGCATGCCCATCCGCATGAGAAAACCATAGAGCCCGCACCCGCGCCCTTCCCTCACGATCGCGATCGGGATTGGAGAAATATTCGTTGATCGCCACAAAAAATTCATCTTTTGTCGTGACATACCGTACCCCGCCGGTTGCGAGGAGCTTTCTCGTATGATCACACCGGTAACTCCAGACCGAATCATAGAAATTCCGCGGAGACGGATAACAATTAACCGCAATGACTGGACGATCCATCAACGCCGCATCAAGACAAATCGAGGTAGGCCCGGTAATGACAAGATCGGCATGGTATATAGAATCAATAAGACGCTGGTCATCCTCCGGCTGAATCTCGCGATCCGCAAACTCTGTATCCTTGAATACTTTGCCCGGCCGGTCAAGAGCCATATTTGCAGGGAGGATAAAATCGGTGAGCGTAATCGCCTCATCCGGCGGGAAGCGCACGAGGACCGATGCGTCAACCATACCAAGTAACTGCATCACGTACTGATCGATATCGTTCTTCTTAATCAGGATATCACCTACTGGCGCATAGAGAATAAGGCGTCGGGATGGATCTAGGCCAAACGCGCGGCAGAGATCCTCTTTACTTCGGGAGGAACCTTCAAGGTATCGGTCATAATGCGGATTTCCGACTACACGGATACGGGACTCCGGATAACGATAGAGTTTCAAGACCTCTGCCTTGAGCGCGATCGAGCCGACGAAAAGAATCTCGGGCAGTACCCTAAGAATTCGCTGAGTGGTATTGTCCCATGACCGAAGCATGCCGATTACCGGGATGCGGCGTCTCTCGGCGTCCTGGACCGCCGAGACATCATTTTCATTTTGCAGATCAGTCGAGAATAGCGCATCCGGTTTCCATCGCTCAAGCACCGCATCAAAAAATCCTTTCGGAGAACAGCGCAAATCCAGCCATCGAAAAAACCGGCGCAGGAAGAAAGAACGGCCAACGACCCCCATGGCGCGCGAAAAAAGATATCGGCATACTTTATGCTGATGATAAAATTCGTAGCGCTTCCGCAGCCGCGCGGTACTCGTATTAAAAAGAAAGATACCGAGACGCTTAAAAAGAAGACCACGGAAAGTTTGAGAAGACCGATAGAGCGGAGCCCCCTCCACCACCACGTTCCCTCCGCCAAATTGCTCCATGAAATACTCAACTTTATACGGTGCGGTCACAACGACTATGCGAAGATCAGGCGAAGATTTAAGCCGGGAAAATGCATCCGTCGCGAGAATATTGCGCGAAATATGGGGATGGAAACTGGTGATAACAATGGTTTTCATTGAGATACGTTAGCTATAGGAATACAACGCGGCGATTCCTTACACTTTAGCGAATAACTCAAGCATCGCGTCCGCATACCGAGACCATGACATATTTTTTTCAACAAAAGCCCGCCCGTTTTTTGATAACTGCGCATAGAAATCCGGCGCATTAATGAGCCGCGCGATCGCATTGGCGATTTCTTCAGGCGCCTTCGGATTCACCAGCATCGCTGTTTCCCCATCGCGCAATACTTCACTGGCGCCTGCGGTTCTTGAAACAATCACCGGCATACCGCACGCCATAGCTTCAAACACCGCAAGCCCCCATGATTGAAAATGCGCGGGGAATACAAAAACATCATGTGTCTCGTAGTAACCCTGCAACGCCTCTTCAGAAACCTTTCCTACACACTGTACCCGTCCTTCAAGGCCCAGCGAGCGCACAAGCGATCCGACTTTTTTGTAATATGAATCGTGCTCACGGAAACCCCCGACGATCGTTAGCCTAACGTCATAACCATTTTTAAAAAGTGCACCCGCCGCTTCAATGCCGTCTTCAAACCTGCGGTGCGGAAAAAAGATGCCGCTCATAAGCAATTGCAGTGGGGTGCCGCGCATCTCTCGCGGCCGAAAAAAAAATTGCGTAAGATCAATGCCGCTTCGCACCACCACTGCGTCTTTCCCGATATGATCCCTGACCCACTGCCGGTCGCGTTCATCAAGCACCGCAATGCCGTTCTGCGCGCGCGCCGCGCGCACATCATGAACATCAAGCACGCGATGTATCAATCTTCTCAATAAAGAAACGGGCCCCACCCCTCCAACCTCTCGATCACGCCATGAGCCCCAGCACCGCGTCGGCATATCATTCATCATCCAGACCGACGGAATATTTCTGATTCTCTTCTTATAATAGTACGCGACCAAAAAACTGACCTGGTCATGAGGATTAAGAAACTCGGTATCGGACGCAATCCGCGCGGCGAGTGCGCGCGCTACACGGCGAACGGCAAAAAAATCGGCAACTGCGTTTCTGCCTGCTGGATACTCACCAAGATCCTGGACAACAAGCCCGCGACACAGATCCTCATAACAGGAGGCCGGATCATACCAAAAGGTATATATCGTCACCTCATGTCCCCGCCGCACAAGTTCCTGCGCAAAAGAAAGGGCCTGCCTCTGCGTGCCGCCCTTTACATTGAGTCTGCGTACAATCAGTGCGATCTTCATAAGACCTCTCGCACCTTTCTTGAAAATAACTTTATGTCGCTGTCAACCATCATCCGTATTAACTCACGGAATCCCACTTTTGGTTTCCAGCCCAATTCTTTGCGCGCGCGGGATGCATCCGCGCACAAATGTATTACTTCTGCGGGACGAATCAAATCTTCATCAATTTTCACATACTTTTTCCAGTCCAGTCCAAGGTAGCCGAATACCTCCTCCACAAACTCACGGACGCTATGCGTCTCGCCGGTGCCGATCACGTAATCGTACGGCTTTTTTTGCTGAAGCATCAGCCACATCGCCTCTACATAATCGCCAGCAAAACCCCAATCGCGCTGGGCGTCAAGATTCCCCAGGCGAACTTCTTTCGCGAGTCCCAACTTAATCATCGCCGCTGTATGCGTAATTTTTCGAGTCACAAACTCAAGGCCCCTGCGCGGACTTTCGTGGTTAAACAAAATTCCCGATACCGCAAATATCTCGTACGACTCCCGATAATTCACGGTGATCCAATGACCATACAGCTTTGCCGCTCCGTAAGGACTACGCGGATAGAATGGCGTCTTCTCATTTTGCTGCGATTCTTTGGCGCCTCCGAACATTTCGCTTGAACTCGCCTGATAAAATTTTATTTTAGGATTCACTTGGCGAATCGCTTCAAGCATCCTCGTCACTCCAAGCCCCGTCACCTCGCCCGTGTACACGGGCTGTTTCCAGGAATCACCGACAAATGACTGCGCAGCAAGGTTATACACTTCGTCCGGCGCCACTGCTTTAATCGCATGCACGAGCGACGCTTCATCCAAAAGATCCCCAGAAAACAGTTGGATCTTATCCTGAATATACTCAATGTTTTTTCTATTTTTTTGACTCAATCTCCGCTCCAGTCCCACCACGCGATAATTTTTTGACAATAAAAACTCAGCGAGATACGAACCATCCTGTCCAAGAATACCGGTAATAAACGCCGTCTTTTTACTTCTTTCTGATTTTCGCATATACTATACCATACCATGAATCACAAAAAACTCAATGTGGGGTGCGGAACCGACTCCAAGCCGGGTTGGACCAATTTAGATTCCGCGACACTCCCCGGCGTGGATATTATTCATGATATTGAAAAACTGCCGCTCCCGTTTCAAAACGAAGAATTTGACGAGATTTTATGTCAAGACGTATTGGAACACATCAATTATATTCCTGTTCTCTCGGACCTCTACCGGATCCTGAAAAAGAACTGTTCAATCACCATCCGCGTTCCTC
The DNA here is from genome assembly GCA_964343395.1 of uncultured Candidatus Saccharibacteria bacterium. Classification (GTDB taxonomy): domain Bacteria; phylum Patescibacteriota; class Minisyncoccia; order Sungbacterales; family HO2-52-23; genus CAYFJB01. The sequence goes on from CAYFJB010000001.1 coordinate 22,366, forward strand.
ATTTTACTTCAAAATTCAATTTTATTGACCCGACGCATAAAAAACTCTTCTCGGTCAACACGTTTGATTTTTTTGTGCGAGACCGCGCGGCAAGCGCCCGCATTGCGCGCGAACGCGCGTATTACTTTAATTTTGCATTCGAGCGAATCGCTTCGCGCCGCATCACGTTTGAAAAGAGTTCCCGCCTCTTTTTCTATAACCGTATCGTAGAAAAACTTGTTAATCTTTCACCGCAAATACAAATGCTCTATGAATCCACGGGGCTCGCGCGTGCATTTCCCGCCGAGAATATTATCGTGAAACTAGTGAAGTAATCCTCTATAAGACGCGGCATATCGTAGAATCTGCCTGTCCCAATTCATCATATGCGCAAAAGCAATGGACTTCTCGGCCATTGTCTTTTTTAATTCCTGATCGCACAAAATCC
>CAYFJB010000001.1:22802-27941 GCA_964343395.1 uncultured Candidatus Saccharibacteria bacterium
AAATCCTAATCAATGCGGCCGCAAAATCATCGGGGCTTCTTGTCGTAACGAGTATGCCATTCTCCCCGTCTTGTACCGCATCATCACTGCCGCAATTCTTGCTCCCAACCACAGGCAACCCCGCGGCCGCAGCTTCCAAAAACACCAGACCGAATCCCTCTACGTCGCGATTCACGTTTTGTGAAAATAAACAAAAAAGCTCTGCTCCGCGATAAACGTCGGCAAGCTCTTCGCGTGTCATAACATCTTCAAGAATAAATACGCGCGTCCCAAGATTCAATGCTCCGATAAGATTTTGGAGACGCCGATAGTAATCATCTTTATATTTCTTCCCTACAATCACATAGCGAAGGTCCGGAAAATGCGCCGCCACCTTTGCAAACGCACGGATCGAAAAGTGATACCCTTTGCGCCAGCGAAGCTGTCCCACGCTGACGACATAAGGACGGAATCGTGATACATCATAGTGGGACCCGTCGGCATTCGCGAATACCTCTCGATCAACACCGGGATTGATGACCTCAATGTTAAGATCAGGGATTTGTTTCAAAATCTCCGCGCGTGTGAACGCACTGATCGCAACCACCTTGTCGGCGCGCCGAAGCGCAAAACGCGCCAATGGCATCTGAAAATAACGATGCAGCGGCAAGATAGATCCGCTCCCGATCAGGGTAATAATAATTTTCTTTTTCAGACCAAGCGAGCACAACGCCGCAAGAAAACCGTAAGGAAATACATCAAAGGCATGCACCACATCACACTCTCGTACACTGCTCCTGATTTTAGAGAGAACCCGCACCATCTGCACCGCACTTAAAACCGCAACCTCACACCCCAACGCCGATTGAAGACCGCGAATAAGGCGGAGGGAGAAGACACCTCCGCCGTTATCCTGCCGCAGATTGTGAGTAAGAAAACAAATTTTCATAACTATAAAAGCAATGCGTTCATAAATTCGCGCGCGGCATTTTCCCATGAAAAAAGACGGCTCTGCTTTTTTCCTTTACGGATACACTCGGCGCGCAGTGCCTCATCGGTCGCAAGACGTGTCATTGCCGAGGCAATTTCTTCTTCCGAGAACGGGTTTACTAGAATCGCGGCATCGCCCGCAACTTCGAGGAGTGACGACACATTTGAAGTCACCACTGGCGCCCCCGCACTCATTGCTTCAAGCACGGGGAATCCAAACCCTTCAATAATGCTTGGGAATACACATGCGGTTGAACGCCGGTAAAGATACGCAAGTTCGCCATCGGTGACGTATCCAGCAAAATGGATGCGGTCTTTCAGTCCTCGCGCGTGCGCCATTGCGCAAACCTTCTCTGCATACGCCCCTTCTCCTTTCCCTGCAAGGACAAGATGATGTTCCGGAAGCTGATCGGCAATTCGTCCGAATGCACCAATAATCCGGCCTACGTTTTTGCGCTCCTTGAAGACACCGACATACAAGAAAAATTTCTTCGGCACCGGACATTCTTCTTCCGCACTCGCTCCAAAATCATGAATCCCGAGATACGCAACGACAATATGCTCATCACGGATGCCGAAAAAATTAATTATATCCTTTTTTGTTGCCCTGGAGATTGCGATGACCCTATCCGCGCGGCGAAGCGAAAAGCCATGGTATGCCTTAAGGAGTATGCGCCGCGCGAGCAAACCTAATCCTTTTTTCCTGTCGTGAAGATATGCACAGTCAAGCGCGATCACCACTGTTTTTTTGGGCCGAAAGAAAAGCGGCAGCACCGGAGTATTAAAAAGATACACATCCGCCGGTGCGGCCCGGCGCAGACGCTCACGCCACCATAAACCCCAGCCTAAACACACAATTCTTGTATTGCCTTGAAAGACAGGAGCCACTCGCGGCTTCTCCTTCAGAAACAGGAGGTACTCATGCTCCGGATACGCCGCAATGAGAGAGCGCGTCAATTCCAAAATTGCCCTGCCCAAACCCCCAGGTTTTTCTTCGCCGTAAGGATGAAGTATGATACCAATTTTCATAACTTTTCTGCAACAAAATTCAGTATGCTTCGGACACGTTTCTCCCACGTATATGAATTAGCTTTCTCATACGCACGTGCGGTTTTTTCTGCGGAGTAATCCAGAGCTGTACGCACATCTTTGATAGTGCGCGCCAGATCCGCTGCATTGTCCGGATCATAAAAATACACTTCGCTGTCGGAAACGATTTCCTCGTTCGCGGGTGTTCGCGCTGAAATGATGGGCCGGCTGCTTGCCATGTACTCAAACAACTTCATGGGAGAAGTGTGGTAATACGAATACGCATTGGTACGGGTACCAAGCACAAGGAGTACGTCTGCCGCCGCGAGCCACTGCGGGACTTCATGATACGGCCGATGGCCGCTGCAGATGATCCGCGCCATGTCCATACGTACTCCTATCGCCTCCTTCAATTCCTCGCGCGTCCCGCCGACACAATAAAAAAATACGTCCGGAGCGACCTGTGTTGCCACATCAGCAATAATCCCAAGCCCCTTCCATGAATACATTTTTCCGAGGTACAGCACCACAAACCGATCATGAGGAATCTTCAAAGCATCACGGGCCTCGCGCCGCGTAGGCGCGCCGGAAAAAAATGCCATATCAATACCGTTGGGATGCACCAGCAGACGATCTGCCGGTATGCGAAACTCCTTCATGACTTCGCGTTTGATGCGGTGATTGATGACGATAATACCCTTGGCGCGTCGGAGCAAAAAAGCATAGAGCAGCCCGTAGCGCTTCGCATCATGAAGTTCAACAAAATACGGCATCACAAGTACCGGCACACACGCCCATGAAAACTGATCAAGGTCAGTTGTATAGATAATTCCCTTCTCACGCGATCCGCGCCGGCGGAGAAAATAAAAAAAATATGCGGCCATGAAAGAGAGGGAGCTTACCCAATACCCCAACCGACCCCATCCATACCAATCAAGCGCCGGAAGTTTTGTCATCGACACTTCACGCCGAAGACCATAAAACTCTTTTACTGATTGGTTCACCGTGCCGCGCCGCGGCACAATGAGTTCAACCTCCACCCCCGCCTCAATAAACGCCTCGCACATCTTCGCAATCTGAAGGCCGTGCGCGCGCTCGGTCGGCATGCGAGCATTTGCAATGTAATACATCTTCATCACCTCAAAGGAGCGCCCCCAAGAAGCGGTACCAACTGTGTCATCATCCGATCAAGACTGTGATTCTCCACAACAATCCGGCGCAACACTTCGTTGGGCCGCACGTCATCGGCAAGCGTACCCAATCGTCCCGCAACAAATTCGGGACTCGTGTGCTCAACGAAGTACCGAGAGGGAAGTATGTCCCGATATGCTCCATTGGCAGTAAGAACAGTCCGTCCGCATGCCATTGCTTCAAGCACTGCTTTATCAAGCGACCCTGTCGACGAAAGATTCAAAAATACATCATGCGCGTTGAGAAACTTCGGGATTTCTCCATACGGCCGCGGCCCAAAAAAGGTGACTGCTGTTTCGACATTCAGCTCCACTGCCTGTTTCTTAAGCAATGCAAGATACTCTGCGTCATGGACTGTGAGCGGCCCTCCCACTATTGAAAGTGTCCATTCGCGGCCATTTCGCCCGCGAAGCAATGCGAACGCCCGAAGCATAGTCTCATAATCTTTGACAGGCGAGATGCGGCCAATCGTAATAAGACGAATGACCGGCGAGGAATCACGGATGCCCACACCTGAAATCTCATTCCCAACACCCGGTCTGAATACTTCAGTATCAATGGCTTGTCCGGTGTATATGACCTTTTTTGAAGGAAGACGGAAACCATCCGCTGATGACGTAATCACCGTATCCACCAGCCGCTCTGCGAGTTTCAATCTCCATGTGACTGCTCCATGCGCATACCAAAAGAGCGACCGGCGACGGATGGTTTTGAGAACCGGCGCAGCCGCAAGCACAAATTCGGGGATCTGGTGGAAAAGCACTGTATCTGACTGACGGTAGTGGCGCGACAAAAGTTCCATGAAGCGCGCGAATCGTCCAATTTTACCATGCGGGCCTTTTTTGTCGGCGCCGAAAGTCGCCACCGTCACCTGCGGCGGCAAAACCACGTCTCCCGCGCTCCGGCACAAAATCGTCATTGCGTCAGTATGCGGAGCAAGCTTTTCCCACCATCGATAAAACGCGCCGAGATTTTCGTCATCATGATCCACTTTTTGGGTAACAACAAGCAGCTTCATAGTGTATAGATAAAACAGTAACGGCCGGGTTCCTGTCACCGTAATCATACCAATAAAAAACTCATCTGCATAAAACAAATGAGTGCTTATAATGCTGGCGAACTTCTTCGAGTGGGGACGAAATAAAAACCTAGGACACACATCGTTCACGACAGGAAGGAAAAACTCGAACTATCGGGAAAGATTCCAAAACAAGTCCCAGCCAAACATCATTATTGCTCGATATAATACCTATGTGATGCATAGGTTGCTCCGAAAATTTCCGCCAAGAATCAGCCGCAACGAGAATATGATCCGAAACCATTCCAGTATGTGTCGCAAGCGCAATAATTTCAGGAGTAACAAGAGGCAATCGTGCTTCGCTAAGAATTAGCTTTTTTGCTTCGTCAGAGTTCTTAACAAAACCAACAGCTGTCTCCCCAATTTCCGCGTCCAGAATCCAGTAAGGCCGGTCAGGAAGCGTATGTCCATCAGCAATTTGTTCTGATTCCAGAACACTCCTTCCCCTTTTGTCTTTGATATACACGGCGTGCATCTGATCGTGAATACCTCTTTGACTGAAAGGAATCACTGGAAGGAGCGCGAGATGTCCCTCCGGAAAATCAAGAACGAGCGCCCCCAGCGCCGCCGAACCCAATTGATCCCGAAGCTTTTCAACAACACTGTCGGGACATCCTCGTTCTTTGAGTATTCTCACTTGGGATTCACCGATTGCATCAAGACAGCGAAATTTGAGATCGGTAATCCTCCGACGGACGTACCACGACAAGTCATGTTCCCCGGACTCTTTCTCCTCAAAAAACGGTAGTATTGATGCGTCAAGCACCCGGATGGTTTTGTGTAATCGCTCGAGCTCTGGCCCTAAAAGCATGGCGTATCCTCCTTCATTGATAACAAAGAACCCTTGAAAACCCTGTACATTCCACAAACTC
>CAYFJB010000001.1:27951-42776 GCA_964343395.1 uncultured Candidatus Saccharibacteria bacterium
TGAGTTGTGACGGAGCGACGCCAAAATGATTTTTAAAACATCTGGTAAAATAATGCAAGTTTTCATGCATTACCCCGCGCGAAAACTTTCCGTATAACGCGCAAGAAACATTTCTTTGGTCAACAATACATTCTCGCGATACACTGTTTCTCTCGCATTTTTTGCATACAAAATTCTTTTTTCATAGTTCTTGTAAAGTTCGCCAACAGCTCTGAGCAAGGCCTTACGGCTACCGACGGGAATCACAGCACCATTTTCTCCGTCTTTGACTATTTCCCCGGCAAGCCCGACATCGGTCATCACCACGGGGAGCCCTGCGGCCATTGCTTCAATTACAGCCCTTCCCCATCCTTCGTAATTTGAGGAGAGGAGAAATAGGTCAAATGACTTATAAAAAGAAAAGAGATCATTCCGCCATTGCTCTATCAACACATTTTTCTCAAGCCCGTGAAATGCAATCCCGGACTCATACGTTCCCCGATCAGGACCCTCACCGACAATCACCAACAGTGCCGTGGGACATATTTTTATAAATTCAGCCATCATGTCAATCAGCATCAAAAAATTTTTTTCCTTTTCAACAAAACGGCCCGCCGCAATCATTTTGAATGAATAATCGCGGAATCGCGCATCGGTTTTTTGATCGCGCGCTGCACGGATAAATTGAGAGACATCGCTGTATATCGGCAGCACGGAAATTCGCGATTCATTAGCGCAAATTCCCGATTCCAAAAGAGATTTTTTTATTCGTTGCGACACCACTCGTATACGATCCGCCCGGGGGATAAGAAATCGCGCGATCACATATCGCATATACTCTTTCCATGATGCCCGCCGATACCACGGACTCATCACATCGGTATGAAGCTCAAGCCGAAAGGGAATGCGAAACCAGCGTGCGGCAAGAAACGCCGCAACGCCGATCTCATCCGCGCCTTGCGCACTGACGACATCGCATGTCGTTAAACGAAGAATACGAAAAGCCGCCCGGAGGTACAAAAATGGCCGTAAAAAGAACGCTCCCGCAGACACAGGATAGAGATGAAGCCGCCCCTCATGCGTTTCTCGCGCTCCCTCATCCGCGACAGAAATCACATACAATTCACTGAATAACTCCGCATACTCGCGCATGCGCCTGCGCACGTCAGAACTCTCATCAAAAATCTTCGGATCTGAAGAACACATAAACACCTTCATCCCGTGAGAAATAACATCGCGCCGCTCAGCGCCGTGAATCTGCGTCAGGACCGCGAGCGTTTCGCCAATCATCAACTCACGGGGAAACGATTGCGCGCGCAGAATCCCTGCCTCAACGAGCGCATTACGCAATTCCTGCGGCATCGCATGAAGCGCGCGCAACGCAGAGATAATTTCACTGCTTTTATTATATTCAACGAGAAATCCGCTCTTTCCTTCCTCAATAAGTTCCATAGTGCCTCCCCTCTTCGATGCGATCACCGGCACTCCCATGCTCATTGCTTCAAGAAGTGTATGCGAAAACCCTTCGTAGCCGGAATTGAGGACAAAAACGTCACTCGCGGCAAAGTACCTAAGGAGTGTTTCCTGCGCGACGCTTCCGATAAAAAACACATGATCCTCAAGGTGAAGATCAACAACAAGCACACGGAGCGCCGCTTCCTGCGGCCCGGAACCCGCGACTACAAGCCTTGCATCGGGAAGCTCTGACACGAGATCCGACATCATTCTCACGAGTCCCTCAAACCCTTTCCACGGCACAAACCGTCCGGCAGAAAAAATCACAAATCCTTTAAGACCGAGCTTCGCGCGCGCCTCCTCCCGGGAAATTTTTATGCACGGCGGCTCAAATGCGTTATAGACGACCGTAATCCGATGTGCCAGCACTCCCCACTGTACCACGATATGCTTCAGAAATTCGCTTGGAACAATGACTTTTTCCGCACGCCGCGCAACCCAGCATTCCGCCCGCTTCCGCAATTCAGTAATAACATCATGGCGCTTTTTTTGAAATTCCTCTATTGTTTCCGCATTTTGAAATTTGAGTTGATGCTGTTCCCACGCGTAATCGCCCACCACCTTAAGCACAAACTTTTTCCGGAGGAACAACGCCGCGATGGCTGCAGGGATTCCCACACTCACCGGATCCTGCGCAAAAATGTTATCGGCGCCCCTCCCCGCAACCATGAGTTTTACGGTATATGCGCAATGTCGGACTAACTTTGGCAATTTTCGCACGCTCCTAAAAGGTGCCACGCGAATCGCGACATTACGGCGCGGCAATTCTTCCGTGAGCACATGACTATACGTTGCCGGACCACCAATTTCGGGCGGGAAAAGACCGGTTGCCACCAAAATCCTGACATGCGTCTCGCCAAGCCGTTTGAATCGCTCCTGATAAAGCCGGGCAATGGCGTCCCATGAAAATCGCTCCTCAACTATGCGGCCTCCCTCGTATATAATTTTTTGTTGGAGCGCTTCGTCCACGCATAACATCACTATTTTTTCGGCAAGGTCATGCGGATCTTCAACGCGCGCAAACAATCCTGTTTTTTTATCCTCAATAATATCAGTAATCCCGCCAACCTGCGTTCCGATTACTGGCACGCCGGCTGCAAGCGCCTCAACAAACGCATTCCCCATGCCCTCAGAACGAGATGGGCGGACAAAAACATCCGCCTCGCGAAGATAACGAGGAAGTTCTTTATGGGAAATAGCCCCAAGAAATTCTATAGTTTCGCCAAGTCCTAAATCATACACAAGCGATTTGAGCTTACCCGCCTCGGGCCCATCGCCAATGATACGACAGCGCAGATCGGGTAGCTGTTTTTTTGCTTCGGCAACGGCTCTTATCAAAATATCAATCCCGTTTTTGGACACGAGGCGAGAAATCGTAATAATTGTTTTTTGTGCCTCATTCCTAATTTCTGATTTCTGAATTCTGAATTTCACTATGTCCACTCCGTTATGCACCACTGCCGCCGGCCCGCAGTATCCGTACTCGCGCGCGAGATTCAAAAGATATGCTGAAATCGCAGTTACCTCATCTGCTTGCGAAAGCATAAAACGGAAAGTTTTCGCAATGAATCCGCCCCGGCCGGACGCAAGCCGGGTTTCGGACTCGCCGTATTGAATTGTAAAAATAAACGGCGTGCGCGGCGAAAACAATTTAATGAGTGCGGCACCCAACGCCCCCTGCGAAATATCAATCCCCCACAGAATTGTAACGAGGTTGAACCTCGTTAACCTCGTTACATTCCGAAGATACCAGAGCAAGGCAAAAACTGGCAAAAACCACTTGTCCCAACGCATACCAAAACCCAGCCGCACCACTGTTCCTTCACGACGCTCTTCGCGCGGCGCAAGGCCTCTTTGCATCCGAGCGCAGACAATTAAAAAATCGAACTCTTGGGAGAGCCGCCGCAGAGTTTCCTGAATTGCGATTTCCGCACCGCCTATGAATGGATAGTAGGAGGTGGTGAACGCGATAATCACTGGTTTACCGCACATGCATCATAGAAAAAAAATTCTTACGACAAGAAATCCAATGGAAGCCGCGATGCTCACACCCGCGGCAAGAAGCAGAAAAAGAAGATATCCTCCCGATACGCTTTTCCCCTTTTCAAAAGATTTTGAGAGGTTCATTGCTTTTTCATTCAGAGGATCTTTCACAACTTCAGCAGGAGAAGATACAGAACGGACCAGACCAACGGATGATTTTTCAATCTTTACTGGATCCATCTCCGTATCTTTTGGTTTTTGGACGTCTTTCTTTTCGCTTTCGTAACGAAACGCCTCTTCATTCGTATGATACAAAACAATGAGAGGCAGCATGCCCGCGGCAGAAAAAAGTCCAGTGAGCGCATTCGCAAAACCAGCCTCGGAGCGGGATGCAATTTTTGTATTCGTTGGAATCGCAAATTGTTTCCCGGTTTTGTCCTTTAAAATCCACTCCCCGATATCAATGTCAGTATCAGAAGGATTCGCAAGCCTCACAAATCCTTCCTTTCCTTCTATAACGCCCGAAACCCGTATCGGGTTTGGAACAACACGGATCCGCGCATAATCAGATACGGCGGTCTCTCCTGATGAGACCGCGAGTCCAAGCAGGTAGGTTCCGGGGACTCTAAAAACATGGTTCGCTATTTTGCCATCAAACGTCGCGCCATCGCCAAAATTCCAAAGATAGCGCGCAAGCGAAAGCGATCCGCCATCACGGTCGCCTGCACGGCCGATAAATTCTACAGATACACCAGCGATCACCGTCCGATCGTCCCCTGCATATACATTGAATGAGGAAGGTGATAAAGAAACTACTACTTGCGATTGGCTGTCCATATGAATAGTAGGCGTGGATGACTCACTGTCTGAAGATACTTCCGGAGGAATGGAGCTCCCGGTGTTGGAAATACCCTGCGTGGGCACGGCGCCGGCGCGCCAAGACGACGCGGAAATTGACGCAACACCGTCATTTAACAACGCGATTGATTTTTCCTCGCCCGCGGAAGAAATATCTACAAGGCCTCCTTTTGTCCAAAGACCCGCTTCAGAAGCAGCTGATTCCCATGTCTTGCGTTCCGTACCACCGCCAGACCACCGCACAAAACTTCTGATCGTTTCTTTCCCGCGCGGCTCGCCGGAAAAAAGCGCGGCTGATCCGGACGTATTGCCCATATTGCCCAAGGCAGGCCCTTGCCACAATTCAGAAGCGGAATTGACGCCGGAGGCGCGAAGATGAATCACTATAAATTGTTTCGGTCCCATGCGAAGTCCGGACGGAAACGAAAAATACCCCGCATCATCGGCATAAAGTTGCCAGCCGGACAAATCCTCATCTTTCCCGCCTGCATTGTAAATTTCAACCCATTCTAAACCGGTGTCAGTGCTCAAAGGGTCAAACATGACTTCATTGATGACCACCGAAGAAGCAGCGACAGTGAAAGGAGAAAAAATGAAAATGAGACAGAGGAGTATGCGACGGACCATGAAGAAAAGGTATCAAGCACAACGCCGGAATGCAAGCAAAAAACACGAAGTCAAACTTCGTGTTTTTCCACATAACAGGCGAAATCCCACCTATTTCTGCAATGTCTGTTTGATCTTCTCTTTAAGTAGCTGGGCTTGCGCCTGAAGCACTTTCAGACGCACCTGCTGGACTTGCTCGTCAAGCGTCTTGAAGGCGCCCGTCGGAGCGGTTCCCGGAACACCCGGCACAGAAGCTGGTGGTAAAGAAGAAGGAGTTCGGGGCACCGTCTCCACTTTTTCTTTTAACACGAGAAGCTGTTCCCGAAGCAGCATCAGCTGTTTTGCTTTCAACGATTCCTCAACGCTTGCCCGCACATTTTTTTGAAGTATATCATACTCATCAGCCAGTTTCTGAAGTTCAGCGCGCAAGCTCAAAAGTTGCACTCCGCGCGCGGTCTGGATGGCCGCGCTGATCTCCTGCATCCGATTCTCAATCCGCTCCGCTTCCTCGTCAACTGCGCGCGGCCTCAACGTCACAATGGTACGTTCAAGGCCTGCGATTTGCGCCTCAAGATCGCGGCCGAGCGCTTCGCGATTTAGCGGAGCAACGGTTGGCGCTGCCGCAAGAGGGGGAGCTGCCGCAATCTGTTTGCTTACTTTTAAAATATCCTCCTGAATCAATTTCGCGCGCTCACGCACGAGTTTCAACTGGACATCACGCAACTGTTCCTGCACTGAAGAAATACTGGCAACTCCGCCGCTTGTTGATACGAAAAAAAGAAGGAGCAGGACAGAAATGACGAACGCACGACGATTATCCATATTATTTTTGCAGACTCTTAATTTTCTCTTGGAGAAGTTTTACTTGTTCCTGAAGGAGCTTTGCTTGAAGCGTCTGGAGTTGGTCCCGAACATTTTGCGTTGAAGACACGGGCACAGGCACTGGAACTACGGCAGGCGTTGGCGCCGGTACTGCAGGAGACGCCCCAAACACCTCATTCAACTTATCTTTTGTCTGCGGCCCAACTCTTCCCACCGGCGAAATTCCATATTTCTCCTGGAATCGCTTTACCGCTTTCACGGTTGCGGGGCCAAAGTATCCAGTGACCAATCCTTCCGGATAAATATCTTTATCGCCGGAAAAAAGTTCCTGAAGTTTTGTCACCTGATCACTGCGCGCACCCGGATTAAGTGTTGTCGTAATTACTTGAACCACGCCCGCCGAAGGAGTTGGAGTTGGAGTTGGAACCGGAATCGGTGCAGGCGTTTCCTTGCCGAATACTTCAGCAAGTTTTGCGCGCGTCTGCGGCCCCACTCTTCCCACCGGCGAAATTCCATATTTCTCCTGGAATCGCTTTACCGCTCTCACTGTTGCGGGGCCAAAATATCCTGTTGCAATACCTTCGGGATAAATGTCTTTGTCACTGCTAAAGAATTCCTGCAAACGCTTAACTTCGTCGTCACGCTGGCCCGGCGCCAGATCGCGTGCAAATACACCAAAGGCAGGAGGTGCCACACCAAAACGGCTTTCTTGCGCGATTTTTTGCTGTACCTGCGTCTGAAGTTGGGCAAGCGCTGTCTTCAATTCTGCCACTTTTACCACAGCTTGCGGGGTTGGCGCTGCGGCAACAGCAGGTGGGGGTGGTGGAGTCGCTGATCCACCGCCGCCGCTACCACCGCCTCCGCTTGTGCCACTGCCTCCGGCCTGGGCAGGACATGCGCCCGATGGAGTAATAGTCACACTGGTCAAACCGCTTCCGGGAAATGTCCACACGGCCCGTGATAAGCTTGTTTGGCACGTCGTCGGCACCTGATACGTGCTATTAAAGATTCTTTTGTCAACGGAACTCATCTCTATCCGCGAATTGGAATCAACGCTGAAGGACGCGCCACTGCCATCAGGAAACAGCGAGTGGAATACGCTTCCCCCTTCAAGCGTATATAAATCTCCCAAATCAATCGTTACTCCCTCTGAAGTCACATCGTCTGCATACGCCGCAAAGGGCACAAAAAGAGGAAGGAGAAAAACAGTAGCAAGAAGACGTAAGTAAAAACGCATAGTGAAGAAACTAGAGATCAACTAAATTTAAACATCCTGGATAATGCCGATTAATTTTGAGCGTCACACGCTCCCCTTTCTACCATGAGTGCCATACTAGCTTGAGCAGTTCCGGTATTACCAACATAAATCCTGTACATATCAGATGTTGACGCCGCGCGCATTTGTAGACAACTGCCCTTTCCCGAAACGTTTGTATCCACTGTAATGGTCGTCGTCCCTTGAGCCGCGCCTCCGCCGGCAAGTATGCTTCCGAGAACGCTTAATGTCTTTACCGGAGTGCTTGTGCCAATGCCCACTGACCCCGCGCTTTTTGAAATAAGGAGTCCGTTCGTAATCGTTGAAGTTGCTGTTGTTGATGTCGCTGCAAATGTAGGAACCGTGATGTCGCTATAAAAAGTGCTGCTGGCACTGCTGAAATTCGCAGTTTTGTCAACGCTGAACAAAGTTCCCGGAGTCGTGGTCCCCACGCCCAGATTGCCTGCTGTGTCTATAACCGTGGGGCTTCCATCATTTGCGACATCTTCAAAATATGCCGTAGGGCCGGCGCCCGCATTACTAACAAGGAAAGCGGTTACCACCTGACTCGTGGTAGTGGCTATTGCCAATGCGGCAGTCGGTGTACTGGTGCCAATACCGACATTACCCGCGGCATCAATGACAAACGGGGTGGTGTCGTCTGCGGTGTCCTGAAACCATGCGGTGTAGCCGGTCCCGAGGTTAGCAATCAGAAACGCGGTATTGACTCCCGCAGTTGAAGTTGCGATTGCAAATGCCGCTCCCGGAGTAGTGGTGCCCACGCCAATCCCAAATCCACCGGAAATCGTAGTGGTAGCTGATCCGGTGCCGAGGTTAATGTCATTGCCATTAATAAACAAATCCGTCAGGAAAACCCCGGAACCCTCTACATGAAGCAATTGTTTAGGACTTGCTGTTCCAAGACCCACATTTCCCGTAAAAGCGTGAATATCTCCGGTGGCATCACCAATGGTGGAGTTGCCATTTGAGGTAAATGTGCCAGTAACCGTGACATTAGCCCCGATAGTAGTTGCCCAGACCGAGGCGCTCATGGAAAATACCGCACCAATCACCAACGCGGCAATAAATCCATAGGGATTTTTGATAATGCGAGACAAGAATCGTAATAACATAGTTTTAATAAGTAGAATTAGAGAAAAGCGACTCGACAGTGCGTCGCTTATGCGTTTAAAGTGTGGTTATTATGAAAAAATAATTGTTGCACAAAATGCGCTGCTGTGGATAACTATTTTTTAGTATAGCACCGCCAGTACGCATCGCAAGACCACCACCTGTGGATAACTCAAAATCCTCCGGCAATGCCGGAGGATTTTGTGAATCTACACTACGGAATCCAACACAAAGCTTAACTTCGCAGTCAAATCCTACTGTTTCTCGTAATTTTCAAGCAAGAATTTAAGATCGCTTGCGGTCGGATTTTTTACAAGGCCGTCTGAAAGAGCTTTTTTGGCTTTCTCATCGTCTTTAGCGACATACCGGTAAAACTCGTACAAAGACCGAAAGAATCCTGCGTCCGCGGCTCCGCGCTCGCGCGCCTGCATAAAATAACTTTCCGCGCGGACTGGGTCCTTGAGCTCAAGCGCATAAAGCGACGCAAGATTTGAGTAGGCGAGATAACTATCCGGATGTATGCGGGTGAGAAACTCCCAGATTTCACGCGTTCCGTCAAAGTCATCAATCATTTTACGGTAAATCGCGAGATCAAGCCATATGTCTCCTGAAGCAGGATTCTCCTTGAGCAATGCGGTAAGCGATTCAATGCGTGCCTTTATTGCTTTCCCCGCATCTTGAGGAATGCTCGGAGGAATCACGATTGGCCGAGAAAGATCCGGCGCATCCGCCGTGGATGCCGGAGACATGGTCCCGGGCAACTCTTCCACTACCGCACCTCCTGCGCCAACACCCTTGGCACCTACAAAAACAGGCGCAGTATCTTTTTTTTCTTCTGAAAATAGAGATCCTGATGACTCGTCTTCACTCACGGCATCCGCAGGCATTTGAGGCACCTCTTCTATGTGCCGATACATAAAACTACCGAGCGCGAAGCCGAGCAGTAAAGAAAAAATGGCTCCGTAAAGGGTTCTTTTTAACATACGCGCAGTATAGTCGCGACGTTAATAAAAAGCAACCCCACACTTTGGAAAGTGTGGGGTTGCCGAGCCCCTCCGCTTTTTGGCTATCAGCCAAAAGAACGGGGCACAAGATGGCTCTTACGAGATTACTGCGTCATAACCTGCGAATTCGTGTTAACATTCGGAACTCCTGGTACACCCAAACCATTCATGAAGTCATTGTTCGTCAAATGGTTTGATGCAGTACCTTGAACAGTGGTCGTTGAATACGGAGTCCAGATAAAGTCGTTATCTGCCTGTACCTTAAGATAGGTCGTCGTCGCAAGGTATGTTGACGATGCCACTGCGTGCGGCCACCCAGCCGATGTACAGCATGCGCCTGTTGCAAGGTCAGAAGCGAATTTGGAATCACCCTGCAGCTGCGTTGACACGTTGAACTGCGTTCCTGCAGTGAGCGCATCTGCCTTGAGTGCGAAGTATCGCGTCTGGCCTGCGGGAATTGACACGGTGGTTGATGCGGCTCCAGTCGTCGCCGGCCAAAACTCAATGTCAGTGGATCCACTTGCCCAGCTCGTGCCTGATCCTGCGTTGTCGGCAACGCCGGTAAGATCAACGCTCGTTGCAAGAAATGCGCCATCTGCTTGAATTCCTGATGCTGTCGTTGAGAAGCCGGAATCGGTATAGACGTAAACATTCAAGTTATCAACCATGTCCTTCTGCTGGGTTGCCGAAGACGTTGCGACTCGGAACGTCAGCTTTGCGATACCAACATCACCTGCGGAGGATGCGGTGATCTTGAAGCGGAAAAGGTCAACCCGTGACGCAATAAGCTTAGCGGAAGGCAATGCGACCAGTTCCAGTGTCGGCACTGATTTCACCACCCGGACTCCTGCAGATGCAGTAGTGGTACCATTGGTCCTTAATATGGTCTGACTGCTTGCAATACCTCTTGCTTTGGTTGCATCCGCTGATGCATTATCCCAGTCAATCAGAATGAAGACTCCTGGCGTTCCCGCAAGCGAAGTACCTTGTGCCGCGAAGTCTGCCTTTGCGGTAAGTATCTTGCTACCGTCTTTCGGAACAGTGAATACGCCGGTAATCGTTGAGGACGCTTGGTAGTTTCTTCCAATGAAGAACGCTTCCCCGATCTTTGTCGCATCATCCCACAAAGTCACTTTTATCACATCCTGTGGAGAACTTGATGCGTTGGATGTATCAACTGCATCCAATACGAGAGCAAAATCAGTAAGAGTCAAAGCCTCGTTTGTTGACGTCAGCCGGAATGTAGACACAGTATTGTTGGTCGTGCCCGCAATACCTACGCGATACGAGGGACTGGACGAATCAAGCGCCACCGTGAATGATCCTGATGCCACCACAATCATCTGCTGGCCTTGGTAGTCATTCTCGGTCGGCGTTACCGATTGGCCGGAGGTAAGACCTGTTATGCTTGGCGATGCTGAACTGTCATAACCCCACGAATATCCGGTGTTCGCCGTAGTCCCGGGCGCGATGTGGCATTTCAACTCAAGGGTCTTTGCAGTCGACTTTGGAACGATAAAGCCCGAACCGTCAAACGTAATCACTGTTGACGATCCTGCAGCCGTCGGATTCAACAGGTTCGAGCCGGTGTTCAAAGTCGTTGCACCATCAAAGAGCTGACAGCTCGTAAGATTGGTCGCCCCGCTAGCTGCATTATACTCAATAGGCAATGAAGGCAATCTTACGTCCTCGCCTGATTTGGTCGCGTCCAGCGTGTATTTGGCAAAGACGAATGACTGTGAACCCGCCACGACATTCTGCGCAACCGGTTCACGAAGCACGCTGATCGCCAACGCCGCGGCTTTCACCGTCATGGTGCTACCAGAAACCGCAGTGCTTGGTGTTGGCACAATGGTCTCTGTAGTGCCAAGTCCCCGCACCGTAGTCCATCCTGTTGAAGGAGTCGTTGACGCAATCACTGTTGTGTCAGATACAAAATCAATGCCGAGTTTTCCTTTAATAGTATAAACCTTCTTTGCTACCGGGAAAACCACACTATCAGAGAAGGTAACCGTGCCTGCCGCAACTCCATCTGCCGGTCCTGCGATAAGTTTTCCCGTGTCATCATACAACCCGATGCTCGTCACATCTACCGTATTAAGACTCGCGGTGCCGTTGTCGTCTACGCTAATGCCGAACACCATGCTTCCTACTGAAATGTCTTCCCCTCGCGTATCAGCCCTGAATGCCCCAAGAACCTGCCCTGAAACATTAACCGCAATGTTAGCCGCAGGAGCTTCGGACGCGGCGTTCTCAATATTGATCGTACCTTTTCCAACGGTCACCTGTGACGCAAAGTACCACGGGTTTGTTGAAGTAAATCCTGTACCCGAGGTCGGAGGAGTAATGCCGAATCCATAGGTCTCTCCTTTAAGCGTCAGATCGGTGGTGCGATAGATGTCAAATTTAATCGTCCTGTTTGATCCGCCGACAATATCACCCTTCAGATAAATTTCAGCGCCTGCGCCCTTGTCAAGCACCAATCCTTCACCAAATTTTGACACATAGTATTTGCCGTCGCCCTCAATCACGACGTCATACGCCTTATCCTCAATATAGGTCTTGACATTGGCGGTATCATTCACGCCGGCAGATCCCACCTGATTCCATCGAATTCCTAAGACGCGTATCTTCTCCTGCGAACCCGCGCTCACGCGAATAGAAGCAAAGGTAAAGGCCTTATTACCGATAGTTTCAGTTGTTGTTGCAACTGATTTGTAGGCGCCAGTGCGGTTCGTCACGGTCCCAATCGTCAAAGTCGTATTGATAGTCATGCCATTCCCTGACATTGGAAACGTCCCATTGACCTTAGTTGAACCTGCATCCACGGCCACGAGAGCCAAACGAATGACTTCGCCTGCTCCGCCTTCACCTGTCGCTGCGCGATTTCCCGCAAGCGTCATAGTGCGCGAGGTTCCTGCTTTTACCGTGAATGGTTCGGTAAGGTTAGTCCTGTTATCCGAATTCAGCGTTTTCTCAACACCTACCTGAAAGTTGTCCTCATCAAGAAGGATCACTCCAGAAAGTCTTGAGTTTTGTCCCGGACCTTGCCGTTCCACCGTCAATGAATTTACTTTTACATCGCCATCGGGCGATGCGGTAAAGATTATCTTTGTGAATGGAACGCGCGCTGCGTCTGCTGGTGCCAGTGCCGCTGCCGGCTGATCAACTGCTGCGGTGACGGTCAAACCGCTTCCTGCTGGCGTTGGAGCCGCTGGCGTTCCCGGAGTTGCAGGAGTTGGTACTGGTACTGCCGGCGCTGCCGCAACCGTTGAATCATACTTTGCCCTTGAAATCGAACCGAAGTATCCCACTGCGGGCGATACCCCCATCGCTGCCTGCCATTTTGCAACTGCTTTCTTGGTCAATCCGCCAAAGTATGTGGTCTCACTACCGGGAGAACCAGCGCCGCTTGCCGCGATCTGATACCCCGCACCATTAAGATATTTCTGTAGACACATCACATCATCACCGCGAGAACCAACAGTCAAGCTCTTTATAAAGGAGCACTTTGCTCCTGCTCCTGCAGAAACTGCTGGTGCGCCCGAGAGCGTCGTGAGCTGTACTTTCAAATCCTCAATCTGCTTCGTCAGCTGTTCAATCGTGTGTGCAGTGGTATGGTCTGCTACTGCGGCAAACGGAACGATCGCCGTTACCCCAGAAAGTGTGACAGCAGTGGCAAAGGTAATAAGTTTTACCCTTAAACCGCGACCGCCACGATCCTTAAATCTATTGTCCATAGTTAGTTTTAATTAAGTAAGCTTGGAAACCTTATCCTGCCTTCTTTGGTTTAAGAAATATAGGAGGGTTTCCTGGGAAGGTCCCGCCTAATTTTTATAAAAGGCGGGGCGCTCATCTCTTGACATATCTGTCGACACAGATAGAAAGATGGGCGCTTTTCTCATATCCATATCTAAGTCTAAATTCTTCTGGTTTGTACTATTACTACGTGGAATCAAGTCTTTCCCATTTTCCAGATTCTAGTTTCCAGACTCTGGTTTCCAGATTCCAGATTGGGTTCGACCAGACCTTGAATCTCCGACAAATTCACTTCACGTGTACGTAATTTCAATTTTTTATTTAATTGTAAAGGTGCATTCGCCCTCTATCCATTTCTCTCAAATCCGGAGAACAAATCGCCATACAAGTAAAATGTCGAACTGTTCTCCGAATTTTTGAAACTCTTATTCTTCTTATATTATAAAGTCATCCGTAGCCACTGCAAGGGCACTTATCCACACCTCCAACAATATGCTTAGTCCAAGTATAGTCCCCTGACCCGCGCGCCGCAACCAAGTCAATGTGGATAACTTTCGGAGGTTGGAAGTTAGAACTTGGCACTTCTTAGATAGTAGATACGAGAGATTCAAAGTTACGTTTTAAGTCCCCTCAAATACTGCCTGAATTCAATTTTAAGCTCCGGATGCCGTAGTCCTGCCTGCACCGTTGCTTTCAAAAATCCCAGCTTTTCTCCGCAATCATAACGCATTCCCTCGTATTCATAACCATAAAGCTTTCCTACTCCCTCCCGCGTATAGGCGTCAAGGGCAACCACATCGTAAAATTCTCCGGTGTCAGGCCGTTTTGAACGGCCGAGCACCTCAAAAATCTCCGGCGTGTAAATTGCCTTACCAATACGAATCAAGTTGGAAGGAGCTTCTTTAACGCCGGGCTTCTCAACAATTCCTCGTATCTCGTGCAGCCGCGGCGCAATTTTCTTTCCGGAAATCACGCCATATCGAACCACTTCTTTCTTTGGCACCCGCTCAAGCGCAAGCACCGGCGCATGGTATTCATCATAGATCTTAATGAGCTGTGCAAGACACGGTGTACGGGAAATCACAATATCATCGCCATAAAGGACAGCCACTGGTTCCCGGCCAATCAGATGCCGCACCTGAAGCAGCGCGTCACCGGTGCCCAATGGTTCTTTCTGTCGTATAAACGCAAACCGTGCCAGTGAAGAAATCGCGCGGACTTCCCGCGCAAGCTCGGTCTTGCCCCGCGCTTCCAAAAATGCCTCAAGCTCGCCCGCGTGATCAAAGTGGTCTTCAATCGCCCTTTTACCTTTACCGGTGACAAAAATAATATCTTTAATGCCGGATGCGGCAACCTCCTCCACAAGATACTGTATGACTGGCTTATCCACAAGCGGCAACATCTCTTTCGGCTGTGCCTTGGTTGCGGGAAGAAATCGCGTTCCCAATCCCGCGACTAATATAATTGCCTTTCGGACATTTTGAACATTTCTCATATGTCCTATATGTCTTAATAAGTCCTCTATCGGACTTATTGGACATTAAGCGTATATACGGTCCACCGTTTTTCTCCTTCTTTCTTGAGAATATTCTTCGCGACTAAATCCTGCAAATCTCTTTGGATTGTCTTGGAGCTTATATCACTGAACCGCGAGAAAAAATCGCTCACCTTAACCGGTCCATTCTTAGTCAGATGTTCCAGCATCATTTTTTGACGTTCAGTAAAATTTGTGGTCTCGTAACTATTTTTCTCTCCCTGCGCGGCATGTGGCTCTCTCAATTCAACCCCATCATGAGTTACTACACTTTTTGATATATGCTTGTCAAGGAGCATTGCCTGAAGCTTTTTACATTCGCGGATCAATACCTCAAAATTAACTTTTCCTGTCCAGCCCATTTCTGATGCCAACTTCA
>CAYFJB010000001.1:42786-45617 GCA_964343395.1 uncultured Candidatus Saccharibacteria bacterium
TCTATTATAGAAAGCTCCGGCAACGCCGAACCGTGCTCAATTACCGCAGTAAATGCGGCCACGGCGTGTTTCCGAATATACAGCCGGAGCGGCTCGTCAATAGGAAATTGGTTTGTGACACGAAAAATCGCGTGGGTGAAGTCACGGATTTTTCTGTTCAGTTCATCTGATTCCATATTCAGAAAACTACTGGGAAAACACCATAACGTCAAGACGAGAAGATTGACAAGATGCCGGCCGGTGCGATATAGCAATAGTGGAACTTTACCATACACAGGCAACCACGAGGAGAACCCTATGAGTCAAAATGATTCTCTCCGTCCGGCAGCCGCGGCGATTGCCGCTGTTGAAGAAACATGCAAGGAATTCAATCCTGATCCTCCATATTTTCATGTCGGCGATGTTATCCGCAACCGAGATGATCTCGCGGCACTCAAGCGCGGAGAATTCTACGGGTACGCTCGATTCCGCAATCACCCCGATCATCTCCGTCTTGAAGACTGGCTCACGGACTACTATTATAAAGAAAGCGGCGCATTCCGGATTTATCCCTCGGGCATGGCCGCAATTGCATCAACATTCTATGGAGCCATCAGAAACTCCTGCGCAATCCTTCCGCAGATCCTCGCATTCCTTCCTCTATACGGAAGTACCTATGACCTCTTGAGTGATATGGTTGACTGGAGAGACCATGATATGCAAGTACGTTTTCTTGACATACCCGACTCCCCCGACGATCTTGATCAACTTCTGAAAAGTGAACTTCACTACGGAATCATTGCAGTGGTATCCGAATTTTTTGCGAATCCCACTCTCAATTTTGCGGATCCGGAGAAAATCCGACAGGCGCTGTTGACATTTCCTCCTGAACGAAGGCCATTATTTATCATTGACGACACCTTTGCCTTCGGCCTCAGATTCCAGCCATTTCACTGGGGGGCGGATGTCGTGGTTTCCAGCGGGACAAAGTATCTTGCGGGAGAGTCCGCATGGACCTTAGGTTATGTGGGCGTTTCAAAAGAATGCATGGAGCGATGCCCTAATTTTCTCCGCGAGACGGACCAATGGACACAACTCCGCGGCGGACCTGCCGCGCCTTTTGAATCATGGGTCACCAGTACCCTCTCGGTAAAAACTCTTAATGAGAGGATCAAAACTCACAGCAGAAATGCGCTGCGGGTCGCGAAATTTCTCAACATGCACCCCTCTGTTGAGCGCGTGGTTTATCCGGGCCTTCCAAGTTACACGGGTTACCCAAACGGCGTATTAAAATATCTTGAACCCATTGACGGAGAATTCTTTTTTGGCGGGATGGTGAGCTTTTATCTGAAAACCGATGACCAGGAAAAGGTCCTTGATTTTCTTTTTGCCTTCGGAGGATTCCGCGCGAGTTTAGGCGGTCCCGAAGACATGATGGAGAGTCCGGCACTGTTGAGCCACAAAGGAATGGATAAAGACGATCGCGACCGCCTCGGCATTACTGCCAACCTCATCCGCCTTTCCGTCGGGCTCGGCCCCGTTCAGAAAACTATTTCACGACTTAACGATGCGCTCAAAGTGGTCCTATAAGTCCCAAGAGCCCGCTTTTCCGGCGGGCTTTTTTTATGGTACATTCACGTTATGGAAAATCGCGAGCGCGCACAAAAAATCATCGCGCGCCTCAAAAAAACATATCCAAAAGCAAAAATAGCCCTCAACTATTCAAATCCGTGGGAACTACTTGTTGCAGTCATCCTCTCCGCGCAGTGTACTGATAAAAAGGTAAACGAAGTCACGACGCAGTTATTCAAAAAATACCGCACCCTTGATGACTACGTGAACGCGCGGCCCAGAGAATTTGAAACAGAGATCCGGCCAACCGGTTTCTACCATGCAAAGGCGCGCCATATTCTTGCGACTGCCAGAATCATCAAAGAAAAATTCAGGGGCAAAGTCCCGCGCACCATGCAGGAACTCGTCACGCTCAAAGGGGTAGCAAGAAAAACCGCAAACGTCGTGCTGGCCAACGCCTATGGAATCATAGAAGGCATTGCCGTAGACACTCATGTCCGCCGTCTCAGCCAGCGCCTCGGCTTGTCCGCGTCCGACAATCCTGAAAAAATAGAACGGGAGTTGATGACGCTTATTCCCAAAAAAGATTGGTTTACTCTAACGTATCTTCTCATTGACCACGGCCGCGCGATCTGCACTGCGCGCGACCCCCGATGCGATCTCTGCCCGCTCAACAAAATCTGCCCCTCGGCATTCCGGTTTGCGAGGTTTAAGAAATCGTCTTAATCTGTTGTGGATAAAGTGGCTGCTTGACAGGCGTGGCTATGCTGCTATAATGTAGGTAACGTGTTTCAAGCGGCAGCATCACGCTCTTAGCCTGAAGCGAGCTGCACACAGTCCCGACAATTTCGGGATTGTTTTTGTTTCCAAAAACTATCATGGGGCAACGACTGAAGTGGTGCTCACGGCTACCACTTCAACGTCACTCGTTACTGTTGTTGTCGCTATTTGCATTGCTGCTGTCTCACCCGTAGCAGGAGTAGACGTTGCGGTTATTCCAGTTGTGACAGAAGTAGTACTCGCGCTAGAGGAGGCATCAAGGTGGTTTGTGCTCTGGGTTTCTGTGCTCTGTATGGTACCACTTTGTACACTTGCAGTACCACATGCGCCGAGCGTCGTCACTAACATACGACTTTTGGCTTTCACACACAATGCGTCACCAGTGTCTTCATCATAAATTGTAATCCCCGAGGGCGTCCCGGCAGACCCGACAGTTAATTTCTTCGTAATCACCTCATCCGTAATCACTCTCACCGCCATCAACGTCCCTTCTTCATCTA
>CAYFJB010000002.1:0-289 GCA_964343395.1 uncultured Candidatus Saccharibacteria bacterium
TGGGAGAAGAACTCATGGGCCGCGTGGTTAACCCGCTTGGAATGCCGCATGATGGCAAAGGGCCAATCTTTTCTGACGCTGATGACGCTCGCACAAAAATGGCATGGTACCCTGTTGAGCGGCGTGCCCCGTCAGTGACTAGCCGCGAACCGGTCAACACCCCGCTCCACACCGGCATCAAAGCGATTGACAGCATGATCCCGATCGGCAGAGGCCAGCGCGAACTCTTAATCGGCGACCGCCAGACAGGAAAAACATCCATTGCGGTTGACACCATTATTAATCAGGG
>CAYFJB010000002.1:299-2771 GCA_964343395.1 uncultured Candidatus Saccharibacteria bacterium
GCGATAAAGGCCGCCAGACGCCGGTCTGCATTTATGTTGCGATCGGCCAGAAAGCATCCAAAATCGCAAAACTTGTAGCGACTCTGAAGGATGCCGATGCAATGCGCTATACCATTGTGGTGTCTGCTCCTGCATCAAGTCCTGCATCGTGGTGGTATCTTGCGCCCTATAGCGCCACGGCCATCGGCGAATATTTTATGGATCATGGAAGAGATGCGCTCGTGATCTATGACGATCTTTCAAAGCATGCGTGGGCCTATCGGGAACTATCGTTGCTTTTGCGCAGGCCGCCGGGCCGTGAAGCATATCCGGGCGACATATTTTATCTTCATTCGCGCCTCTTGGAACGCGCATCAAAATTTGATAAAGAACATGGCGGCGGGTCGCTGACGGCGCTACCGATCGTGGAAACACAGCTCGGCGATGTCTCCGCGTACATCCCGACAAACGTGATTTCCATCACCGACGGACAAATTTATCTTGAGCCGGAACTTTTCTATCAGGGGGTGCGTCCCGCGGTCAATGTCGGACTTTCTGTCTCACGTGTCGGCTCTACGGCGCAGACCAAAGCAATGAAGAAAGTCTCTGGGCAACTCCGGCTTGAACTTGCGCAATTTCGGGAACTTGCCGCGTTTGTGCAGTTCTCATCGG
Organism: uncultured Candidatus Saccharibacteria bacterium; assembly: GCA_964343395.1. Taxonomy (GTDB): domain Bacteria; phylum Patescibacteriota; class Minisyncoccia; order Sungbacterales; family HO2-52-23; genus CAYFJB01. The sequence goes on from CAYFJB010000002.1 coordinate 951, forward strand.
AACTTGATGAGGGAACGCGCCGCCGAATTGAACGCGGGCGTGTGCTCACGGAAATTTTGAAACAGCCGGAATTTTGTCCTCTGCCGTTTGAAAAACAAGTTGCGTTGATCTACGCCGGCACACACGGTTATTTTGATACGACTCCGCCGCCCGAGATCGAAAAAACCTCTGCATCATTTTTTGACTACCTTGAAAAAATGCATCGTGATACCGTGCTTGAGCAAATAAAAACGTCAGGAGAATTGTCGGAAGATGTTGAGAAAAAATTGAAAACGGCAATTGAAACCTTCATGAAATTAAAATAGAATGCCTTCAGCAAAATCTATCAAACAACGTGTCCGTTCGGTAAAGAATATCTCCCAGATTACCAAAGCAATGGAGGTAGTTTCCGCAACAAAAATGCGCCGCTCCCAGCAATTCGCGCTTCGAGCGCGACCATACGCGGTAGCTTCTTTGGAGATGCTCCAAAATCTTCTTGTCAGAACTCCGCAAGAATTCTACCCGCCGCTTCTGCGGTCACGCGAGGTGAAAACGTCAGCACTCCTCGTGATAACATCCGATAAAGGGTTAGCAGGAGCATTCAATGCGAATGTGCTGCGCAAAATAGATTCTCTGCTTGAACAATATAACGTCTTACGAAGACCATATCTTGTGATCACGGTTGGTAAAAAAGTGAAAGAATATTTGGAACGACGCGGTGTCGTTCCCCACAAAAGTTTTTGGAAATTTGGTGATTTCATGCGTCTGGAAGAAACACTTCCGGTTGCTGAACTTCTGATCGAAGGATTTCTTGATCACTCATGGGACGAGGTAGACGCGATCTACATGAGTTTCCGCACGACACTTATACAGCAGGTTGTACATAAAAAAATACTTCCTGCAACCCTTAAAAGCATTGAAGACGCAGTGCAGGCAATTCTTCCGGAACGCGGTAAATATGCGGTTTCAAGCTATGGGTCCCAGGCCACAAACGAATCTCGCCGCGGGCGGCGCGTTCCAAATTTCTCGTACAACTACGAATATAAATTCGAGCCATCGGCTCCAGAAATTCTTGATGCGCTCCTGCCCCAGCTTATTCGTATGCACATTCACCACGTGATTCTTGAATCCAATGCCTCGGAACACTCTGCGCGTATGATTGCCATGAAAAATGCATCTGACAATGCGGGCGATTTGATTTCAAAATTGACGCTTCAGTATAATAAGCTCCGGCAGGCGGGGATTACGCGGGAACTGGCAGAGATTACTGCAGGAAAAGAAGCTCTTGAGGGATAATTTTTATGTCAAAAGGAACAATTATACAAATTATCGGTCCTGTGGTTGATGTGGAATTTGAAGGAAATGACGCGCTTCCGCAGGTCTTTGATGCGCTCACGGTGCGTTCTCTCGAGGGCGATGACGTCATACTTGAAGTGGCGCGGCATTTGGGGTCCCGGCGCATACGCGCGGTGTCGCTTGCATCCACTGATGGTCTCAAGCGCGGCATGGACACAGAACATCAAGGAAGACAAATTTCAGTGCCGGTTGGTAAAGAAGTATTGGGACGGCTTTTTAATGTTTTGGGTAAACCAATTGACGATCACGAGAAAAAAGATTTTAGTCAGTATTGGCCTATTCACCGTTCTGCTCCACCATTTCAGGATCAATCCACAAAAACCGAGATTTTTGAAACAGGCATTAAAGTTATTGACCTTCTTGCTCCTTTTGTCAAAGGTGGTAAAATCGGTCTTTTTGGCGGCGCTGGTGTCGGGAAAACTGTGCTCCTTATGGAACTTATCAGAAATGTTGCTGAAGAGGCGGGCGGCGTCTCGGTATTTGCCG
>CAYFJB010000002.1:2781-5256 GCA_964343395.1 uncultured Candidatus Saccharibacteria bacterium
GGGGGGCTAGAAAAGACCGCGTTGGTCTTTGGACAAATGAATGAAGTGCCCGGCGCGCGCCTTCGCACGCCACTCACCGCACTCACCATGGCTGAATACTTCAGGGACGAAGAACATAAAGACGTGCTTCTCTTCATTGACAATATCTTTCGTTTCTCGCAGGCCGGATCAGAAGTGTCAACACTTCTTGGCAGAATGCCATCGGCGGTCGGCTACCAGCCGACGCTTGCAACAGAAATGGGAGAATTGCAGGAACGGATTACTTCCACAAAAAAAGGATCAATCACGTCAGTGCAGGCAATTTATGTGCCTGCTGACGACATTACGGATCCCGCGCCGGCGACGACATTCAGTCATCTTGATTCAACGATTGTGCTCTCTCGCGCCCTTACGGAACTGGGTATTTATCCGGCAGTAGACCCCCTTGCGTCTACTTCCTTAGCGCTTAATCCGAACGTGGTGGGAGTTGAACATTACCGTGTGGCGCGCGAGGTACAGCGTATACTCCAACGCTATATTGAGTTGCAGGATATTATTGCAATTCTTGGTATGGAAGAACTCTCGGATGAAGATAAACGTGCGGTCGGGCGCGCGCGTAAATTACAGCGTTTCCTGTCGCAGCCATTTTTTGTCGCAGAAACCTTCACTGGGCGCTCCGGTAAGTTCGTCTCAAGAATGGACACCATAAAAGGATTTCAACAAATCACCGAAGGGAAACATGATGACACGCCGGAGGATGCTTTTTACATGAAAGGAAAAATTGAAGAAATACATTAAAAATGTTTATGGATAACTCACACGAAGCCGAGCTTCGTAGTGGTAACATGACAAAATATATTTTTGTGTGTGGAGGTGTCATCTCCGGAGTGGGAAAAGGAACTGCAACTGCCGCAATGGGGGCACTGCTTAAATCGCGGGGTTTTTGCGTCACTGCAATTAAAATTGATCAATATCTCAATGTGGACGCAGGGACAATCCGTCCCACGGAGCATGGAGAGGTTTTTGTCACTGACGACGGCATGGAGTGTGATCAGGATATCGGCATTTACGAACGCTTTTTGCATCAAGACATTCACGGCACCAACTACATGACTACGGGCTCGGTGTATCTGGCGGTCATCCAAAAAGAGAGAAATCTTGAGTATGATGGCGAGGACGTAGAGGTCATTCCCCATATCCCGCAGGAGGTGATTCGCCGTATCAAGAATGTTGCGGAATTGGAACATGCGGATTTTGTCTTCATTGAAATCGGTGGAACAGTAGGGGAGTATCAAAACCTTGTTTTTCTTGAGGCCGCGCGCATGATGCACCTTGAGACACCGGCTGATGTCTTTTTTGTACTGGTCTCTTATGTGCCGGTGCCATCCATGATTGGTGAAATGAAGACCAAGCCGACTCAACAAGCAGCGAGATTTCTCAACGAAGCGGGAATCCAGGCCGATATTATTCTTGCGCGGTCTGAAGTGCCATTAGATAGCAAACGAAAAGAAAAAATTTCTGTTTTCTGCAATGTTCCAAAGACCCAGGTGATCTCTGCTCCCGACGTAAAATCCGTGTACGAAGTTCCTTTGAATTTTGAGAAAGAAGGACTCACCGATACGCTGCTTACGCTTGCGCACGTTGTCCCGCACGCGCGTAATTTTGGGAATTGGAAAAGACTTACGAACACCATTCGAACGGTATCACAGCCCGTCAAAATCGGTATCGTCGGAAAGTATTTTCAAACAGGCGACTTTACTCTTACTGACTCGTATATTTCTGTCATTGAAGCGATCAAACACGCGGCATGGGCGCATCATCGCAAACCCGAGATTGACTGGTTAAATTCCGAGGCCTATGAAAAGAATCCAAAAAACCTTAAAGAACTTGACCGTTATGATGGAATTATTGTGCCCGGAGGTTTTGGCCCGCGCGGAGTGGAAGGTAAAATTCTCGCGATCCGGTATGCGAGAGAACACGCAATCCCTTACTTTGGGCTCTGCTATGGAATGCAGCTTGCCGTCGTTGAGTTTGCGCGCACAGTCTGCGGCTTGAAGGGTGCGCACACCACTGAAGTGAATCCGGACACTTCGAATCCGGTAATTACCCCTTTGGAAGAGCAGCAACAACTCCTGGAGGAAAAACATTATGGTGGCTCCATGCGACGCGGTGCGTATGATTGTCTTCTCACCCGCGGAACCGAAAGTTTTCATGCATATACCAAAGACCGCCGTATGGGGGGAAAAATCAGAGACATGACCATACGCGAGCGTCATCGTCATCGCTATGAATTCAACAACGCGTATCGCGCGTGCCTTGAGGAAAAAGGGTTAGTTACTGCGGGCATCAATCCGCAAAGGAATCTTGTTGAGATCATTGAAATAAAAAATCATCCCTTTTTTGTAGGGACACAATTCCATCCTGAGTTCAAATCGCGGCCGCATCAGCCTCATCCTCTTTTCAGCTCCCCTTCCCATTGAGAGCTGCTTTTATTGG
>CAYFJB010000002.1:5266-22795 GCA_964343395.1 uncultured Candidatus Saccharibacteria bacterium
ATCCGCTCTACAATGCTTTCATCAATGCCGCGATTAAAAAAGTGTGATTAATGATGATTCGCGGAAACAACACTGACTATTTTTGCAGAACGCATGGAGCGGTCAAATCTCATCCGGCGTCGCGTGAGAAATTTTACCACGCCCGTTGCCACCGCATAAAGCGTATCATCGCCGCCGCGCCGTACACCGTCACCCGGAAAAAATTTTGTTCCGCGCTGACGTATAATAATATCGCCGGGATTCACCGACTCTCCATCAAATTTTTTAACGCCAAGATATTTCGGTTGCGAGTCGCGTCCATACTTCCCCGCGCCCGCTGATTTAGTATGGGCCATACCGCTTATTTATTTAGTATTTCATATGTTAAACGATTCCATTGAAAAAGTCAAAGAATTCGTGGTGAACTATAAATCTGATCTCTACATTGCCGCACTGATATTTCTTGTCGGGATGGCAAGTTTTGGGCTTGGAAGATTATCGATTCTCTGGCCAAAGAAAGAGTTGATTACCATTGAGAATCATCGAGACACGAGCGGAGAAAATACGCCAGCTACTCCAGTAGTCGCTCTTTCGCTGAAGGGCAAATATGTCGCGTCAAAGGCAGGAAAATACTATCATCTCCCATGGTGTGCCGGTGCCGCGAGGATCAAGGAATCCAATAAACTGTGGTTTGATACGAAAGAAGCAGCAGAACAAAAAGGCTACAAACCAGCAGGTAATTGTGACGGCCTTTGATTTTTTCGGTTTCTACGGGAGAGTATCACCACGTGCCTCTTTTTTTATACTCGCGGAAGCCGTCAGGACCGTGTATTCTTTCGCGATACTTCGACTTTCTTCAATTGCACTGCGGAGTTCTTGCGGCATTTCTTTAAGCAGACGCTTCAGTTTTGTGTCATCAGCTTTCAAAATTTCCTCCCATTTTCCAAGAGGCGACAGGAGCTCCTTTATTTTTACAAAATCGTATTGATACCGCTGAATCGTTTTTTTGGAAATAATTCCTTCATCTCCAAAAACCCTTGTGATTCCTTCCTGCACCATATATTCTTTTAGGGCGTTTTGTAATTCATTCAATCGCTTCTCGTGCTGTTGCGCGGCGTGTTTGATTTCAAAATACTCCTTTACGGTTTCTTTTATTTCAGTTCGGTCTGGACTGGTCGGTTTTTGATCTTTATACAGATGTTTCCACGCCGGGCACATTGGTTTGTAGCCGCACCAATTGCATAAGGGCCCCGGCATAGGTTCGAACGATTTGCCCGCATGGACACGTTCCTGAATTTCCGCAACCGTTTTCAGAATTCTCATTTTTACTTCTTCAGTTGCCGTCTCACTCGCGGCCGTACTCAATTTTTCTCCGTGTTTCAGAAAGTAAAGACTCAGCGCAATGTCTTCCGGCCTGATATGGGGCCAGCGTTTTTGGACGCCGAGCGAATACAAGGCCAATTGAAGATTTTTATTCACCTCGTCCTGCGAAGGCAGGCGTTTTGCGGTTTTATAATCAATAATTTCATAGGTGCCGTCGGCGCGTTTATCAATACGGTCAATTTTTCCCGCAAGAATATGGGTCTGGCCGCTTCGCGGATCAGCAAGCAGAATTTCAAAATGTGATTCAAGACCAAGAACCGAATAATTCCACGGCGCATTTTTTTCATAAAATCTTTTAATCATCCGTACGCCGTCCTCAAAATAGATTGTTTCATCTTCGTCCGTCCACGGCCGCGCGAGTGAATTATGCCGCAACTCGACATCAAACGCTTCTCGTCGCGGCCAATGACTTCTAAAGTAGGCGACCACTTCATCAAGAGTGGGAAAAAGGGGATCGCGCGTAAACATGAATTTCAGCGTATCGTGAATAAGCGTGCCCACCATGGCTTCGCGCGATTTGGGCACGCGAATCCGGTCAATTTCCTGAAACTTATATTTCTGCGGACACTGAAGATACGTCTCTATTGCAGAATAGGAGATTCTCATGATATAAAGGTATAGTAGCTCGTTGACATCAGCAATGGCAATGCACAATACGATGGGGGCCCACCATGCATCTGGGAAAATTTCAAGTGTCTATGTTAGTGGTAGCGATGTTGGTACTACAGGGAATTGGATTTGCTGGGGCTACGTCGGATCAAAATGATTTTGTGCCACAGCAACTCATTGTCAAATTTAAAGAGGGAGTAGAGTTGAAACTCTCTCAGGCATGCGGCGTTATGATGACAGGTGACATCACGCTTGATCGATTGAGCATGCAGTTTCAAGTAACAACAATCACCAAATTAATACCGCACGGAGGTATCATGGATCGGTGGTATATCCTGATGTTGGGGAAGGACGTTGACACCCTTGAGGCGCTTGCTGCGTATCGCGAGCATCCGTCTGTGGAATATGCGGAGCCCAATTACACGCGAAAACCTTTTAGCTCTGGAAAGGAGTAAGCAATGATCTGTTCTTTATTCCATGAAGAACGCGAAGAGGATGAACGTCAGCAACAAGCACTGGTTAAAATTCAAAAAGGGCACCAACTCTGGGCGGGGGATGGTGCAATAATGCCGAATGAGCTTCGGCAATTGCTCCAGAGAACAATCCTTGATCAGGCCAATGATGAATGGTGGGGCGGTGCGCAGTATTTTGAGTGCGTGCGTCTCGCGCCGAATGCCGATGAAGCAAATTATATGAGGCGTTTGGGAAGAGAAGAACAGGGCCATGCGCATATTCTGGCACAGGGATCTCTTATGGTTCTCGGTGTTGATTTCTTTGGCCAGCTCGCGCGCTCCGCAAAAGAACAAAAACCGATTCTTGAAGTATTTCAGCATCCCGAGGACTTCGCCTGTTGGTCAGATGTCATAGCATTTAATGTGGTGCAGGATGGAGGCGCCGATATTCAGCTTCAGCGATTCAAAAGCGGCTGCTTTGGCCACTGGACCTACGACATCGAGAAACTTGAAGCAGAAGAAGTCGGGCATCGAGAACACGGGGAGTTTTGGGTACAAAAACTTTGCGAGACGGCGCGGGGAATGCATATGCTGCGCCGCGCGTTTGATCTCTGGCTTCCAAGGGCACTACGCGCATTCGGCGCCCCTGATGCCACAAGCAAAAGTTTGAAGCTCTATAAGAAATATAATCTGAAAGACAGCAATGATGCCCAGCGCAGGGAACTCATTGAATCTATCAAGCCATTGCTTGAAATGTGTGAATTCGTCTCCCCGCTCCTCTCCAATCCCGAACTTGCGTGGTCAGAGGATTTTGCATAATGAAACAACCGATGATTTTTTCATCGGTTTTAATTTGACCATTTGGTTAATTATCTGTATACTAATAATGATCTTTTTCAATTTCAAAAGGGGATAGGGGAGGGGAGGACTTAAAAATGGCACCGGCTAAATCGTCAAACCTTGCTTTCGCAAAAGTTGTTGACATACTCGGCGGCGGCAATGACGACCTACCATCCGATCTCAAGATATTCTTTCTTGAACCGTCAATCCCCTTCACGTTTATTCCCGGCCAGTATTGCACCATCGGACTTGAGGGGATTGAACGTCCGTATTCCATTGTATCAGCGCCTCGTGAACGCTACCTTGAACTTTTTATTGAACTTATTCCAAAAGAATTCCATAATGGTTCGGTTTTAACACCTCTTCTTTGGCAGCTGCATCAGGGAGATTTGGTCACGCTGCGCCCTAAGGCAAAAGGCGCGTTCATGCTTTCTTTGAAGTATGACGTCATTGCCGGAGCGTTCACGGTGACCGGCATCGCGCCGATGATGAGTATGATTCGCGCGCGCCGGGCAGGATATTATCAAAGGGACTGGGAACGACGATGGTATATATTCCACGGCGCGAGTTATCAAAATGAATTTGGGTATAATCAGGAATTAATGCGTTATCAGAAAGAGGGCTTGCTGATCTATCGTCCTACCGTATCAAGGCCGCACGAGGACAGAAACCGTGGTTGGATCGGCCTGACGGGCAGAGTCAATAACATTCTTTTGGATGAGTTCAAACACTGGGGGATTATACCCGACGGAAAAACCGCAGTGTATTTATGTGGGAACGACGGGATGGTGAAGGATTTGGGAAATAAAAAAAATACGGAGACGCATCCGTCGCTTGGCGAACTTCTCACGGAAGGATTTGCCGCAAAAGACATCAAGGAGGAAGTTTTTTTCTAGGAGCCGCTTTGAAGGGGACTGTGGATAACCCCTTCTTTTTATATATGCTATACTTCGTATAATGATAGTAAAGCGATGTTACTCTTATGATAAAATCCATCCCCTTTTATCTCAATGATTTTTTGACATACTGCGAAGTTGAAAAAGGACTCGCGCCGACTACGGCGAGAAATTATGCGCGATTCCTTCAGAAGTTTTTTATGTGGCTTGCGGGACAGCGTCAATCCCATCTTCTTCCGCACGAGCTTACTGAAAAGCATATTTGGGATTATCGAATTTGGCTGTCGCGTCTTCCCAATCTGACCTATAAAGCTGACACGGGGCTCTCCGCATCAACCCAGACGCGCTATCTTATTGCGCTTCGCTGCCTTCTTGCCTATTTTCATGAAAAAAATATCACTTCCCTACCGACAGAAAAAGTAAAGCTGCCTAAGGAACGAACTCTGCGTAGTGTGAAATTTCTTGACATTCAGCAAATAAAAAAGTTACTCACCGCGTGCGACACTCACAATCTCATCGGCGCGCGCGATCAGGCAATCCTTGAAACCTTATTTAGTACGGGATTGCGGGTTGCAGAACTTGTCGCGCTCGACCGCGGCGAATTTGGATACACGTTGAATAAAAAAGAGCATGAGCTGAGTATTATCGGCAAGGGCGCCTATCCCCGCACCGTATATTTCTCGGAGCGCGCCACGAGTGCCATTAGAGAGTACCTCGCGCGGCGCACTGATAACGACAAGGCTCTTTTTATCCGTACGGCCGGTCCTTCACACGCTCCCCTTCGTCTCACCACGCGTGCGGTTGAGCACATTGTAGAGCAGTGCGTGAAAAAGGCAGGAGTTGCCATTCTTGCAACTCCCCACACTTTGCGCCATAGTTTTGCAACCGATCTCTTGACGCAAGGGGTTGACCTGCGCACCGTACAGGAATTTCTCGGACATCGCAGTATTGCGACCACCCAAGTGTATACACACGTCACTTCAAAACGATTGCGAGATATCCATCGAAAATTTCATGGTGGAAAAAACATTTAGTTAACAGTAAGAACGATCGTTCTTTATGTTGACTAATCGCACATCACCATAATGTCAGCACCAAATACCCCACCGCCATCAGCGCTCCGCCGACTGCTAATTTTATGCTTAGCGCTTCCCCAAGAAAAAAGATCGCGAGGAGTGTTGCAAAAAACGGATAAAGGAATACAAGAAGTGCTGCCTGCGAGAGCGGAACTTTTGATAATCCATACGTATTAAGCACTCCTCCTATAATAAGTGAGGCGACGCTCACGGCAAGCGCCAACAAAAATTGATGCGATGATAGTTTGATATCTTTTGAAAAGTACAACAATAAAGGCACCATGGCGATAGCGCCGAGTAACGCGACAAGAGCATTTGCGAGAAAGGGATTAGTTACTTGCGCAAGTTTTTTGAGCAACAGCGCTCCCGTCGCAAAACACGCCTGCGCGATAATAATGGCGAGAGTTCCGTTCATACGTTCATCATAAGTAGATAAGGGGATTTAACGATCCACCGAAAGGAAGCAGACCACACGTACCAATGACTCCCAGACGTATTTCAACCGTCCGTCCGTCGTACAGCGTGAAGTGGAGATGCGAACCAGTAGAGAGTCCGGAATTTCCGATATAACCAACAAGCTCTCCTTGTTCTATTTTTTGTCCATGACTCACACGAACAAGCGACAAGTGCGCATACATTGTCGTAAGATTGTTTTTGTGGTCAATCACAACATATTTTCCGTATGCTCCGCGGGGACAATACTGATCCGTATTTCCTGTGGCGCGCACCGTACCTTCATCGGCAGCGCGCACCGGCGTGCCCAGAGGTGCAGAGATATCAATGCCATTATGGAATTTATAAAAATGCCGACCCCTGCGTGACTTCGTAAATGACGTCTCGCCATACCCCTGGCTTAATTTTCCGTCCGCAGGCCAGACCAAAATTCCCTTGCGCGGCAGGGGCAGCGAAGACGGATCAACCAGTTTCCGTAATTCTTCTTCCAACTCTTCCATTTCCTGCAAAATTGCTTCTTGTTTTTGTTCCGTAACACGCAAGAGCTCCTGATACAGCGCTTCCTGATTCTTAGTGACGCGCAGAAGATCACTCCTTTCACTCCTCATCTCTTCCTGAATTTTGTTTTGATCGCGCAGTGAGGTCTCAAACTCTCCCAGTTCTTCTTTTTTGCTCTCGGCCTCGGCTTTCTTGATGCCAAGTTCATTGCGCACTGTGCGAAGACGATCCAATGACCCAAGCGCGCGTTCCTTGAGGAGTGTCAGATATTCAACGTGGCGGAAAAAATCAGAAAATGTCCGGTATCCAACAAAAAGTTCAAGTGGAGGATCGCGATCATACTCAAAAAATATCATTAGGGCAGAGGCAAGTCCATGCTGGAGTGCCATCATTGATCGCTCCTTTTCTGTGATTTCAAGCGCAAGGTCCTCAAACTCAAGTGCCGCCTTCTTAATGCGTTTTTCCGTAAGGGTGATATCCTTTCTCAACCGGGCGATCGTACGACTAATCCTGTTAAGTTCATTCTTCAAAGTTCTACCCTTTTCTTGTGACGAGACTACATCATCGCGATACTGCCGCGCCTCTTCTTCAAGCCGCTTTATTTCTTCATTTTTTTGTTCAATATCATATTTGAGATTCTCTATGACCACGGCATCTGCGTATAACAACGGCAGAACGCAAAAGACCGCTCCCCACACTACACAGCACAAAAGAGTATATCTCATCTTTTCATCATACCAGCAGATTTGATTTACTTTAAGGGCCGCAGTCGTGAAGAACTCGATTATATATCAAGTTTCTTCTTTGCGGAATTGATGCGCGCGAGGGATTCTTCTTTGTCCAAAATTTCCATAATTTCAAACGGTCCCGGCGATGCTTTTTTACCGGTGAGAGCAACCCGAAGCGGCCAGAGAAGTTTCCCGCGATCCCCTTCTCCCAGTTTTTCAAAAAAAGCTTTTTCAAGCGCCTCTTTTTTGAAAGTAGGAAATTGGGAATTGAATATTATTTTTTCAGCGCGCTCCAATGATTGCATAATTTCTTCATCACTCATATCTTTCCACTGTAATAATTTTTTTTCATATTCCGGGGATCTGAAAAAATAGTCCGTCCGCTCCCCTATCTCTAAAAGTTTTTTGAGTCTTGGCTGTTCAAGTGCAATAATTTTTTCTATATATGCACGGTTTTTTGTGGAGATGTCATCTCCGAAAAATCGCTCCAAATACGGCAGACACAGATTCGTAAGTTCAGGGACTGGTTTCTTCCTAATATATTCTCCGTTCATCCAATCAAGTTTGTTCACGTCAAATACCGCCCCGGATTTCTGGACTTTTTCAATTGAAAACTTTTGAATCAAATCCTTTTTTAAAAAAATTTCCTCCGCACCACCCGGATTCCATCCAAGAAGAGCCATAAAATTAAACAGTGCTTCAGGAACATACCCTTTGGCACGGTATTCTGCAACCGACGTCGCACCATGGCGTTTAGAAAGCTTTGAGCGGTCCGACCCTAGAATCAACGGCAGGTGCGCGTACTGGGGCACGGGAAATCCGAGCGCCTCGATAAGCAACATCTGTTTCGGGGTGTTTGAAATATGATCTTCTCCACGGATAACGTGTGATATGGCCATCGTATAGTCATCAATCACTACCGCAAAATTATAGAGCGGGGTATGCGTCCTTTTGGCAATTGAAAAATCACCCAAAAGATCGGATTCAAATGACATGTCGCCGCGGATTAAATCTTTAAATATAATCTTTCTTCCAGCTGGTGTTTTGAATCGTATAATATAGTCACCCTTCGCCTCCTTGAGCATCTCTGCGTCTCGAGAATCCATGGTTCGATATTCGCACAAATGAAGCTGAGGCCTTTTTGCCTCCACGAGTTTTTGCTTTTCCTCTTCAAGTTCATGCAGAGAGTGAAAACAGTAAAACGCTTTACCATCGTCCAGGAGCTTTTCACTGTATTTTTTATAAGTCTCCAGGCGCTCACTCTGTCGATACGGTCCGAATTCGGACGAGCCGGAAGCCGAAACCTGAAGGCCGGAAGCCACGTACGCAGGTCCTTCGTCCCACTCAATCCCGAGCCATGCCAAATGTTCAAGAATATCTTGTTCATATTTTGGTTGAGACCGTTCCAGATCCGTATCCTCAATTCGGACGATAAACTTTCCGCCGTATTTCTTTGCAAATAAATAATTAAAAAGCGCGGTACGCGCAGTACCTACATGAAGCGGCCCTGTGGGGCTTGGCGCAATACGGACACGAGGAGTCATCAATGCATGCCTAGTTTCAAAATTTCCCGCGCAATAACTTCTGCCGCATCAACGCGGGCAAAATGCTCTGCGGCTCGCGCCATTCTCTCCATTCCCGCTTGATCCTGAAATAGTTTTTTGATTTCCCCCAGAAGAATATGCGGCGTCAGATTTGATTCCTCAATGATGCGTGCCGCTCCTGACGCCGCATATTCATACGCATTTTTGCGCTGATGGTCTTGTGCCGCATTCTTGAGGGGTACAACGATCGAGGGCTTGCGCCATGCGGCAATCTCGTAAATTGATGAGGAGCCGGCCCGGGATATTATAAGATCGCACGCCATGTAAAAATCCCGCATTGCCTGTTCATCAAAAAATCCGAAGGGATGGTAACGTTCTTTATTGCCGAATTCCATAATGACATGCGTCTCTTGACTTACCTCCTCGTAATGATTGATGCCGGTCTGATGGACCACTTCAAATTCGTCAGTAAGTTCTTTCAGGACACCGATGAGCGCTTCGTTAAGTTTCTCTGCCCCTTGTGATCCCCCAATGAATCCTACAACCGGAAGCGGTGAAAAAATATCAAGCCGTTCCCGCGCCTCCCTGCGATCGCCTCCAAATATCCAACGCCTCAGGGGAACGCCTATCAATGCAGTTTTTTGTGCAGGAAAGGACGATGCCGCGTTTTTAAAAGCAGTACCAATGCGGCTGGCAAAACGCGCAGCAAGCATATTCACCCTTCCCGGTACGGCATCCGACTCATGAATCACAAGGGGAATCCGGAAAATGATCGCGGCAATGACCGCAGGGAGCGCGCCATATCCACCCTTGGAAAACACTACATCCGGCATAATGAGATACATATTCCAAAGCGCCTGTCCGATGCCCCCGACAAGACGAAACACATCAAAGAAATTAATCAGCGACCAATAACGCCGCCACTTGCCGCTCGCGACACGTACGAGAACAACCCCTTCCTCACGAAGAATATCTTCATCAGGATTCGACGGACTCATAAAAAAGAGCTGCAGATCAACAATTCGTTCAGCTTCCGCAATGCGTTTAAGCTCACGAATAAGCGCTAAAATTGGATAGAAATGTCCGCCGGTTCCCCCGCCGGCAAAAACAATACGCATACCTTTTTAATTATTTTCTTCGAGCATCTTCAAAAACTGTAGCCCTTCTTGCTTAAATGCGGGATCAAGACGCGCGGCTTCAGCAGCCTCTGCCCGCGCCTCCTTCACTTTTCCGAAATGCGCAAGGTGTGCCGCATAAACAGCATGGTATTGAGGATTTTTCGGGTTTATGTATACGAGCCGTTCAAAATATTTGATGGAAGACGCATAGTCCTGTATCCGTTGGTACGCAGTCGCAATCTTCGCAACGTCAGCCTCATCAAGATCATTCAAGGAGATGTATTTTTGTACGTCTTCGACAAGTTCCGGTTTTTTTGCAAATGCCGCAACAGTCCAGAGCGCCACTCCCGCCATCTTGAAATGCGGTTCAAGCCGCCATGCTTTCTCAAGCGCCTCAACCCCCCGCTCGGTATTGCCGACCGTAAGATAATGTTGCGCCAACTCAAAATAGACAATTTGTTTCCGGGGGCTCACGCGTACTGCTTCAAGTAGCATTTTTTCTGCATCGGCCGCGTATTTTGTATCAAGCGTCAACGCCTGATTATACAAAGAGCCGAGAAGAAGAAGATGCTTGACGTCTCGTGCGGAACGTTCAATTTCTTTCCGAACCTCGGGAATCGCAAATTCAAAAAATCGCACGCGTTCTTCCGGTGTACGCTGACCATCGTTCACTACTTGCCGCGCAACATTAGCAAGTTGTTCCCGCACTTCAGTATCTCCAAAACTTCGGTGGGAAAATGTATGCTCAAATGAGACCTTTAGTTCTTCAAGCGGTCTTCGAAGCTGGTAAAGCTTGAGTGTTTTGATAAGGGATTTTGATTCTCCGATTGGTTTAATATGGAGCCAATATCCTCCGACCGCAACGATGACGACGAGGGACGCACTAATCGCATACCCCCGTACGGCAGCAGACCAAGATTGTGTTCCCGCTGGTGCGTCGTGATTCGATGGCGCACCATGATACGTTATAAGATGACTTCCATACGCGAGTACAGCGAAAAAGAGAAGATATGTATTCAGATTATCAAACACGAAAAGGTTCTGCAGAAAATATGTTGCAAGAAGGCCGAGGAGCATTAATCCCTCAAAAAATAATGTTCCCGTACGCCTCATACGCCGGATCATCTGCCAGAAAAAAATCGCAAATATCGCACAATAACTTATAAGTCCCGGAATTCCGGCATGGATAAACCAGTCAAGAAAGACATTATGTGAACGGTCAAACCACGGTTCCGCGCCGTAGAGCTTCGGATGAAAATATTTTTGAAAGACAAGATAATAATTTTCCTGCCCCCAGCCGAAAATCGGCCGTTCAAGGCCTCCCCGCAAAGACATGCCCCAAATTTTGAAACGATCCTGAATCGTGCCCTCGCTTAGTGAGTAGTTCGTGAGCCGGCGAAGCGCTTGACTTGACTGCACAAAATCAGTTTTGCGTGCAAGCCAAAAGATGAATGGAATCACCACAATAACTGTAAGTGCTCCTGCGGCAAATTTTCTTCCAATGCCCCACTGCATTCCGCGGGTATTCTCACTTCCCCGATCCCAAAAGAACATTGCGGCGCCAGCGCATAGCGGCGCCACTGCTACCAGCGCCACAACAACTCCGCGTGTTGCCGTAAAATAAAGAATCATGAGTTCAAAAACAAGAAGCATCGCATAGAGTGACGCAAACCACCATTTTTTCCAGAACTGTTGGATCATGATAACAAGCAACCATAAATGGAAAAGAAGATAGGCGGCAAGATACGTCGGATTGCCAATCGTTGAATCAACCCTGAATCCTCCTTGCAGTGCCACGCGATAACCCAATTTCTGGAGAAGTCCGAAGTATGACACAACGACGCTCGCCGCAAACGAGACGTGAAGGAATATGAGCCAGTCACGCCGCGTCTTAAACACGCTCGTGAGCATCAAAAAATAGAGATACAGGTGCGAGAGCATCATGAATCCCTCCATTCGTTCATAATTGGAAAAGAAGGCGCGATACGGATTGGGACTGATAAGATCCGCAAAAAAAACGATTCCTACAAAAATGGATACGGCTTTGACGAGCGGCGTGAATTTCGGCCGGTATTCGCGGCGCGCAATCGCAAGTCCAACCCACAACGCAAAAATAATTTCAATAATAATCCGAAACGCAAAGTTCTTTCCCGTAATAAAGGGGAAAAGCATGGTGTAGGACACATAGATCGGCAAGAGCGGAATCATCCATAGCCCGATTTTGATGATCCAAGAAAAAACTTTTTCGAGTTGGGACATGCGTGTATGCTACTACGAAATATAAAGAATCGTCAACGTTCACTGTATAGATCTGCGTTGGGAAACCCGTTTAATTAACCCATCTTTTTCAAGATATTTTTTAAGCACACGGTCGGTTTGCGTCTGCTGAAGCATCACCTCCGACACAAGAATCCGATAGGGATCGCGCGTGCGCCGCCATGGAAAATCGCGGCCGTGATCACGAAAATACGTCCGGATCGTACGGCGAAATCTGCGAACGCCACGGTCAGTCAGTTGTTTCATCTCCCAATCCCGTCACAATATTCTTTGAGCGCAGCAAATGTCCGATCGTCCATAAATTCTTCAGATACATAATGCTTCTTTTCCGTTACCTCTTTTTTTTGAATAATCGCTTCAACTTTTGTCCGGGCGTCCGAAAATATTTTTGCAACATCAGGCCGATTGACCTTTCCTGAACGCGCATAGCGTTCAAACGCGACAAGCTGCATGCGGATTTCTTCCAGTATCATATACTGGACTCTATGCTTGCCGAGTGCGCTTTTTTTATTTTCCATCCAGAGTGCAGAAAGCACTCCGAGTATCTTTGCATCAACACCAATGACAACATGCGGGATTTTTTCAAGCATGCCAGGTTTTTGATTTTCAAGCGTGTGATTATAGACAAAAAATTTTACCGTCCCCAGTTTCCCCCGTTCGATGTTCTCTAGTATTGCATTAAGTTTTCTGCCGATTGCAAGCGTACTCATCGTCACATCAATCGCAAACGCCAGATGCGACGCCTGCCCTTCTTCGGGACGAAATTCGGCCACCATATCAATATGATTCTCAAAATCATCATAGTCCGCTGTTTTTACCGTAAAAACCTCCAATCCCAGCCAGCCTGCCGATTCAATCTCTTCATAGATAATCGCCTCAAGTATTCTTCCCATTTTCTCCGCAGCTCCAATGATGCGGCTAAACTCTTTTTTGAGCTTCTCCGCATGCCTCATGTTATCTTCAACCTCCGCACGTCCATAGAGCGTGACAAACTCACGAGAATACTCATGCGGATTAATGATCACATCCTCAAGTTTTTTCTCCGCCTTTTTATAGGCGTTTTCAATATGAATGGACTCGAACAATTGCATGGTTGGCGTTTTCTCCGGCATAATACTGATTGTATATATACAAAAAGCGCTTTTCAAGCGCTCTTTGTATAACAACATCATTCGTTACTTATTACTGCGTCTGGGCACTTGCGGTGGTGCTGAATTTTACCATGATGATTTGTCCTGCATCATTTTTCATCGGCGTATCTTTCTTGATATCAAAACTCTTGTCGCCATCATCACGGTGGGCCATCGCGTAGTAGACTTTTCCCGGAACCATCGCCCTCAGAAGTTCAACAGTATCAGATGTGGTCCCCGCGGAGAAAAGCCGCGCCCCCAAGATGTTGCCCGGCACGCCACTTTTATCTTCGTGAATCGCGATCCATGCATACTGTTCAAGAACCGCTCGCGCAATCACAACCATACTACCCGCTGGCTGATCATTCACTACAAGTTCATTCTTCCCGCCTTCGGGTGAAGATTTTTCTTCCTGCGGGAACAATAAACCGCTTTCTTCTTCCTCAATGCTCATTAATTGCTTGCCGATCGTCTCTTCTTCTGCCGCGCCGGAATCAGAGTCGCGGCCCGTGATATACCAGCCAAGAAGAAATCCAATGCCAAGAGAAAGAATCATGGTCACCACCATGGGCGTCATGCTTCGACGATTTTCTTCCATAAGAATAGAAATTTTTTAAGAAATCAAAGACGCATTACTCTTCGACCGTTTCCCGTATGGTAGCGGGATCATAGTGACACGTCAATTCACCCCTTGGTGCTCACTTATCTCTTGTGCCACTGAGGGGCTTTGCGCGCTTTCTTGAGCCCGAATTTTTTGCGCTCTTTCATGCGCGGATCGCGACGAAGAAACCCTGCACGCTTCAGTCGTTTTCGAAAATCCGGATTGAATTTCATAAGGCAGCGCGCAAGGCCATGGCGAACTGCCTCTGCCTGCCCATGGATACCGCCTCCGCTGATCTTCGCCGATATGCGGAAACGGCCGAAAACTTTCATCTTCTGAAGCGCATCTTCAGCGATTTTCTGCAATTCTTTGGTTAAAAAATACGAGGTATACGGCTTATCGTTTACTAAAAAATCGCCGGAGCGAGTAAAGATACGCACTCGCGCAATCGCCGTTTTTCTCCGCCCGACTGCTTCAAAATAACGATCTGGTTTTTTGGCTCTTTCTTCAGTTTCAGATTCAGCAGGCTCTCTGTCATCTTCATATATTTCAGAAATATCATTTTTGACAGTATCAATCACCAGTTCTTCTTGAACTGGTTCTTCTTGCTTTTCTTTTTCAGGGACAGCTTTTTTCTTGGCGCGTCCGCGCGTCGGTTTTTCAATCGATAAGGCGTGCGCAGGTTTTTTGGCTGCCATATTACTTTTGAACGGGTCCCCCCTGATACAGGGTAAGGTTTTGCATGAAGCGATCACGCAATTTATTTTTAGGAAGCATCCCCTTCACTGCTCGCTGTATGACACGACGTGAATCCCGTGCCATCACCCTGCCGAGCGTCTCTTCTTTGAAGCCTCCGGGATATCCGGAATGCCTTCGATAAAGCTTCTGCACCATCTTTTTCCCCGTGATTTTTATAGAATCCGTGTTATACACCACGACCTGTTGCGGCAAGAAACGCGCAGGGTCAAACTGCGCCGTATCTTTCCCGCGCAACTTCACCGCAACCTCTGAAGCAAGGCGGCCTAAAATTTTGTTAGTCGCATCAATTTCGTACCTCATAACTCCCCGATAACTATGTGACCAGTTCCAAAATCGCCATCGTGGCGCCGTCACGTACACGAATTCTTGACTTCGTAATTCTCGTATATCCGCCGTGGCGATCTGCTGCGATAACCATCTTTGCATGATCCATCACTTTTTTCACTGCCGCGTCAGGAAAAAATCGTCCAAGATGCCGGCGCCCCACGATGGTGTTGTCCCGCGCGCGTGTAATGCACCGCTCCACGTATGGACGAAGCTCTCGCGCCTTGGCCGTGGTTGTTTCAATTTTTCCCTTCATAAAAAAAGAGAGGGCGAGCCCCTTGAGAAGTGCCCGGCGCTGATTCCGTTCTCGCCCGAATTTTCTTCCTTTTTTTAAATGCCTCATTGTTTTATTGTAATCCCAAAATTTCCCAATGCTTTTTTGATTTCTTGTATTCCTTTATCGCCTATCCCCTCAATTTCGCGAAGCGTTGATTCACGCTTGCGCGCCATCCCCGCTATGGTCTTGACGCCTGCTTCACGAAGAGCGTTCAGGGTACGGCTTGAAATCTTAAGCTCATCAAGTTTCGTCTTCATGATGTTCTCAGATACTGTATCCCGCACAATCGTCTCGCGTTCCTCAAGTATCTTCTCCTGCGAACCCACCAAAGGGAATACATGGGCAAATCCCTGGGTAAGTGCGTTCCACTGCGCAACCAATATCTCCACGGCATGCACAAATGCTTCCCGCGGCGTTAACGAACCGTCTGTTTCCACATGCAGCCGAAGGCGATTGTAATCCGTCCGATTCTCTACACGCATATTCTCCACTTCATAATTGACATGGCGCACCGGAGAAAATGCCGCATCGAGCGCGATCATGCCAATTTCCACTTTTTCCTTTCGACGAGCTTCTTCCACCGGCACATAGCCGAGTCCGGACTCAACGAGCGCATCAATTTTTAATTCTGCCTTCTTTGAGGTGAGCGTTGCAAGGTATGCATCCTTATTCACCAGTTCAACCTGCGACGGCAAATCAAAATCGCTGCCCGTCACTGCCTTCTCCCCTTTTATGGAAAGAGTGATTGCAACCGGCGTCTCACTATGGAGACGAAACCGCAGCTGCTTCAAATTCAGTGTAAGCTCCACTATATCTTCAATCACGCCTTCAATCATTGAAAATTCATGCCCGACGCCGGCTATTTTTATTGAAGTGATTACCGCTCCATTGAGTGAGGATAAAAGCACACGGCGCAGACTGTTGCCGATAGTATGTCCGTAGCCGGGATATAATCCCTCAATTTCAATAATTGCTTTGGTGCCTTCTTCAAAAATAATTTTTGGCTTCGAAGGAAGAGGAATCATAAAAAATCTTGGTCATCAACGTAACACCTGATTAACAAGTAATTATCGGAAATAAAATTCTTTGATTTTCATCGTATCCATTAACATCTCGTTCCCTTCCGGCATAACTTCCGTTGTTACCATTCCTATGCGCCGTTCTCTATCAAGCGTAAGCCATGCGGGCGGCGTATGCTTTTTAAGCCTTGTGCCCAGTTCAGAAAAAAGAGGAGTACCAAGCATACGCTCTTTTATCGCGACCATGTCTCCTTTGCGTACCTGATAGGAAGGAATCGTGACAGTGCGTGAATGTACGGTCACATGCCCGTGACTCACGAGCTGGCGCGCCAGGTGCCTGGATGAGACAAATCCAAGACGAAATACCACATTGTCAAGACGGCTTTCAAGCAGACGCATAAAGGTGACCGAAAAAACTCCACGGGCCGCCGCTGCTTTTTGAGCATACCGTTTTACATCACGGTCGTCAAGACCATAGGTAAAGCGGACTTTTTGTTTTTCTCTAAGGAGAGAGCCGAACTCCGATGAGTCGCGCCGCCGGCTGCGTTTCTTCCCATGCGCTCCCGGAGGATAGGCGCGGCGCACCATAGCGCATTTTGGTCCAATACAACGGTCTCCTTTAAGAAAAAGTTTTTCGCCGAGACGCCGTTCTGTTTTTTCAAGAATTTTCATACTTCAGGATTCAAAATTTTATCTCTCTATACTCTCCGCACTTTTGGACGACGCGGGCCATTGTGCGGACTAGGAGTTACATCTTTTACTCCGATGACATTAAGGCCATGATTGCCAAGCGCCCTGATTGCAGAGTCGCGTCCTGACCCTACCCCTGACACGCGCACGGTTATATCCTGAAGCCCAAACTTTCTGACTTTCTCCGCAACGGTTTCGGAAACGCGGGCCGCGGCATAGGGAGTCGCTTTTTTTGTTCCTGAAAACCCCAGAGCCCCTGCGGAAGACCAACCAAGCGCATTGCCATTCTCATCAGTCACCGTGATAATCGTATTGTTATAGGTTGCCTGAATATGCGCAATGCCATGCGATACTTTCCCACGTGGAGCCGTCGCCTCATGCGGCGCACCAACAGTTCGTCCTGATTCGGACGAGACGATTCCTTCTTCCCCCGTTTTTCTGATAATCCTTTTTTTTCCCATTGAATCAACAATTCAAGATTCTGGATTTTAACTTGGGTCCGTACTTACGTCGGGCTTGTCGCCGGTTTACGGCCAGATCCCATGGTCCGGCGCACATTTCCCCGGCGCGTACGCGAATTCGTCTTCGTACGCTGACCGCGTGCGGGAAGTCCGCGTATATGGCGAATCCCCCGATAGGCCTGGAGCTCTTTTAACCGTTTGATATTCCCCATGATTTCGCGTTTGAGTTCACCTTCAATGCGGTAATCACGTTCAATAACTTCACGAATACGATTTATTTCCTCCGCAGTTAAATCTTTTGCCCTTGTGGACGGATTAATGCGTGTCTGACGAACAATTTTTCTTGCCGCAGGCAGGCCAATTCCGTAAATATACGGGAGTGCATATTCAATCTTTTTGTTGTCCGGAACAGTGA
>CAYFJB010000002.1:22805-34649 GCA_964343395.1 uncultured Candidatus Saccharibacteria bacterium
GACTTGATTATAAACAAAAGAATATCCAGGGTGAAAAAATTATTATTTATTTTATTTCTCTTTATCCCTGCCTTTGTTTATGCTTCGGATCTGCTTTGCAAATAACAAAGAGCCGACCTCCCCGTCGGATACGCTTACATTGAGTGCAGAAAGTTTTGACTGATGCGCGAACCTTCATGTTATAAGATATAGGAATACAACGCGTTGGGTTCTTATAAAAAGATCATTTGAGCCGATGCACAATCCTGCCTTTTGTCTGGTCGTAAGGAGTCATCTCGACCCGCACCCGATCTCCGGGAAGAACTTTAATATAATGCAGTCTCATCTTCCCGGAAAGATGGGCAAGAATTTTCTTCCCATCATCAAGAACTACCCTGAAAAATGCATTGGGAAGATTCTCCTCTACCACCCCTTCCTGATATGATCGTTCCTTATTCATGCACTATCGAAAGCATAACAAAATAATGCCTGATGCGTCAAGGCGCCTCATTGCACCACAATCTTAATTTTATCCTCGCCGTAAGGGACTTTAGATCGCCATGGCGGGAAAAATTGAAGCTGAAAAGTTGAAACCTCAGCTCGTGCGCGAAGCGCCTCGATAAGCGCGGCTTCCTTTTTACCTTTGGCGAGCTCAATGAGGTCATTTTTGGACACCACGTTTTGCGCCTTCACATTGCCATCAAAACCAAGCCGCGCCGTTCCTTTTGAAAAATCAAGGGACACGATACGAAATGCGGGCGCAAATGAATCTTCCACAACTGTTGCAGCATGAGACGGGATAAGCAGATTCTCAAGCAATGCGATAAGATCCCGCCTGCGAAAAATCATCATTCTCCCCTCTGCCGCAGCTTCCGCTACAAACCGATCATGCCGCGTATTTTCTCCCGGTGTCTTTACTTTTATAATTTTAATCTCACGGAGTCCTTCCGCAAACATAAAATCCGGCGGCAGTTTATTTGCCATTTCCCGCCGAAGCGCATCAAATACTTCCTTGGTAACCGTTTCCTCCGAGCGCACGCGATCATCTTTGGAGACCACACGCGCCTCCCCGCTCCATCCGCCGCTGAATCCGAAGGGTGCGACCGCGTAAATCTTCTCATTCCGCGGAGTCCCTTGAAATCCCGGAATTTTCATTTTAATTTCGCCCGCGAGATTCCCTTTTTCTCCTCCTATTTCCGCAACTGCTTCAGCTTCAACAAATTGAGGAATAAGAATACCCTTTACCGCTTTTGCACCAGGAATCGCGACGGCCGATGCAAGGCGATACACCGCTCCGGAATCCGTCGCAAGGCGCGTGCGCGCCACAATCGTTTGGGGCGCCGTGCTAAAATTATTATAAAGCTTCACCATGCCTCGGCTTTTTCCCACGCCAGATCCGCGGCCAGTCGCCTCAAACTCTCGTGACACTGTGCGGGAGAAGGTCAACACTTCGGCCGCAATGCCCCGTTCTTCCGCACGACGCTCGTGGGGTTTAGTTTCAAGAAGAACTTCAATATTTGAAAGCATAAATTCCTCAACCCTCGGTTTCACCGCAATCGTCACCCGCACAAAAACCGTGGATAAAAGTATCACGATGAGCATTACTATACCTCCTGCCGCAGCAATTCCCCATCGCACGGGCGTTACATGGATTTTGGACATCCATTTTCCAGATGCAATCTCATACGATCCGGGACCATGAAGTTCAACCTGCTTACGAGATTCAACATCATACGATTGTGCCGAGTGCACAGATTCTTGCTGCACAAAAACATCTGGTTCTTTAAATTCTTCATCCTTGCGCCGCCTAAGGAAACGCGGTGTTGCCGCGCGCCTTCTGATGCCATCTGAATTCCGTGAGAATTCGGTCATAGAAATAAAGTAAGGGTTTCCATACCAAGACGATTTTCAAAAACTTTCTGATGCTGAAGCGAATAGGCAGCAAGCGATGCGAGCGCAAAATCTTCCGGTCCATGGAGTGCGCCTGAAAGAGAGTTACCTTCAAATAACGTCTGGCTTCCGACTATTCGTATCCGCGGCTGCTGCACACTTGAATAATTGTGTATCCAGTCGGTCCTCTCTAGGACCGCGCGAACTTCGTAGATACGCGCACCGTCCCCGGAAACTATGATATCTTCTGGTATCGGTCCATAACGGTAGAACCACTCAAGTGCATCAAGAAACCGTTTCTTCCATGTCTCCACCGCTTCAAGAAGAGCTTCTGCCATGCCTGCATGTTCCTGCGGCGTCATTTCAACCTTTTGGGTGTATTCTATCATACGCCGGCGCGCGTCTTGAAACGAGATGCCTTTTGCGCGTCCAATAGAACGCGCCATCTCATCGCTCCCATATGCAAAAGAAACAAAAAAGGAAAGCCGTCCTTCCTGTACGAGAATCAACAGCGTGTACGCGCGATCAAGGAATACACACAGCGTCTCGTTGAGTGCAAGCGCGCGCGTAAGCGTATAGTGAATGGGAACCTCAAGAGGCACGCATTCAAATGCAAGTCCGCTCCATCTTGAAATGACTCCTTGAAAACACTCGGCAAGTTCCGGCGGAAATTTCATCACGACACTGGGAAATGTCAATTCCTTCACCGTCCTCCCATCACGCGAAGCAAGAATATTCATATCAACCGGATAACCGTTCGCTAAAATTCCGGCTGGAAACGCCTGCCAAGAACTCTTGACGCCATATGCATCCTCAACCGCATGTGTAAAGTACTCTTCTATCTTAGCGGCAGGAATACTTTTTTCCCCATGAGGCACCTTCACGGATAAAAAAGAAAAAGTTGTCACATCACGAAATCCTCCTATTCCAATTGCAATATAAGGAATCACACCTACCCGTCGGACTGCCTGAAAAATGATTTCATGCAGCACCACCGCGATGCGACGTATCTGCGGATTTTCCAATGGCATAAGAGAAATATCTGATCCATCCGCCGTTTCAAATACCATTTTTTTGATGACGCGCACCGCACCCATCGGTAGAGATTCGAAGATCAATCCGCGGACTCCTTCAGGCACAACCTCAATTGCCATATGAAGTCCACTGCGTGCCCCATTTCCTGAAAACAATCGGGAAAGTACTCGCATACCAAAATTATACCACACCCATAATATCCATAAAGACCATTTGTGCACAGACCAGCACCACGGGCAAGCCCGGGGTTTTGTGATGCGTGGATAAAAAAGCCGCGCACCACTTCTTTGCGCGGCGGTGTTGCATTTATGGACTGGGCATACGCGCGTGCTCCGTCTATAATGGAGGTATGAAAAAGGGCACGGTTCTCATCGCGCTTGCAGGAATACTGCTCCTCGGCGGTTTTTTGCGGTTTTATCAAATCACCGAAATCCCGCTCGGTCTTTTTTCTGATGAAGCGATGAATGGCAATAATGCCCTTGAAGCGTGGGAAACCGGCAGATTCAAGGTATTCTATCCTGAAAATAACGGACGGGAGGGATTATTCATTATGCTGCAGGCATTTGCGCTTCGTCTCCTTGCAAATGAGGCATGGGCTCTTCGGCTTGTCAGCGCACTAGCAGGGACACTCACCATTCTCGGAATGTATCTTGTCGCCAAAGAGCTAGTGAGAAATTCACGCGCAGAAACAGTTGCCCTACTCGCTGCATTTTTCACGGCAACCTCGTATTGGCACATCAATTTCTCCCGCCTCGGCTTCAGGGCAATTCTCGTGCCCCTATGCGCAACGTTCGCGCTCTTCTTTCTCTTAAAGGGCTTGCGTAAAGAAACAGCGATCCACCTCATTATCGGAGGCATTATCACGGGTCTTGGATTCTACACCTACATTGCCTTTAGGTTTATGCCATTCGTGATGCTCGTGCCCCTTGTCGGGTTTCTCACCAAGAAGAAAACCGGACAATCGTGCGCGCCGTGCCTCATAATGCTTTTCATTTTTATCGCCCTGCTCACGGCCTTGCCGCTTGGATATTATTTTCTACAGCATCCGCAGGATTTCATCGGCCGCACCCAGCAAATCTCCATTTTTGCCGCCGTTTCCCCGCTCAAAGAATTTCTAAAATCCTCGGCGCTCACCGTGCAAATGTTTTTTTGGCGGGGCGACTGCAACTGGAGACATAATTATGCGTGCGCGCCGCAACTTAATCCGATAGTCGCACTATTTTTCCTCGCCGGTATTACCGCTCTATGGAGATTACGGAAGTCGGACTTCATAAAAAAGTGGACTTTGGTCGCATGGCTCATAGCTATGTCTCTCCCTGTCATTTTGACGAGCGAAGGTCTTCCTCATGCGCTCCGTTCAATCGGCATGATTCCGCCAGTAATGATTCTTGCGGCACTGGGCGTATACCATTTCGCCGCATTGGTTCTTCTTTGGCTTGAACGCAAAAAAGCACAACAGCCAGGCAATGAACGACAGCTCCGCCGTATCCAAAAAGAATTTCTCATACTCTTGGCCGCTGCACTTCTTTTTATTCCGCTCGCAACCTATAGAACCTATTTTTTCCGCTGGGCCGGGCACCCCGAGACCTATTTTGCGCTCTCTACCGACGTGTTCCACCTCGGACAATTTCTTAAAGGGCTACCTGAGACCACGCAAAAAATTGTTGTCACGGATGTCCCCTGGCCTCGACTGCGCGAGATTGGCGCTCCGGCGCAGACCGTCATGTTTGTGACCGACACTTTTATTGATGACCACCGGCGCGCTAAAAATTTTGAATATCTCACCGTGGAAGAGTTTCTTAACCGCACACCATTGCCGCGCAACACCACAATACTCGTGGCGCTTCTGAATGATGCGCCGCGGCATCTTGCACAAAGGATCCAAAAAAAATTCCCGGAGTTCCAGATAAAAGTTCCGGGCGACTTCATCGTTTTACAAAACTACTAGTGATGACCCATGGCGATATAGATCCGAATTCCTATGAAGAGCACAACTGCACTCGCTATAAGTATTCTTTTCGTTATGGCGATCCTCATGGTCGCTTCGGTCTGGAATGACACCGCGACATTTGATGAACTTGCCCATATACCATCGGGTTTCGGATATATCACGCAACTGGACGCGCGATTAAACCCCGAGCACCCTCCGCTTCTTAAGGCCATTGCCGCTGCCTCGGCATGGTTTGCGAGCCATCCCCATTTCCCGACTGATATCCCCTCATGGCGCGATGAGATTAATGGCCAGTGGGATCAGGGCCGCATCTTTTTATACGAATCCGGCAACAACGCGGATCGCATTATATTCTGGGCGCGCGTTCCGGTGATGCTCCTCGCCCTTACTTTCGGGTGGCTCTTTTTTCGTTGGACCACTACGCGTTTTGGCGCTGCCGCAGCACTCCTTGCACTCACCTTTTTTGCATTCTCGCCAACCATTCTTGCCCACGGACGCTATGTCACGACTGATCTTGCGGCGGCATTCGGATTTTTTATCGGCATCATCACATTCCTCAAATTCCTTGAAAAACCATCGTGGCAAAATGCGGTATACGCGGGCGTGATTTTCGGCGCAGTCCAGCTTCTTAAATTTTCCCTCGTACTCTTAATACCCCTCTTTATTCTACTGATTATCATATGGATATTGACCTATCCTAATCAATCTCAACGCGAACGCCTCCATAAAGGACTCTTGCTTATCGGAAAATCGTACGTGATTGGGCTCATTGGTCTTGCCGTTGTGTGGCTCGCCTATACGCTTGTGGTCTGGAACTACCCGCAGGAACGCCAGCTTCGCGATACTGCCGCAACGCTCTCAAATCACCCAGTACCCGCCTTGGTCAAAGCAAACCTCTTACTTGTTCAAAATCGTTTTACGCGGCCGCTTGGCCACTATGTTTTTGGCGTGCTCATGGCGCAACAACGAGGTGCAAGCGGCAATACCTCTTTTTTCCTTGGTAACGTGTCGGCCGAGGGCTCAAGAATGTATTTTCCGCTCTTATACCTTCTCAAAGAACCGCTGGCACTTCACCTTCTGACGCTTCTCGCCCTTGTTGCCCTTTCACTCACTTCATATTCTTGGTTATGTGGTAAGCTTAGCTTACAACATATAAGAAATCTGGTGCGGAATCATTTTATTGAGTTTTCGGCGCTTGCATTTATCGCGCTGTACTGGGTTGTTTCCATCGCGTCTCCTCTTAACATCGGCATACGCCATGTTATGCCAACTTTCCCCTTTATATATCTGCTCGTCGCGCGCGGTGTAACTCAGTGGATGCGCGGATTTCGGCGCATCCTCATCGCCGGTGGTCTGATCGCATCATTTATCGGCAGCACATTGTGGACGTTTCCTCATTTTCTTTCATTCTATAATATTCTTGGCGGCGGACTCACAAGCGGTTTTCGTGTTGCCGTTGACTCAAACTACGATTGGGGGCAGGATTTGAAGCGGCTCGCGCATGTTATGGAAACGCGGGCAATTGAAAAAATCGCGCTTGATTACTTCGGCGGCGGAAATCCACGTTACTACCTCGGAGAAAAATTTGAACCGTGGTGGTCCGCGCGCGGTCCGGCGCACGGATGGTTTGCGATCTCGGCGACCGTACGCCAAGGCGCTTTTGAGACGCCCGGCGCAGGATTTATCAGCAAACAGGAAGATTCTTATGACTGGCTTCAACCGTTTCGACCAGTCGCGACCGCAGGCACGTCAATTTTTATATATTACCTTCCTTAAACATAGCTTATGACGCCTAAGGTGGTCACAAGCTATTGCATCATAAAGGACTCTTGACAAAACACGTGCAGTTTTGTTACTTTATAAAAGCGTTATTTGACAACCCAATCAGCCGAATGGACACAAGGAGTATCTCATGAAAAAGTATGAACTTCGGATGACCATGTATGAAGGTGATGAACTTGCAATGATGGAATCGGTGAAGACGCTCTCGGTGGAATTTTTTGACGGCGTAGGGCCGTCGCAGAGCTCACTTAAAATTACCGTTGCTGATGCGGCTACCGGCCTGAACGCCCCCATTGAGTTTCCTAAAGGAACTTATGATGAGGTCAAAAAGATGATGGAAGAAATCATGAGGGCCTGCGACCCGGTCAAAGTGAACCGGCTGCTGCAAAAAGTCATGGGATTTATCATGATCTTCAAATAGGCAACGTCCGCTTCTTCCGCCCTTTCTTCCGAAAAGAAAGGGCGGGATTACATCACCAGAAGGAGAATACCGCATGAATGAACACCAAAAAATTCCAATGACGCGTTTCTGGAAATCAGCATACCCGGGGACAGTGCTCAGTACCATAGCAACAATCATCATCACTGGCCTGACACTCATCTTACACGATTCTGATACGGATCAAATTCGTTACCAAAGAGCATTTTTCGCGACGCTTGCACCACAGAGCGCGCAGAATCCGACTCATATGCAGTATGACAAGGACCCCGAAAAAATCGGCCGCGATCACGCGCTTGTGCTCAAGAAAAAACATGCGGAGGGCCGTACGTTTGAAGACATAAGCCGCGACATAGAATCAATTCAAAGTACTGTGAAATATTTTGCGGGAACGAGCAATTACGAAAATATCATTACCAAACTCAAAGAGTTTATTGCACAGCCGCCTGATTTCCAACTTTTTTCCTTTGCAAAAACAGCGTACTGGCAAACGTTCTCAAAACAACCGCACGATGGCGCAGTCATTGCACCTCTACTCAACAACCAATCTTCCGAGATCCCTCGTTACCTCACGGCCGATCCGCCGATCAATCAATGGTGGCTCATCTGGATCCCGCTCATGCTGATACAGTTCTGTACTTTCGGCGCATATCTTGTTGGCTATGTCGTACACAAGAGTAATTACCCTCGTTGGTCTCTCAACTATAACCGGTGGTTCCACTTCCATTGGGGCATTCCCGGAACCTATATCACCATGCTCATACTTCTGCCCGGCGCCCTACCGCTGATGGCAGGCGCTTTATTTGGAAGTATATGCACCATGGATTTGGGCGCTACAATCGCGCGCCGGCGCGAAGCGCGGCGTGCTCAACCTACTGCCAAAAAGTCCGCTCCATCATCGGATCTGGACTACCTGCGCAGCCGTCTTGAACGGTAATTTTCAAAAGAAAGGAGTGACGCCTCAATGTCACGATCCATAACCAACGATGAGGTATTTTTTGTGCCCGGAGCCATAGCACTGGCTGCTTGTATAATCTTGGCAGGAACGATCTTGATCATTCTAAGAGATCAAAATATACAACAAGATTACAGACAGTGGAAAGAAATTCTGTTTTCCGTTGCGGCAAAACCCGATGCTGATGAAAAAACCTTCTCCAAACTCATGAATACCACGACAACTCATGCGGCGGAAACCGCGCTCTTCCTCAAAAAGAACATGGTCAAGAACAAACTTTCTTTTGGAGAAATCGTGGCGCGACAAAATGAATTCGTAGCCCTAAGTCCCCATGAACGCGCACTCAGGTTTATACAAGACCCCGAACGCTGGCCCGAGATGTTTCTTCAACTCGCGTATAATGCCCACTGGAAGAGATTCCTCAAAGAATCAAATGCTCTCGCTGCACTTCAACGGATCTTCGAAACGCCGGAAGCAGCGGTTCCTGAATTTGCTACCAATCCGCCGGATTCTCTTACCCCCTTATTATGGATTTTCCTCGCGTGGCTTCTCATTGTCCAATGTTTGTCCTGTGCAGCGTATTTCGTTGAGTGGTTCTTTATGATTCGTAAACCGAGCGGCTTACGATGGTATCAACCGCTCCTCATGAAAAAATCATGGATCGCCACCGGATTCTGCATGTTCATCCCGGGCGGCATCCCGATCTTGGTACTCGCGGGAATCGGTTCATGCATCTATCACGGAGGCGTGTCTATGGCAACCGCTATCGCCATGCGACGTGATAGACACACGCCCTATGCCCAAAATGATTTTGCAGATCAAAACCAGAGAGAGCATAATCTCACATGGCTTCAAAAGCGACTTTCACGAGGAGGCTCGTAATGTTCAAAAAAACCCGCTTTGAACAAAAAAGGCAGAGCTATGACCCAAAAATACTTCTTGAAGAACTTACTGCACTTTTCAGGGAAGAAGCAACCGAGCGTGTATCAAAGGAGCTCTTCCTCCGCGCGGGTCCAACGCTCGTCAAAATAAGCATTGAGGCCGCGCGGCGCGAGCGATACGGCTTCTACACTTCTTTTTTCTGCAAGATCCTTGAAATCAATGGTGTGCCAGTGGATGAACACGGCCACGCGCATGGTTCTGAAGCCGAAGAACAGCCGAGCGCGGAAGAACAGCGTCACATTATCGCCGAGGCGCTTGAGGCGCATGGAGTCGCCGCAGAACACGTCGCCGTAGTCAGCGAGTCGTACGCACAAGAGTATCGCCGCGTGGTACTGACACTTCAGGCACGACTCGCAAGGGATCGAAAATACGCAGCGCCATCGCCGCGCTAGCGAAAAGAAAGGGACAACAATGTTTATCTTCAGTTTTTTGCTCACCATGGCGGAACTTGCGGCTCTCGGCGCCGGAGGCCTTTTCCTCTGGACCGATTATAAACGGGGGTTTGTCACATCGCGAGCGCTCCTTAGTGGATGCGGCGACTATGCAAAACGCCTTATGGGAATGTTGGATCAGGTTGAAGAAGCTGACCGCATGATTCAGCACGACGCGCAAAGAATAGCGCTTCTTGGTGAGCAGATCGGCTCCCTTGAAGCGGATGTTGAACAGTATCAAACATGGACGACGGAACAAAACGCAATTGCCGCCGATTGCGAAGCATACAAAATAGAACTTCTTCGCAAAGGAGATAAGGCAGGAGCGAGAGTTGCCGCTGCCTCAAAAGTGAACGCGGACAAACGCGCAAAGCTTTTTGAGGATACTGCGGCGGAACGCATTCAACAAATTCAGATGCTGGAACCAGTGCTGGACCAAGCGCAGGCAGAATTTGAGGTAAGAAAGACCGATACTGAAACCGTGAAAGTTGAAGCGAAGCTTGCGGCGGCGAATAAAACGGCTTACGACACACTTTCCGAGGTCTGCGCAGAAACCGGATTCACACCAAAGGGAGACCTTAAAAAACTTGTCGCAACGACACAGCATGACCGCATCAAATGGCAGAAGATGTTGGGCCGTATGCGCTGGCGCACGGGGGATGATTTTTTGCGACATTCCCGGTATGAAGAAGAAATCACAAGGGAACTGGAAGAAGGACTGCAGAAAATCGCTTTGCCCGAGGCAACGGGCAACGGCTCATACCATGATATCCCTGCCGACTCGTAAAATAAATTGAGTTCTTTTTGAAGGCAGCGACTCCGATTCTCGGGGTCGTTTTTTATCTATTTATACAGGCACTTGACAGATTCTGTGGGTTTGCTATACTGGGGATAGTATTAGGTCTTTTCATCGCCGCGCGGCGTCGACGGATATGGGCGCGATCAACTTTAGCGGGTATATAAGCCGCTACCGCGCTTGTCGCCGACGCTGCGCCGCCCCCCTTCGGCGGAAGGGACCGGGGATCACCAATCTTCTTCTAAAAGATCCCCACTTAATCTATAGATTTTTCCCTTCCGCCGAGGCAAAAAGTATCACCCAATGCAATTTCTGCAAAGGGTGATTTTAATTTACTATTTTTTGAATCTCCACCTCGGTAAATTCCTGCCGATGTCCTTTCTTTTTTCTATAACGGGTCTTTGGATGATATCTAAAGACAATCACCTTTTTTGCTCTTCCCTGCCGCATAACCCGCGCTTCAGCATACGTGCCCTCAATCAGCGGCGTTCCGATTTTTACCTCATCTTTGTCTACCGTAAGCAACACTTCGTTAAACGCAAACGAATCGCCCTCGCGGGCGTCTAATTTCTCAATTTTCAATTTTGTCCCGGGGTTCACCAGATACTGTTTCCCTCCGGTTTTGATGACTGCGAACATACTCATATTGAGTAGCACATAACTTTCCCGTATGCAACTTCAGATTTCTTCTGCGGGCGCTTCAATAACGGCCGGTTCAATCCCTGCGCGCTCCCCGGTCATCCGCACCACATCTTTATCAATTTTCCCAAGCTCTTTATAGGCGCTGTTATACGCATGCACCGTTGTCCCGAGATGCGAGCCCATTTTTCGCATATACTCCTCATAACTTTTCAAATGCCGTCCGAGTTCCTCTACGCGTTTTCGTATCTCTTTTGCCGACTCCTCAATCTGAAGCGCGCGCAATCCCTGCAATACCGTCTGGAGATACGCAAGGAATGATGTGGGAGAAACAATGATAACATGCCGGTCTTTAAATGCATACTGGATTAAGTCCTGCGTATTCACCTTGACTGTCCCGACCTGATTCACCAAGAGATCATAATAGATGGCTTCCGCAGGAATAAACATAAACGCAAAATCCATGGTGCCCTCTTCCGGCTTGACATATTTTGACGTCTCGTCAATCCGATTTTTTAAATCTTGGCGGAACAGCCGCTCCAATCGCTCCCGCTCAACCGGATCGCGCTCTGCAACAATGCGGTTATAATTTTCAAGCGAAAATTTCGCATCAATGGGGATAATTTTTTCTTTTACAAAGATAACCGCATCCGCAATGAGTTCCTGCCCTTTTTCGTCCCGCGCAAATTTATACTGCATCTGATAGCTACCGGGCGGGAGCACGTTTTTCAAAACCGTTTCCAGATAATACTCGCCCAAAATCCCGCGCTGTTTTGGGTTTTTAAGAATGTCCTGCAATGACCGGAGTTCCTCAGCAAAATTCACCACCTGCTTATTCGTCTCATCAAGCTTCACGAGCCGTTCGGTCACCTCCTGCACAATCCGCGTGCTCGCGCCGAACTGATTGTGGAGCAGCCGCGTTGATTCGGAGAGCCGCTCGTCGAGCGTGCGCGAGAGGGCAGTGATCTGATTTTGCAGCATCACAAAAAGATTT
This sequence comes from uncultured Candidatus Saccharibacteria bacterium, assembly GCA_964343395.1. Lineage (GTDB taxonomy): Bacteria > Patescibacteriota > Minisyncoccia > Sungbacterales > HO2-52-23 > CAYFJB01. The sequence goes on from CAYFJB010000002.1 coordinate 34,639, forward strand.
GCCTGTTCTCC
>CAYFJB010000002.1:34659-41713 GCA_964343395.1 uncultured Candidatus Saccharibacteria bacterium
CCTCGTGCTCGGTGGCGACGCGCAACACCCGGCGGTAGAGGCGGTCACGCTTGACCTCGGGCAGCGGCCGCTGCGGCCGCCGCACGAATAAGAAAAGGCCGATAAAACCACCCGCAAACACCGCCAAAAGAATAACAAATTGAATGCTCATGTTGCTTGACAGAATATCATAAATACGCTAGGGTATATCCAGCACTGGTACATCTGCCAGTGTTTTAATTTACCCTTATGAACGCTATTTTTCTTACCTCAATCCTCACGGCGGCACTGGGGATTGCCCAGATCGCTGGACTTTCGAATACCGCACCGCAGGAGAACTCATTTTACAGGGATCCAATCCCTGCGCTTTGGGCCCCAAAAACTCCGTTTCTTTCGTTGAAGGATTACGCGATAAGCTCCGCGACCAACGCCGGAATCGATCCGGAACGTTTCGCAGCGCTCGTCTCATGCGAATCATCATGGAATCCTGCGGCCGTCGGCGATGGCGGAAAATCAACGGGACTCCTCCAATTTCAGAAGCGGACGTTCGATGAATTTGCCAAAAAGTACCATATGCCCCGCCTCATCATTGAAGATCCTTACGATCAAATTGATCTTGCTTCACGCATGATTCAAAACGGACACAGTGTTCACTGGGAACGATGTTCTGCCCGCGCCGGCCTCCCCAACTAAACATCTTCCTATCCACTCACCCAATCTTTTCCTATTTCCGGAAATACCGCAAGTTTTTTTCTAAAAATTGATTCAATGCGTTTAAGGCCTTCACCGGTTTTCGCTTCAAAGACAAGGACAAGCGCCGGAATATTTGATGATGCGCGGACCAAACCCCATCCTTCATCAAAATACACGCGCGCCCCATTCACTTCAATCACTTTGTCCGCCCCGTATTCTTCTTTGAATTGCCGCGTCAATGCATCAACAATTTCGTATTTTTGCGTATCCGGACAGGACGCATGCCATACCGGAGAAGTGCTATACTTCGGGAGGTCCGCGACGAGTAACGACAGAGGCCGTGATTCGTCACCCACATATTTAAGCAGTTTCAATGCGCCATACACCGCGTCATCAAATCCGTAATGTTCTTTGGGGAAAAATAAATGCCCGGATCGTTCTCCCGCAAGAACCGCTCCCGTTTCCTTTGCTTTTGCTTTAATATATGAATGGCCAGTTTTCCAGACCACGGGCTTCCCGCCATGGTTCTTTATGTCTTCCACGAGCGCTTCACTGCATTTGACATCAAACACCACGGCTCCACCGGGATTTTTTGCAAGCGCCCCGCGGGCGAGAAGTGCAAGCACCCGGTCAGGCCATACAATGACTCCTTTTTCATCCACTACGCCAAGCCGATCCCCATCTTCATCAAAACCAAGGCCGAGATCAACGCGACCGGCGCGTACACCCTCTGTCATCGCCGCGAGCATCCCGACATTGCTCGGATTCGCCTGATGATGCCGTGTCTCGCTCACTTCGGTATACTGTTCAATCACCTCGCATCCCGCGCGGCGAAGAATCAACGGCACTATCGGCCCAGCAGTGCCATTACCCGCATCAACGAGTATCCGTAAGCGCCGCGCACAACGAATGTTTGATAATACATCGTTTGTGTATGCTTCAATAATATCGAAGTATACCTGACGACTTCCCGCACCAGAAATAAATTCTTCTTTTTCAATAATCTGATAGAGTTCCTGCACATCGTGCGGAAGGAATGTGGTCGCATAATCGTACGCATGTTTAAACCCGCTCCATCCCTGTTCATTGTGAGATGCGGTAATCATCACCCCGCCTTTCTTTTTCAGATGGTATTGGGAAAAATAGAAAATGGGGGTGAGGACTGCGCCAATTTCAATCACCCGCATGCCGGAATCAAACAATGCGCGCACGGTAAGATCTGCCACTGATTTTGATGACGGCCGCGCATCGTGACCCACGATCACCTCTTCAATGTTCCGTCTTTTGAGAAACGCTGCAAATCCGCGGCCGATTGCCGTGATCGCGTCCGCAGTGAGCTCGCCAGGACTGTCAATGCGTCCGCGAATATCGTATTCTCGAAACAGTGTGGGATTCAGATGCATAAATCCAGAATACTATGATGGTTCCAAAATTTAAAGATTGAAAAAATTAAAATTGTAACTCCATGCTCAAGATCGGGATTGTGGGACTGCCGAATGTCGGCAAATCCACCCTTTTCAACGCGCTCACCCGCATAAAGGTTGACATATCAAACTATCCTTTCTGCACGATTGAACCGAATATCGGCGTCGTTCCCGTTCCTGACGAACGGCTCGGGAAGCTCGCCGCGCTTTCGCATTCCAAAAAAATCATTCCCGCGGTAGTGGAATTTGTTGATATTGCCGGACTCGTGAAAGGTGCGGCAGAAGGCGAAGGTCTTGGCAACAAATTTCTTATGCACATCCGCGAGGTTGACGCCATTGCCGAAGTGGTTCGCGTATTTGAAGACCCCGATATTATTCATCTCGGCGGCAAGCCCGATCCCATTTCTGACATTGAAATACTGGAATACGAACTGATGCTCAAAGATCTCGAAACCGTTGAGAAACGACTCGCGGCAATCGAGCGCGACGTAAGGGCCCAGAAAAAGGGAGCTGCGGAAGAACGCAACCAGCTCATTGAAGCACAGCAGAAACTTGAAAGCGGGACACTGCTATGGAAGTCAAAATTTCATAGCGGACTCCAGCTTCTCACTGAAAAACCTTTTATGTATATCTTCAACGTGTCAGAAGAGCAGTTCAAAAATCATTGGAATCCTGCCGGCAATCTCAAAAAAAAGATTGGAGATACAACGCCTCATGCCATTATCTCCGGAAAACTTGAGTCAGAGCTTTCAGAACTTTCTGAAGAGGAACAACACGAGTTTATGCAGGAACTCGGGATCAAAGAACGCGGCATTGACCAGTTGATCCGCATTAGTTATCACCTACTCGGCCTCATTACTTTTTTTACCACGGGCGAAGACGAGACAAGGGCATGGACCATTCCGGACGGATCCTCGGCGCCGCGCGCCGGCCGCGCGATCCATTCTGATTTTGAACAAAAATTCATCCGCGCCGAAATAATCAGTTGGCAGAAACTGCTGGAAGCCGGCTCGTGGGAAAAAACTCGAGATCTTGGTTGGCTTCGCACAGAAGGCAAAGATTATATTGTGCAAGACGGCGACGTGATTGAATTCAAAATCTGATCAGTCAACCATAAGCACGATCGAATTGATTGTTGACTGAAAATTGAACTACCCGCCAGCTTACTGCCGAGTTTTCCGCTTTGCGGATATGAATATTCCTCTGCGGTTTGCCACGGACAGTTGGAGTATTACGGGTGATATCATGGATCACTTAGATACTGGAACATATTGCATTTTTTGGGCATTCTTGCTATCCTGAAAAAATCCATGCATTCTATGGTGCAACAAATTCAAAAACGCTATGAGCTCGCGTATATTCTTGACTCCTCCATTTCCGAAGAGGATGTTTTGACACATGTAGGAAAATTTACGACACTTATAGAAAATGCCGGCGGCGTCCTTAATCGAAGCGAAAATCCGCGTCGCAGACAACTGGCCTATCCAGTCCGGAAGCAAAAAACAGCATACTTTGGATGGATAACTTTCAGCGCGAACCCCATATCTCTTGCGTCACTGGAGAAAAAACTTAAAACATACGAGGGTCTGCTCCGTCATTGTATGGTTGAAGAACAAGAAATCAAGACGCCGCCGCGGCCACTGAGACAGTTTAGCGCACACCCTCCCGCCTCTCCTACCCCTACGCCGCAAAACGTACTTCGCGAGCCGCCGCCTGAAGAAAAGCTTGACCTTGAAGCGCTTGATAAAAAACTTGAAGAAATTTTAGGCAAATAAAATAGCATGAATTTAAACAAAGTTTTTATCTTGGGCAATCTCACCCGCGACCCCGAGTTCCGCCAAATTCCTTCGGGACAGACGGTCTCTTCTTTTAGTGTTGCCACCAACCGTTTTTTTACCGATTCCATGGGCCAGAAACAGCAGCAGGCGGAATTCCATAACATTGTCGCATGGGGGCGCCAAGCTGAAATCATCAACCAATATCTGAGAAAAGGAAGTCTTGTTTTTATTGAGGGCCGCCTGCAAACGCGCTCATGGCAGGATCAACAGGGAACAAAGCATTGGCGCACTGAAGTCGTCGCAGATCGAGTACAGTTGGGTCCCCGGCAAGGACAAGGAAGTGGCGGCAACAGCGTCCCTCCCAACAGTCCGCCCATGAATAACTCCATGCCGGCTTCTCAAAAACCTCCTGAAGACCACACTCCTATTATTGACCTTACCGATGAAGGAGAAGAAATTGATGTGAAAGATATTCCCTTTTAATGAACCATGGTATTACAGACGGAAAAAAAACAATGCTTTTTCTGCACGACGAATCGCGACGTGATTGACTACAAAGATGCTGAAATTCTGCGCCGCTTCATGTCTTCGCAGGCAAAAATATATCCCCGAAAAAAATCAGGGCTTTGTGCGCGCCACCAGCGCCGTCTCTCAACTGCAGTCAAACGTGCCCGTTATTTAGCACTTATCCCCTATACAATACGATAACAAGAAGAAATCCTACGCGTCTTTAGTTGCCTCACGCATCTTCTTAAAAATCTCGCCGCACACTTTTGGATTCTCTTTAAGAAAGATTTTTGCGTTATCAAAACCCTGCCCGAGTTTTACCTCTCCGTAACTTAACGAAGCGCCTGCTTTTTTAATGAACCCGCGGCTGATTCCGACGGTAATGACTTCCGCTTCGTGCGAAATTCCCTCGCCATAGAAAATATCAAATTCCGCAACCTTGAACGGAGGAGCAACTTTATTTTTCACCACCTTTACTCTCGTGCGGTTTCCCACAATCTCTTCGCCTTTTTTAATCTGCGCCGCGCGGCGGATGTCGATCCGCACTGAACAATAGAATTTAAGTGCCTTTCCTCCCGGCGTAGTCTCGGGATTCCCATAGAAAACCCCGATCTGCATTCTTATCTGATTGATAAAGATGATCACGGTCCTTGATTTTGCCGTGATCGCAGTGAGTTTTCGGAGCGCATGCGACATCAGGCGCGCCTGCAGCCCCATGTGCTGTTCCCCCATTTCGCCCTCAATCTCCGCACGCGGAGTGAGTGCTGCCACCGAATCAACCACTATCACATCGATGGCGCTTGAACGCACCAGCGACTCTACAATTTCAAGCGCCTGTTCACCGGTATCGGGCTGGGAGATTAACAGATCATCCACTTTGACGCCGATTTTCCGAGCATACTCGGGATCGAGCGCGTGTTCAGCATCCACAAATGCGGCAAGTCCTCCTTTGCGCTGCGCCTCGCGTACAATGTGAAGTGCAAGTGTCGTCTTCCCGCTTGATTCCGGACCGAAAATTTCAATGATGCGGCCACGGGGCACTCCGCCCACTCCGAGTGCCTCATCAAGAGAAAAAGATCCGGTCGGGATCACGTCAATCGCAACAGTCGGCACGTCACCAAGCTTCATGATAGAGCCCTCACCGTACTTTTCCTGAATTTCCTTTACGGCGGCATCAAGCAATTTATTTTTATCAAGTTTTTCTTCTTTCATCCCGTTAGAAGCAGATCACGATCATATGAGGATACGATCCGCATGTTTTAATAGTCTATACATTCAATTTTTAATTTGTTTTGTATCCCAAAAGAAGCGATCGCGGCTTCTGACGGGATTCATACGTTCTATTCAACTACGACATATCTTGTTAACTTTGTTGTCTTCCCAAATCTGTTTTTTGCGATAAATTCAAGTTCGTTGAGCCCCGGAAGCAATTCAAGCAGTCCTTCAAAGGAACCTGATTCGTCCAGCGTAAGTTCAAAACCATTCACTGTCAAATAGACCTCGCGGTCAGTGGTACCCTTTAATGCGATACGGGGCTCGCCTATACTCATACCATCAACGGGTGTTTCAATAATGAGCCGCGGCGTCCCCACAAATGTCTCAAGCCGCACAAAAAGCATTGCCAAAAAAAGTCCGGCTGCAAGCGCGACACTCCCGAAAAGAACCTCCATCGCTGTCACGCGTCGTAATCTTTGCATCAACACCCCCTCTTTTCTCACCATTCTTCCAAACGCGCCGTGCTCTTCCCATTCTTCTTCAAACGCCGCGAACAATGCATCACGCGCGTTTTCCTCAAACATAAGAACCTTCAGCATCTGCTGAAGGAATCCAAACGCATAGACTTTGGCGGGGAGCGCGTCATATTCTCCTTCCTCAAGCGCTTCCACATAGCGCGGGGCGATCTTCATTTCCCTCGCAACCTGTTCCATCGAGAGTTTAAGTTCTTCGCGCCGCGCCAGAAGCGTTTCTCCAAGAGAAAGTGAAGAAGCCATTATTCACCCACAAGAAATTGATCATCGCGGCTGCCATCACCCGTTTCTTTCATAAACACCTCGCGCGGTTTTGCGCCATCAGACGGCCCGATCACCCCGCGTTCTTCAAGCAAATCAAGCAACCGCGCGGCGCGCGCGTATCCCACCCGGAGACGCCGCTGAAGATATGAGGCAGAGGCCTTACCCGCCTGTATAATGACTGTCCGCGCTTCGTCATAGAGCGGCTCCTCGTCATCCGCATTTTCTCTCGTGTTAGCAGATTCCCCGCCGGCTGCATTTTCAAAAATTTCTTCGCGGTACTCGGGCGCCTCCCTCTCTTCACGCAGAAAGTCAACAACTCGCTTCACTTCCTGCTCAGACACATACGCCCCCTGAATCCTGCGTGGCTTTGCAGTATCCCCGGCAAGAAACAGCATATCGCCGTTACCAAGAAGCTTTTCCGCGCCTGACATGTCAAGGATGGTGCGCGAATCAACCATTGAAGCAACCTGCAAGGCGAGACGGGAGGTAATGTTTGCCTTGATCAGTCCGGTGATGACTTCAACTGAAGGACGTTGAGTCGCTACTACTAAATGTATCCCCACCGCGCGCGCCATCTGGGCAATACGGATAATGGACGATTCAACCTCGCGCGGAAACGTTGCCATCAAATCCGCAAGTTCATCAATCATGATAATCAGAT
>CAYFJB010000002.1:41723-43818 GCA_964343395.1 uncultured Candidatus Saccharibacteria bacterium
TTCTTTCTCCGGGTCCTTCGCGGCTTTCATATTGTAGCCCGCGATGTCACGCGCGTGCGCCACTGACAGAAGATCATAACGCCGGTCCATTTCTTTTGTTGCCCATCGCAGCGCCTGTACCGTGGTTTTCGCGTCAGTGATCACCGGAGTCAGAAGATGCGGAATATCGTTATAGAGTGTCAACTCCACGCGTTTTGGATCAACAATAATGAAACGAAGCACTTCCGGAGGATTCCGATAGACAAATGAGGTAATGATGCTGTGGATCGTGACTGATTTCCCAGAACCGGTCGCACCGCTGATAAGCATATGGGGCATTTTTGCAAGATCGGCAAACACTGGCGCTCCGGTCACGTCGCGGCCAAGCGCAAAAAGAAGCGGCTGTACCCCCTCCTGAAAAACAGGATGTTCCAGGAGCGCCCTTAGTCCGACGCGCGCAATGGAACGATTAGGCACCTCAAGACCCACAAGAGATTTTCCCGGAATCGGCGCTTCAATTCTGATCGGATGCGCGGCAAGCGCTAACGACAGATCATTGTGGAGCGCGGTAATGCGCGCGAGCTTCACGCCTTCAGCCGGCTTCAGGGTATACTGCGTGAGCGTGGGGCCTACCGCAACTTCATCCATGTCAACCGTAATATTGAAATTCTCAAGAGTTCTCTTAATGATGTTGGAATTGGCCTTGATGTCGCCGCTTGATGGCGTACCGTGGTCTCCCTGAAGCAATTCAAGAGGCGGTTTTTTATAATCAAACTTTTTTGCGACTTTGCGGAGCGCAATTTCAGGATGCTCGTTCCCCACGACAGCCCCGCCACCGCTTGAAGCCGCGACCGCAACGGGTTGGCCTGATGATGACCTCTCAAACGCCATCTTGACGCGTTCCTCAATTTTTTCAATCACTGATTTTACTCCTTGCGCCGCGGCCTCTACCACCTCTGGCGCCTCTTGAAGACCTGTTCCTCCGGCCGCCTCAACATCCGAAGAGGCCTCTTCATCTGCTGCACGCCTCCAGACCGGCATATTGAGAAGCAGAAGCAATGATATGATAAAGAGACTGGAAACCAGAAGAATACTCACCCAAAAATCAAAAAGGCGCAGAAGCGGCGAGCCGAGAAGCATGCCAAGCGCTCCACCCGCCGCCGGACCAAAAAGAATATGGAGTGCCCCAAGGCTCGCCGCAAGCCAGAAGAATGCGCCGAGGAATGTCGCCCCCATGACACGCTTCTCCCGAGTGAAAAACAAAGAAAAGGCGATCAGAAGTGATGTCAACGGCGCGAAAAAATATCCTTTCCCGAGGAGAAAATCAAACAGTCTGAAAAGGAGCGCGCCCGCCCATCCGCCTTTGCCGATAAAACTCAAAGAAAAAAGAAACGCGAGCACGAAAAATACAATCGCGAAAATCGTTTTTTTAATCTCCGGATGCACCTGCGGCTGCCATATTCGTTCCCTCCTTTCCTCGCGCCGCGCCGCTTCTTCCGAAAATTCCTTTTTAAAGCGTTTGAGCTTTTTTGCCATCACCTTCTATCATAAAGCGAACAAAAGCGCCCTGCAAGATGTGCCGCATACCGCCAAAATACAAATACCGATTTAATTTGACTTTTTGCAGTAAACAAAGTATTATAAAGACACAGAGCGAGGATGATTTTTTCGTTCCTTGACAGGTTAAAAGGAGAGGACGGATGGGCATTGAAGTTTCGTCGGTGTTGTTTCTTCCCTTTGGCGGCGCGCTGGCAGCCCGGCTTGGGTATCGCAACTGGCTTCTCTGGATTGCATGGCTAGCGCTCTCGGTACTCGCTTTTGCAGTAACCCATAACACTACCCCCCTTAACTGGACAATGATTTTTATTGCGGGGGCATCAGTCATCGGTTTTGTCGCCCCGGAACTTTGGGAAGCATGCCGCGGATGTCTGCGCAGACCCCGCACCATCGGTATCCTCATCGCAGTCCTTGTCGGACTCTATGCGTTCTTAAGCCCGGGAATACTCGGCCTACTCCTAGGGCTGGGCATTATCTTTGCCGCGTTTCGCTGGATGTTCCGCGGTATCTTGAAGTAATGATCATTGAGCCCCTTGCGGAATTTTTTCCGCTCGGGGCT
>CAYFJB010000003.1:0-42437 GCA_964343395.1 uncultured Candidatus Saccharibacteria bacterium
CCAGAGGAGCCGGCAGATGAGCCCATTGGTACCCCACCCGATCTTGAAGTACCGAATCGAACTCTTGAGATCTCGCCTTCAAGCCCGCAGGCAGGCGATACCGTGATCTTTTCCGGAACGGTACGCAATCGCGGAGGAACTCAAGCCGGAGCGTCCAGGACGCGGCTGAAGATTGATTACGGAAACAACGGATGGGATACTTTACTTGGTCGTGATACGAGCGCACTCCTCCCATCTTTCTCTGAAAGGGAACGATGGCAAGTGGCCAATGTCCGCGAAGGCGGAAAATTTGAGATATGCGCTGACATATTGAATCAGGTAAGTGAGAGTCGGGAGTGGAATAATTGTTCTGAACTGGGATTCACGGTATTCATTCCTCCGCCCCCTCCAACAACCACCACCACTGAAACTCCACCACCCTCCGGCGGCGGCTGCGACGTGTCCTACAAAGACAATACTTTCCACGTCTGCTACTTTGACGGGACCAGCGCACCGACCGGCAGTGACCCCGTCTTGACTCAATTTGATGATACAGGCGTTCCTTCGCCTGTGGGCAATTGGGGCGGATTTGAGCGCAATTGGGGCGGCGACCAGGTGGATAATACCGGGCGTTCAGATAATGTATCGGCGGTATGGAGAGGTAAAGTCAATTTTGAACCCGGAGAGTATGAATTCCACACTAATTCAGATGATGGAGTGACTTTGGAACTGGAGGGACACGGGAATATCGTTGAGAATTGGACTGATCATGGGGCGACTCAAAATAATTCCGGTCGCATCTCGCTCTCCGGCCAACGGGCAATGATGCTGCGCTGGTACGAAAGAGGAGGAGGAGCAGTTATCCGTCTCTGGTGGGATAGGGTTGACGGCGGGGGTACCACACCTACACCAACTCCAACACCAACTCCAACTCCAACACCAACTCCAACTCCGACACCCACGCCAACACCAACTCCAACACCAACTCCAACTCCGACCCCGACACCCACACCGGGACCGGCCTGCAACAATAATTTTGACACCGGAGGATATAACGGGTGCGTCTACCGCGACATTGTACTTGATACCAACAATGGGGGGTTTCTCCCAGGCGCGCAGAACTCTTTCATTGATCATGTAAGATTACCCGACCGGAGCGTTCTTGAGCACAGTGGGCTTTTGGGCGAATCCGATACTTTCACAACCGAATGGCGGGGGAGCTTCTATTTTGATGCCGGCGCGCGCTACCGTTTCTTCACCGAATCCGATGACGGGTCCTGGATGTGGATTCACGATGAGCCGGGACTCGGCCAAGTCATCAATAATGGCGGCGGGCACCCCAGGCAATATAAAGAATTTTGGTACACCTTTCCAACAGCGGGCTGGCGGAGAGTTCAGATCAATTTCTTTGAAGACGGGGGAGGAGAATACCTGCGGGCTGGGTTTGACCGGCCGGCAAGATGCGACCTCGGCTCCCCGCGTAACAAATTTGATGGCTGCGTGTTTGACGGCACGGATTTCAATCAAGATCGCTTCATCACGAAAACAGAATCAGTGGTGCCGATCAATATACAGGATACTCTCGTCGGGAGGAGCGATAATTTCTCGGTGGTCTATCGCGGCCACTTTGAGAACTTCAACGGACGCTACCGTTTCTGGATTGAATCAGATGATGGCTCCAATCTTGATATCAGGAGACCGGATGGATCAGGATATCGCTTGCTCCTGGACAACAGTGATTTCCGCGGGGGCCAGCGCAGAGAAGTGGTTATTGATCTTACAGGCGGCAGCGCGGGTGATTATCTCGTACAGGTGCACTACGCTGAGGCGACCGGCAATGCGTTTTTGAGAGCCGGGTGGGATAGATTGACACTCTGCGACGCCAGTTTCCCCCGCGACAAATTCCACGGCTGTGCCTGGCACGGCACCACCTTTGACGAGAACCGACTCTTCAATCAATACGACACAGGAGGGCCGCCCATTACCATCCAAGACAGCATAGCAGGAGTATCCGATCAATTCTCCACAACTCTGCGCGGCAAATTCAACTTCCCGAGGGGCAGATACAAATTCTGGACCGATTCTGACGACGGCTCATGGATGTATGTCTGGAAAGAGGGAACATCACAGCGGGAGGTTGTTCCTAACGGCGGCGACCACGGTCGCCGGCGAGAGGAGAGGATTGAGTTTCTCGAAGGCGGAGATTACCTCGTACAGGTCAATTTCTATGAGAACGGGGGTGCGGCCTTCCTTAATTTCGGTTGGGACGCATTTCGTTGTGATGAGGGAATGAATCCTCAAAATACGTTTGTGGGCTGTGTCTTTGACGGAAGTGATTTTGATCGCGGACTCTTCGCGGGAACGATTCAGGAAGCAAGTACTCCGAATCCGGTAACGGGTTCACACACTGCATTTATTGAGGATTGGGGTTCAACTCGTGGGCCCCTTGACAGGACTGATAACTTCTCGGTGATTTGGTTTGGGAATGTGAATTTCACCCCGGGCGTCTACCGTTTCTATACCCGTTCTGACGATGGTTCTGATTTGCATGTTGATTCACTCGGTAAAGTAATCGGCGAGGGTCTGCCCCCAGAGCACAATAACTGGGGCGAGCATGGAGATCAAACGCGATTCAGTCAGTGGTTCGCTCTTTCCGGAGAAGTGCATCGTCTCACAAGTCACTTCTTTGAAAAAGGAGGGGTTGCGTTTATGGAAATGGGCTGGCAAAAAGCGCCGCCGCTGGAAGTTGCGTGTGTGCCGTCGCCGACGTCAGCGTATGTCGGAAACTCCGTGCGGTGGGACGCAATTGTGTCAGGAGGCATTGGTGATTATCGCTACACATGGGGAGGCGATGCGCCGCTTGCTGGCAAGACCGGCAATCCGGTGAGTGTAGTATATGACACTGACGGCACGAAAACCGGATCAGCCACCGTAACTTCAGGACCAACCTCAAAATCAACATCATGCAATGCTTCGGTTGCCGTAACCTACGCTCCGGTATGTATTGGAAAATGCGAACCCCCGCCTGGGGGTGGAGGCGGTGGTGATGGCGGCGGCGGTGGATTCACTGCAGGACAATCCACCATCAGTTTTGGAGAATCTTCAACCCTCTCATGGGACACTACCAACGCAACCGCGTGTACGATTCGTGACGACGACCCCGCGAATCCCGACATCGGAAGCGTGCCTGTAGATTGCAACCCTCCTTTTTCCACGGAATGCAAAAAAGCAATTGTGTCTCCAGCAAAAACCACGACGTATACGCTGGAATGTACCGGACGAGGAAAATCTGCTTCTACCAACACTACAATCACGATTCTTCAAATCCCCAAATTCAAAGAGGTGGCTCCGTAAAAATAGGAGAGGGAGTTTTGTAACCGCCTCATCTATCGATATCTCTTCGATACCTCAACAATGTCTATCTGGAGGATTTTTGAGATAACCCTTGTAGCCGTATTTCTTCCGATCACGCAGTTTTTTTCTTTTTCCGCACGCTCTGTCGAAACGGATTCCCTTTCACCTGTCAAACAGCAAGAAATTTTTGTTCCGTCCGCACCGCAGGAGACGAAAACTGTGCCGCCCTCATCTCTTTCATCGGGAATTACTTCGTCGGCAATGTCAAAAAGCGCCGTACCCAAACTTCATGCGGATGCGTTAAAGCAATGCCTTGCCAAACCAGCATCACAAATCAACCCATGTTTTGATGCGATTTTTCGTCCGTATCTTGAATCCCATTCAACAGCACAGGCGCTCCGCGCAGTTGAAGAACTTGGCGATACAGATCCGGGACTGCGCATCTCATGCCATCCGGTAATCCACTCAATCGGCAGAGAGACATTTCTGCGATTCAAAACCGTGCATGATTCATTTGCGGCCTGTGACCAAACATGCCATTCGGGGTGCTATCACGGCGCCATGGAGAGGTTTTTGCGCGGCGATGCGGCTGCTGAAAAAACACAGCATCTCACCCGGCAAGAACTTACTCAAAAAGCCGCATCCGCATGCGACCCGAAAGAAGCAACGCGTTTTCGCTTCCAATGTCTCCATGGTCTTGGTCACGCGCTCATGTATTTTCTTGACTATAAACTTCGCGATACGCTCGCATCGTGTGATGTCCAGCCGGACGGCTGGGCCCGCAGTTCCTGCTATGGCGGCGTGTTTATGGAAAACGTGTTTTCTGCAACGCCGGAAAAACGAGATCTTCGTGCAGCTGACTATCATTATCCATGCTCCACGCTTGATCCAAAATACCGGTCGGACTGCTACATGATGCAGACCACGCGGATGTCCGAAATGGGACTGTCCGCTGAACGACTTTTTGAGGAGTGCCGGAAAGCAGGGGATTACCGATTCACGTGTTTCCAGTCAATCGGCCGCGACCTTTCCAATGACGTGCGCATCGGACAGGGCGCTGGGGTCGCAAAAAAATGCGAACTTGGAAAAGAAGATCCTGAGCGCGAGGCGTGCATCCGCGGCGCGATCTACGCGCTCATTGACAACACGTGGGACGGAAAATACGCGCTTCCCTTTTGCGGCCTTTTCTCCACACAAGAACTGCGCGATTATTGTTCTTCTGCAAGCGCCGAGTATATTCGGAGCACCTATCAATAATGAGAAGAGCCGATACGTCTCTGAACGGATTGTGAGGCCTTTTTGGCATGGTCCCCCAGCTGTACAGCTGGGGGCAAAAAGGCCGAACACCTAGGGAGCCAAATCGCTGGAATGAGCGAGAATGAGTGAAGAGACGTATCGGCTCTTCCTGAACTACAACCTAACGGGCATATTCAATCGCGCGCAATTCGCGGATAACATTCACCTTAATTTCGCCCGGATATTTGAGTTCCGATTCCACGCGCTGCGCGATCTCACGCGCGAGGTTATATGCCTCAAGATCATTAATTTTCTCCGGCGTCACAAAAATTCTGATCTCCCGTCCGGCTGAAATCGCATATGCCTTTTCTACCCCTGCAAACGAAGCCGCAATCCGTTCAAGGTCTCCAAGCCGCTTGAGGTAACTTTCCAGCGTATCGCGCCGCGCGCCTGGCCTTGACGCCGAGATTGCATCCACGGTCTGCACAATCACCGATTCAACCGTTTCATACGGATACTCTTCATGATGCGACTGCATGGCTTTGATGACGCGTTCGTCAACGCCGAATTTCTGCAGAATTCGCCGGCCGATTTCAACGTGCGTACCCGTAACTTCATGGTCAACCGCTTTGCCAATGTCATGAAGCAGGGCTCCTTTTTTCGCAACCGCGACATCAACTCCAAGCTCCTCGGCAAGCATGCCGGCAAGATGAGTCATCTCCAGCGAGTGCTGAAGCACATTCTGGCCATAGCTTGTCCGAAACTTCAGACGGCCCAAAAGCGTCAACAGCCGCGGGTCAAGATCAAAAATCCCTGCGGCATACGCAGTTTCTTCCCCGGCTTCCTTAACCTGCTTTTCGATCGCTTCGCGCGCCTTCTCAACGGTCTCTTCAATGCGCGCCGGCTGTATCCTTCCGTCTCGAACGAGATCCTCAAGTGCGATCTTTGCGACATGGCGGCGCACCGGATCAAATGAGGAGATCACAATGCAGCCCGGCGTATCGTCCACAATAATCTCAACGCCAGCGGCCCGTTCAAGCGCTTTGATGTTGCGTCCCTCGCGACCGATAATTTTTCCCTTCAAATCGTCTGAAGGAATGGTAACGGTCGTCGTTGTCACCTCCGAAGTTGTCGCGGTGGCAAGACGCTGGATCACCGTCGCAAGTACATTCTTGGCGCGTCGTTCGAGCTCTCCTGCGCCTTCATTCTCAAGTTTTTTGACGCGGGCCATCAAGTCCTGATTGTGACGAGTCTCAATTTGGGAAATCACCTCGCCGAGCGCAGCTTCTTTTGAAAGACCTGCAATTCGTTCAAGCTCCGCCAACGCGCGTTCACGCGCCTGTTCCACCTCCGACTTCACTACTTTTATCTTCTCAATCCGCTCTTCAGCTTCCCGCTCGCGCCGTTCCATACCCTGCGCCCGTTTATCAATAGTGGTTTCGCGTTCAAGAAGACGCTCTTCAAGGCGGCGAAGTTCTTTGGACCGCTCTTTTTCTTCCTGTTTTGCTTCTTCAAGAACTTTTGATGCCTTTTCTTTTGCTTCAAGAAGGGTCTCTTTTGCTTCGGCGCGCGAATCTTCAATGATTTTTTTTAATTTTGATTCAACAGAATGGGTACGCTGTTGGGCAACAAGCTGGCGTGCAAAATAGCCGAGCACAAGTCCGATACCAAGTACGATAACCCCCACGCCGACAAATGATGAAAAATCCATAATAGATTTTGAACAATAAGAAAGCGGACACGATACGCCTTTATTGTGCCGTAAAAAAACTATTCCTTTATGAGAAGGCTAGTATGCGCCAATGCCGCTGTACCGCAGGATCTGCGGCGCAAGAGAAACGTTAAGAGACAATTGACAGACACTCTTCAAAAAAGAAGAGGCCATAATCTCATGAGGCATAATTTTCGTTCTCGGCGAGGAGCGTATCGGATTCACATTTTTTCTTATTTCCTAGTTTACAATTGAATTGATTACAACCTGTAAACAAACGTAGCATGAACCGCCTCGCGCTGTCAATGAGGGTTATGGTACACTTTTATCAATGTCATATCGTCCGTTAGCGCTCGTCATTCTTGATGGCTTCGGCCTCTCCATTGAAAAACAGGGAAATCCCATTGCCGAGGCCTCCACGCCAACGCTCGATGATCTCGCGCGGTCCTTTCCTTTTACCGCGCTTCAGGCGTCAGGAAGTGCCGTGGGTCTCCCGTGGGGCGAACCGGGAAATTCTGAAGTCGGACATCTCATCATCGGATCGGGAAGAATGATGTATCACCACTTACCGCGCATTGTCAATGCGATTTACGACGGCTCATTTTTTCAAAATCCGCTGTTCCTCGACGCGGCACACCATGTGCGTACAACCGGCGGACGATTGCACCTCGCGGGACTTGTCTCATCAGGATCCGTGCATAGCTACATTGACCATCTCTACGGACTGCTTGAATTTTCGCGGCGGGAGAAAATCGCTTCTGTGTATCTGCATATCTTTACTGATGGAAAAGACGCGCCCTACATCGAGGCCCTTAAATTTCTCCAGATGCTTGAGGAGCGCATGCGCCAAGAATGGCCACAGGCAAAAATTGCCTCGCTCATCGGCCGTTTTTACGCGATGGATCGGGACGAACAATGGGACCGTGTCCGCGCCGCGTATGAACTCATCACTCAGGGGCGAGGAGTGATAGCGCCATCCGTGAGCGACTACCTCGCATCGTCGTATGCCCGAGGTATCACTGACGAATTCATTGAACCAGCCTTGGTCGGAGGAGAAGACGCGATAGTGCGGGATGGCGATGCCATACTCTTTTTCAATTTCAGAGAAGATTCAATGCGGGAACTTTCCCGGGCATTCACCGATCCTTCTTTTGACTGCTTTAGCCGGCGTCCCGTGCAGAACCTCGCCCTCGTCACCATGACCGAGTATACCAAAGAATTGAAATCCTACGCCGCATTTCCGACGCTCGAAATCACCAATGTGCTCGGCCGAGTCGTGAGCGATGCCGGCCTCCGTCAGCTTCGCATTGCCGAGACCGAAAAGTATGCGCATGTGACCTATTTTTTCAACGGAGGCAGCGAAGACCCGTTTCCTATGGAAGAACGCATACTCATCCCCTCAGTCAAAACCGTACACATTGATGAGGCGCCGGAGATGCGCAGCCGTGATATTGCCGAAGCCGTACGAAACCGTGTATCTCAATTCAACGTGGTGATTGTCAACCTCGCCAATGCCGATATGGTCGGGCATTCCGGCAACTTTGCGGCTGCAGTCAGGGCAGTAGAGGCGCTCGACGAGGCGCTTGGGATTCTTCGCGAGTCCATCCTTCTTGCCGGAGGCGTAATGCTCGTCACCGCAGACCACGGCAATGTTGAACGCAAACGGAGCGGCATTACCGGCGAACGGATCACCGAACATTCTTTAAGCCCAGTCCCTTTATTCCTCGCAGGCAACGAGTTCCGCCGCTCACAGCCGCGCACTGATGAAGAAATCATGCGTCTTAAAACGAAAACTAATGGAATTCTTACCGATATAGCGCCAACAATTCTTGAGCTTCTCGGATTAAAAAAACCGCCGGAGATGACCGGAGTCAGTTTACTTTCAATCCTTACCGCCCAGAGCATTGAATAATAACAAAAAGGGCCGGCTTCCGCCCCTTTTTGTTATTATTTCCCGTTTTTACGTTTAATGACCTCATCCACAATTCCATACTTTTTCGCCTCTTCCGCGTCCATATAGAAATCGCGGTCAGTGTCTTTTTCAACCTGCGCCAGCTGCTTACCGGTATGTTTTGACAGGATCTGGGTGAGCCGGTCCTTGAGACGAAGAACGTGTTTTGCGGAAATTTCAATTTCCACCGCCTGCCCTTCAATCCCGCCTGCCATAACTTGATGTATCAGCACCTCTGAATTCGGGAGTACAAACCGTTTTCCCTTGGCACCTGATGCCAGAAGCAGTGCGGCGCCCGACGCGGCCATCCCGATACAAATTGTGGAGACATCCGGCTTGACGTACTGCATCGTGTCGTAGATCGCGAGCGTTGCCGGGACTGATCCGCCGGGAGAATTGATGTAAAGTTTGATGTCTTTTTTCTCATCTTCGGACTCCAAAAACAAAAGTTGCGCGATGACCACATTTGCAACAGGGTCCGCGATCGGGCCGCCCAAAAAAATAATCCGATCCTTAAGCAGGCGCGAATAAATATCATACGCCCGCTCCCCGAACTGGGATTTTTCGATCACGGTCGGAATAAGATATTGACTGTAAGTTTCTTCATTCATACTGTTTCTGATTTTTCCAAAAATTCAAATACTTTTTGGTTGCGCAATGCCTCTTTAGTATACTCCATCAAATCATCAGGGTCAAGAGCACGTTCTTTCTGCGGGGATCTCTCGTATGCTGAAAGATATCCATCCGCCTTTGCTTTTATTTCTTCTTCAGTCGGCTCAATGTCTTCGCGCTTTGCAATTTCACGAAGACACAGTGCGGCGCGCACGCGCCGAATCGAATCCTCGCGCCATTCCTGACGAAACTGTAACGGTGTTTTTTTGAGATTCAAAACATATTCTTCCCACTTCATTCCCATTCCTTCAATGCCGATCTTCATCTCCCCGAGCATAATATCTAATTCCCGTTCAATGAGAATATCCGGAACTTCAATCACCGCCCCTTTCGCAATGTGCTCAATAATAAGCCCGCGTATGCGTCCGCGCTCCTTATTTTCCTTCTCGCGTGAAATACTTTCCTCAACGTTTTTCTTGAACGCTTCTGCCGACGCAAAACTCCCAAGCCCCTGCGCAAATTCGTCAGTAAGTTCTGGAATTTTTCGTTCCTGAACCAGTTTCATAACCGCCGTGACTGCAAGCTCTTTTCCTGCGTATGTTGTATCGCGCCATGTCTCCGGAACGCTAAGCGTAAAAGTTTTTTCCTCGCCGGTTCTCATACCGACGAGCGCGTCCTCAACCCCGGGCATGAATTTTCCTGTGCCGAGTATCACCGAATGATTCTTTGAGCCCCAGCCTTCGATCGTGACGCCCCCATGGCGAATGCCAAGATCAATTTCCACGCGGTCTCCCAGTGCGGCGGGACGATCAACAGTCATAAGCTCGGTCCGCGATTCACGAATCCGATCAATTACATCAATAACCTCATCACCAGATACCTCCGTGATTTTTCTTTCCTTCACGGCGGCAGCCGCAATCTCTTTATAGTCCGGCAGTGCTACCGCCGGAAGAACTGTTGTCTTTACTTTATATTCAAATTCATTGCCCGGCGCGAGTTTTGTCACGGTGATTTCCGGCTGGCCTATCGGCGGATTAGCCATTGGCAGTTGGCTATTAGCCATTAGCATTTCCAATATCTTAGGGTATGTACCGCGCACCGCAAGCTCTGCCGCGCGCTCATACACCATATTCTCACCCACGCGGTTTTTCACTACATCGTAAGCCGCTTTTCCTTTACGAAATCCTTCAATGTCAATTTCTTCAGAAATTAAAATTGCCGCTTTTTTGACATGCGGCTCAAATTCAGGGAAGGGGATAGTGACGCGGATTTCAATTTCCGATTTCGGAAGAAAGTTCAGATGATACTCCATATCCTATAAGAATCAGAGGAGTCTGGCGATCAAAAGCGCCACAATATTCACGATTTTTATCATCGGGTTGATAGCTGGTCCCGCCGTGTCTTTATACGGATCTCCGACCGTATCT
The DNA here is from genome assembly GCA_964343395.1 of uncultured Candidatus Saccharibacteria bacterium. Classification (GTDB taxonomy): domain Bacteria; phylum Patescibacteriota; class Minisyncoccia; order Sungbacterales; family HO2-52-23; genus CAYFJB01. The sequence continues at coordinate 10,271 of CAYFJB010000003.1, forward strand.
CCGGTGACCGCCGCCTGATGCGCTGGAGATTTCTTGCCGCCGTAATTGCCTTCTTCAATAAATTTCTTGGCGTTATCCCACGCGGCCCCTCCTGAAGTCATAGACAACGCCACAAAAATACCGGTGACGGTTGAACCGATAAGAAGTCCGCCTAATGCGGAGGCGGAATGCGCGCCAAGAAGTATTGCCATCGTGATTGGTACTGCCACCGGAATGAGCGCCGGAAGAATCATCTGGCGGATCGCGGCTCTCGTCACAATATCAACCGTCTTGTCATACTCCGGCCGTGCCGTACCCTCAAGGATTCCGCTGATTTCACGGAACTGCCTTCGCACTTCCTCCACTACCCCCTGCGCGGCTTTTCCTACCGCACGCATCGCAATTGAAGCAACCAGATACGGCATCATCGCACCCACAAATAATCCCACAATCACATACGGATCCGAGAGGTCAAAAAATACTGCCTTCCCGAACGTACGGAGTTCTTCGGTATATGCGGCAAAAAGGACGAGCGCGGCCAGACCCGCAGAGGCAATCGCATATCCCTTCGTGATCGCTTTTGTGGTATTGCCAACCGCATCAAGCTGGTCAGTCACACGACGCACCTCTTCGGGAAGATGTGCCATTTCCGCGATGCCGCCTGCATTGTCCGTGATGGGACCGAATGCATCAATCGCAACAATGATGCCGGCCATAGAAAGCATAGTGGTTGCGGCAAGCGCCACGCCAAAAAGCCCGGACCAAAGAAACGCCGAGAGCATTCCCACCGATATGATAATCACCGGTAATGCAGTTGCCTCCATTGAATACGCAAGTCCTATGATAATGTTAGTCGCATGCCCCGAAAGAGATGCGCGCGCAATATGCCGCACGGGCCGGAATTTCTTTGACGTGTAATATTCAGTGACCAAAACCATCCCAGCGGTCACCGCAAGTCCCATCAATGCGGCACCGACATACGAGACATGCATCGCCGCATCCACGCCCGCAAACGAAAACAGTGGCCAAAGCGCGATTCCCGCAAGGAGAGAGGAGCCAATAAGCCCTCGATAAAGCCCTCCCATAATAGAACTCCCTTCTCGTACCCGCACCATAAAACTTCCGGCACCACACGCGAGTATTGAAGTCCCGCCAATGAGAAGCGGAAGCATAACAAACAATTCCTGTCCGGGAAAAAGCAGTGAACCAAGAAGCATCGCGGCAATAAGCGTTACTGCATAGGTTTCAAAAAGATCCGCAGCCATGCCCGCACAGTCGCCCACATTGTCTCCCACATTATCCGCAATCACGGCGGGATTGCGCGGATCATCTTCTGGAATGCCGGCTTCGAGCTTTCCGACCAAGTCAGCCCCAACATCCGCTCCTTTCGTATAAATTCCGCCGCCGAGACGAGCGAACACCGAAATCAACGATCCGCCGAATGCAAGACCTATCAGCGAGGAGACCTCACCAGTGATGTAGTAGAAAAGACTCACAGAAAAAAGACCAAGGCCGACGACAAGAAATCCCGTCACGGAACCGCCCAGAAACGCGACGCGAAACGCTTTTCCAAGCCCTCTTGACGCCGCTTCGGCAGTCCGGACATTCGCATCAACCGCAGTCATCATGCCCAAATATCCGGCAAGCGTGGACGCAAAAGCGCCAACAAGAAATCCCATTGCAACCGAGCCCCCCAACGAAGGAATAAGCCAAAGCGTGAATGCAATAAGACAGGCAACCGGGGCCACCGTATAATTCTGACGGCGCAGGTACGCCCGGGAACCTTCTTTGATTGCGCGCCAGATCTCAATCTGCAGCCCGCTGCCCATCGGGTATTGTTTTATGAAATAGACCAACACCAGAGCAAAGATGATTGAGACGAGAGAAGAAATTATTGGAAAAATAAGCATGAGAGAATTTGGTAATTAACCTAATTATTCTAATTGACCTAACGCTACTAATTTGGATTTAGGCATTGGGGCTTCTTTAGGTTAATTAGAATAATTAGAAATTAGTCAGTCTTAACTACTGTTTCTTCTAATTTTTCTTCATTCGCCGATTCCGGTATAGCTGCCGGGGGCCTCACTTCAATCTTCCATCCAGTCAGTTTTGCCGCAAGCCGTACGTTCTGCCCGGCCCTTCCAATCGCGAGAGAAAGCTGTTCTTCCGGTACCGTCACGTATGCTTCGTGGTAGTTTTCATTGAGTTCCACTCCGGTCACTTTTGCCGGCGCCAGCGCATGCGCAATAAATTCAGCAGGATCTTCAGACCATTCAATCACGTCAATCTTTTCTCCGCCTAATTCCTGTATCACGGTCATCACGCGCACTCCTTTTTGCCCCACAAGGGATCCCACGGGATCTACATTCGGGTCATTGGATGAAGCCGCAACTTTTGAGCGCGCTCCGGGTTCACGAGCAATCGCCTTGAGCTCTACGGCGCCGGATGCAATTTCAGGAACCTCTATTTCAAAAAGTTTTTTGAGCAGGCGCGGGTGCGAACGCGAAAGGATAATTCCCGGACCCCGCGGATTTTTCTCAACAAGAGTGATGAGCGCTTTGATACGGCCGCCCATGCGGTAATTCTCGGTGGGAATTTGCTCTTCAAAGGGAAGCACACCCGTGGTGCGTCCGATGTCCACAAACACGTTTCTGCCTTCAATACGCTGTACAATCCCGCTTGCCAGTTCTCCTTCACGATCTTTGTATTCATTAAAAACAGCCTCGCGTTCTGCTTCGCGGATGCGCTGAATAACCACCTGTTTTGCGGTTTGTGCCGCAATCCTGCCATAGTGTTCTGCGGTTTCAAGCGGAAAAATAAGTTCATCGCCCAGCTTCGCATCCGATTTAATTTTGACCGCCTCATCAAGCATAATATGTTTTTCAGGATTGAAACGGACCCTGACCGGTTCGCTCTGCTGAACTTCTTTTTCATGGACAATCCCCCCGACTTCTGCGGATTCCTCTTTTAATTCAGTAAGAGCCGGGGAGCAGGTCGGCAACACCGATTTTTTAATCTCTGCATCGTGATGGCGGGCGGCCTCTTCCGCCGCGATTTCTTCCTCGGATTTAATCATCGTCTCATCAACAACGATTTTCATCTGATCCATTGTGACCGCGCCAGTGTCGGGATTGAGCTTTGCGCGCACGATTTGTCCGCGCTTCCCGTAATCGCGTTTGTACGCGGCTGCCAGCGCCATCTCGATTGTCTCAAGAATTTGTTCTTTTGAAATTCCTTTTTCGTCGGCAATTTGCTGGATTGCCTGCGTAAATGACTTTAAATCCATTGATGTAGTTTATAAATCTTTTTAAGAAAAGAGGTCCGTTTTCACGGACCATCAGCACCAAACATTCGTACAAAGAGAAATATAGCGCAGAAGGGGATAACGTGTCAAGCCGCTGAGCAGTGGGCACGTCACTCGTTCTTCCAAAAATAAAATGAGGACCCATGAAAGGTCCTCTTTTTGATAGGCCATACGCGTCACCCAAATTTTCTCAAACCGAAACACGATTCAGCGCGTCTGACAGTTTTTCTTTGAGATACGCAATCTCATGCGGCTGTATCACAAGCGGCGGAAGGAATCGGATTGTCGGATTAAAATCGTCCATCCCGGCTGGAAGAGTAAGAATCCCAACTGGTTCTGCTTTGACGAGTTCCTTAAGCACGCGGTTACGCGCCTCTTTGTGCGGCATGCCGCGCGGAGACAGTATTGTTCTAAATTCAAGCCCAGCCATAAGACCAATGCCTTTAGGGATGCACGCGTAAGATCCGCGGATTCTGCTGTTAGAACCGAGGAGTACCGCACGGAGCAGATTTCCCATCTCTGCCGCATGTGCAACTAACCCTTCTTTCTCAATGATATTAAGAACAAGGATTGCGCGCGCAATCCCTTTGGTGTAGCCGTGGAAGGTGCCGCCGAGCCATGAGGACTCAAGAATCTCATCGTGTTTCCCGTCAAAAATCGAAGCGCAGTACACCACTGCAGCCATGGGGATACCCGCACCGAGCGCTTTTCCCACAAGCACAATGTCGGGAACAAGCGAGTCATGCTGAAAGCTGAACCACTTTCCGGTCCGCCCGAGGCCTGACTGAATTTCATCACAGATCAGAAGCGCTCCATGATCTTTAAACTCCTGAAGAATTTTGTGCAAAAATGGATATGCCGGAGTATTAATACCACCCTCACCCTGCACATATTCATAAAGAACCGCATTGACCGCATCTAAAGGAATATACGCCATGAGTTCCCGGGCGCGCACAAAATCCTCGTAGGTTTCCGGAAAAGGAAGATGCCGAAGCATGAAAGGCGTAGGGGGATAGTCGCGCTTCTGCGCCGGCTTTGAATACGTAAATGCGCCCGCCCACCCAAGCCGGCCACTGAACTGTTTTTCAAATGCAACAAACCAGTTTTTCCCCGGTCGTACGCGCTCTGACTTGAACGCGAGTGCCGCGGCAATCTCAACAGCGTGTTTGCCGCTTACCGTTGGAATCACCTTATGAATACAGGTTGCTCCCGGAAATACCTTCGGAATAAGCGCTTCTGCAAATGCCGGTTCTGAAATTTCGTATCGTGTGCCCGCGACGTCAATGGTCAAGCGCCATAATCTCCCGCCGGATTCCGCGAAATCAAGAATCTCCTGCTGTTTTTGATCCATCTCCGCAATTAAAGGATGGTTATGGCCAATGCCTGCGACCGCAACGCTTGCATCAAAATCAAGATATTCTTTACGCCAAATATCCCAGAACCGCGTGCCTTTGGCGCGAGAAAGCACAATACCCTGCGTATAGTCAAGCGTGCTCGGCGCAATCAGGCGCCGATGGCGCTCGATATACTCCGCCACAGCATCGCCCGGAACAACAATATCTTCTTCGCGAGGGACATTCATTGAATTCTCCTTATAACTCACACTATTTGTTATCAAAGTGCCTTACCAAAAGCATCCTACCCTATTTCCGCCAGTTGCGCCACAGTATATACTAGAAACATGGCCTTTTACTTCAGACAACTCAACGTGCTCGCCGAATGCCGTACGGCGCGACTCGAGACATGGCAATGTCCGCCGTTTCTCTTTATGCTCGTCGGCATAATCACGATTGCGGCAATGGTCGGGACATATGTCATGGCAACGCGGTATGCGGAAGAACCAGAGATCGCAGCACTTATTGTCATCGGCGAGGCGGCGGTGCTTATCGTATTGGGGCACTTCTTCATCGCCGGCTTTAATCGGCTCGCCGAAGCGCATCGCATGAAATCTGAATTTGTCTCAATTGTCTCTCACCAACTCCGCTCTCCGCTCTCTATTTTCAAATGGACTACTGATATGCTTGAGCGCACGATCCGGCGCGGTGGAAACACCGAAGATTCTCACTCTTTTCTCTGGACTCTCCACGACACCACTGAATACATGATTCACCTTGTGAATACACTTCTTGATGTAAACCGCACCGAGGAAGGCACCCTCATTCTCAAACGTGAGGAATTCTCTTTACCCGATCTTGTCCGCTACGTCATAAAAAATTTTGAAGCGTATGCGCACGCATCCAACGTGACAATGGAATTCATCGCCAACGAAGAAATTCCGCCCATCAGCGGAGACCGCGATCGGATTCTTATGGTCATCCAAAGTTTTGTGGATAACGCCATCCGGTATAGCGTACGTGGGGGCGCCATTTCTATAACCGTTAAAAAAGAACGTCACTCTGTGCGGATCACGGTTCTGGATAGGGGAGTTGGCATCCCGCTCGCACAGCAGAAATTTATTTTCCAGAAGTTTTTTCGCGCGGAGAACTCAAAAAGATTTCAGACCGAAGGTACCGGTCTTGGCCTGTATCTTGCACGAGCGATCATTGAGGCCGCAGGAGGCAACATCGGCTTTCAATCCGCCGAAGGCAAAGGAAGCACCTTCTGGTTTACCCTGCCGCTTTAAAATATATTCAGAAATTCTTTTGATTCTGAGAGCGGGATCGAGGGAGTGCTGTTAAGAAAAGAATTGCGGAGGTCGCTGGCAATGTGTCTCTCGAAACGTCTAAGAAGTTTGAGAGCGGCCGGAGCATTAGCGAGGCGGAGTTGGTGGTGGGTTATTGAAGCATTCCGCCGAGCGTCTTTTCTTAACAGCACTCCCGAGAGGGGGCCCGCTCTCAGAATCAAAAGAATTTTGGATATACCTTCATAGAGCGTGCTTCTCAATTATGTTTCGTGGTATACTTGAATTGTATGATCGCATCACCAGTACAAACACGCGGTACCATACTCGTCGTGGAAGACGATGCGTTTTTGAGACGACTCCTTGTAGAGAAACTTTCTAAAGAAGGATTCACCATTATAGAAGCGGCAAACGGCAAAGAAGCGCTCCTCTCCGTCAGCGAGACCTTGCCGCTTCTTGTAGTGCTTGACCTCGTCATGCCTGAAGTTGACGGTTTCCAGGTACTCGAAGAACTTCGCAAAAACGAACGCACAAAAAATATACCAGTGATTGTCTTAAGCAACCTTGGTGAACAGGAGTATATTGAACGCGCCAAAAATTTCGGAGCTGACGAATACCTTATCAAGGCCCACTATATTCTGGACGAAATCGCAGCAAAAATTATGGAAGTGATTAAAAAAAAGTATCTTTAGTTTTATGAAAAAAATTCTTTTCATTGAAGACGAAGCAGCGCTTCAGCGCGCCATTACCCAATCCTTAAGCGAAGAGGGATTTCAAGTACTTTCTGCCCTTGACGGTGAGATCGGATTAAAAATTGCGCACAATGAAACACCAGACCTTATTCTCCTTGATCTTATTCTGCCGGTAAAAGACGGATTTGAGGTTCTTGCCGCGCTCAAGGGCGATCCGAAGACCGCCCCTATTCCCGTGATCGTGCTCACGAATCTTGAAGGAAGCACGGACGTAGAACGAGCACTCTCGCTCGGTGCCACGACCTATCTCGTAAAAACAAATTATCGTCTTGAAGACGTGCTCCAAAAAATAAAGCAGACACTCCAATAAATCTTATTGGTCATGCGGATTGACGACTCACAACTCAAAGCATTTCTTCTTGATTCGGGACTTCTTGATCCCGAACATCTCAAAAAAGCAGAACAGGAAGCCGCCAAGTCCGGGAAACCGCTTCATGAAATCCTCCTCAACAAGGAATATGTCAAAGAGGACGATTTGCGGCGCCTGGAGGCGTATATCCTTGGTATTCCCTTTGTTGACCTCTCGCGCGAGATGATCCCCAAGGATGTGCTCCAAATCATCCCCGAGCCGATTGCCCGGAAATATCACATAGTCGCGTTCAAAAAGTCAGACAATGACCTGCAGGTCGCGATGCTTGATCCTGATGATCTCCCGACTATTGATTTTATCAAGAAGAAGGCCGGCCTGCGGATTCTGCCGAGATTAACCACGCCTGAATCAATCCAGCATGTGCTCACGCAATACCAAAAGACCCTTGAAGCAGAGTTTGCGCAAATCATCAAGCAGGAAGCCGACACCTTAAAGATTGCGGAAACCGACGCCGAACCAGATGATTCCGAAGACCTGAAAAAACTTGCGGAAGATTTACCCGTCATAAGAATCGTAGACACCTTTCTCCGCCATGCGATCCTCCAGAGCGCATCTGATATCCATGTGGAGCCCATGGAAAAGGAATTACTTGTACGGTATCGGATTGACGGCATCCTGCATGATGCAATGACACTTCCTGTGCACATCACATCAGGGGTGGTCGCACGAATCAAAGTGATGGCAAATCTTAAATTGGACGAACACCGGCTTCCGCAGGACGGACGGTTTAAGATTGAGACCAACGAGTATCGGATCTCCTTCCGCGTCTCGGTGCTCCCCGTGTTTGACGGCGAGAAGGTCGTCATGCGGCTCCTCCCCGAAACCTCCAAGGGCTACACGCTTGAGGAACTTGGCTTCTGGGGAACCAACCTTGAACGGGTACACCGCGCGATCAGGAGACCGACCGGCATTATTCTCGCAACCGGACCCACCGGATCCGGAAAAACTACAACACTCTATACCATGCTTGAGATGCTCAATACCCCGGGCGTGAATATCTCAACGATTGAAGATCCTATTGAGTATCGAATGCCCCGCATCAATCAAACACAGGTGCGGCCGGACATTGGACTCTCGTTTGCAAACGGACTTCGATCACTCCTGCGCCAGGACCCGAATGTCATCATGGTGGGGGAAATTCGCGACAACGAGACCGCCGGACTTGCAATCAATGCGGCGCTGACCGGACACCTCGTCCTATCAACGCTTCATACTAATTCCGCGGCGGGCGCCCTCCCGCGGCTCATTGATATGAAAGTAGAACCCTTTTTAATTGCCTCAACCGTCACCGCGATCATATCCCAGCGGCTTGTGCGTCGCCTGTGCCCGGAGGCCCGCATTGACTACCGCCTGTCTGACACCCAAATCGCAAGTCTTGGCAAAGATATTGCGTTGAATCAAATGGGGAAAGCACTCACGCGCGAAACAATCATCGCACCCCCCGCAACCGTTGAACAAATAGAGTGGGCGCGGCCGGGCAAATCCGATGAATGTCCCGATGGTTACAAAGGAAGAATTGGAATCCACGAGGTACTCGAGGTTTCAGGATCAATCAAAGAACTTATCATCAAGAATGCGACAAGCGACGAGATTGAACAACGAAGCCGCGAGGAAGGCATGCTTACTATGCTTGAAGAAGGATTTATCCGCGCGGCGCAAAAGATGACGTCCATCGAAGAGGTGCTCCGCGTCACAAGCGAATAGCCGCCTCTCGGCGCGTGCACGAAGATTTGATTGGGACGACGGCCGTACTCAAAAGAAAAAACCTTGTGCCAGAGAAAAGTTCTTCAGCGATTTACATTTTACTATGTTTGGAGGTCGGACCTCCAAACATGCTGAACTACGCGGGGGCAAGCCCCCGCGATTCCGCCGGAGGCTTGAATGTTCGTGGAAATCTATCTAATGCGCAAGTGTCAACGCCCAAATCTGTCGAGCCCCCGCTTTTTTTAATGCGCGTGCCGCTGATTCCAAAGTTGCTCCGGTAGTTTTTACGTCATCAAGAAGTAAAATGACTCTCGCTGCAATGTTTTTCGTTTCTGCGCGGAACGCTCCCTCCATGTTAGCGCGGCGTTCCTTGTGCGTCAGCGTCGCTTGTGATGCAGTGGATCGGATGCGTCTAAGTCCAAAAGTATCAGCGGTGATGCCGGTGAACGCCGCAAACTCTTGTGCGATGAGCTCCGCCTGATTGAAGCCGCGCGTACGCAGACGCCTGGCATGCAAAGGCACTGGCACAATGACGGATTCGCCGCCAAAGCGAAGAGGGCATACCGTTGTCATATAGTCAGCAAGAATTCGCGCCGCAGCCGACGCAAGCGGCTTGACCCTACGGTATTTCAATTCGCGCACGAGTGCGTTCACCGCAGGCTCTTCATAGCGGAGCGGGGAGAGAAATCCATAAATTGACGTGCCCCTCCGGCAAGGACGGCACGTGCGGCCCGCGGGTACACCGTCTCTCGCGGGCGAGAGCCGTCCGCAGATCACACAGCACGGGGGAGTGCGCTGCATTATTAACATACATGAAGCACAGAGTGCCCCCACTCCTTCTTTTACGCACACAATACAGTGCAGCGGGAAAATGGTGTTAAGCACCGTATTTTTTAATTTTGAGAAAAACATTCGGCGTAGTTCCAATTTTTATGGTATACTATTTTTATGGCCGCGATTCCATTCTTCAAGAAATTAACCGCTCCATTTTTTTCACTTGGGCTCGGCGGAAAACCCAATGCCGCAGTAGGAATTGATATTGGCACATGGTCCACCAAGGTAGTACAATTAAGGTATGAACGGGAAAGGGCTGTGCTTGAGACGTACGGGGAACTTTTAAATGAAAGATACTTCAAAGGCGCGCAGGACGCGGGCACCGGCTTCTTGCGTTATCTTGACGCGGATATCGCATCGCTTATCAAGGATGTGCTGCGGGAATCAAAGGTGACGTCACGCGACGCGTTCTTTTCAATTCCTGCCGCATCAAGTTTTGTCATCACCGTATCACTTCCTCTGCTCTCCCACAAAGAAGTCGGACAAGCGGTACCCTTTGAGGCGCGTAAATACATACCGGTTCCGCTCGCAGAGGTGGTTCTTGACTGGGATATCTTGGAGACCGACGAGGAGCGTGGTATCATAGAAGTACTCCTTATTGTGGTTCCTAAGGAAGTCATTGAGAAATTTAAGAGAATCGCTGGACTCGCGGGTCTCACTCTACGCGCGCTTGAGGTTGAAACGCTCTCGGCGGTGCGCGCGATTGCACACATGGAGCTTACACCCTTGGCGCTCGTGATTCTCGGACACCAGACCACCACCCTTACCATTATTGATAAAGGCAGGGTTCGCCGATCGCATCACTTTACCCGCGGCTCGCAGGAAATTACGGTGGCGCTCGAACGAGGACTCAATATTGAACGCGCTCGTGCGGAGACCCTCAAACGGGAAGTCGGCGTCAGCGAACGGATTGAAGAACGAGAAAATGTATCACTCATGACACCCTTTCTTGATACGCTCTTCAGTGAGCTCGCGCGCGTCACCGAAACTTACAACCGTAAAGCGGCGCGCAAGATTCAAAGAATCATTCTTGCCGGCGGCGGAGCGAATCTCAAAGGAGTTGTTGAAATTGCCGCAACCCACTTTGGGTCAGAGGTGACGCGCGCCAATCCATTTTCGCGCGTGGTAGCGCCGGCATTTCTCCAGCCAGCACTTCGCGAAATCGGTCCAGGATTCACGATTGCGGTAGGACTTGCATTAAGGAATATCACGTCACGGTAAAGTTAAATTCAAATGCCAGATCCTCTCAAAACCCAATTTCCCTCTGCCCAATCCCGTCTTTCTGACGGAAAACCTATAATACTCTATCTCGCCCTGATGGCATTTTTCTTCACGAGCGCCGGCTACGGAGGTCTTCTTTTTCTCAATAAAGCGCAGGAGAGAGCGCGCGATGAATTGCAGGAAGAAGTACGACTGAAACAAGAGAATATCCGTCCGGAGCTTTTAAATGAGGTGGGGGCGCTGGAAGATCGCCTCAAAAATGTAAGCGCGCTGCTTGCCAATCATGTGGCGGCAACCGGAGCGTTAACGCTTCTTGAAAAAACGACCCATCCAAACGTACGGCTTACAAACCTCAATTTTGCCTCTGCCGAGCGGAAACTGGACGTGAGCGGCGAAGCCGCAAGCTATGGAGTGCTCGCGCGCCAGATCACTTTTTTTGAGCAGCAGCCGGATATTGAACGCGTAGAATTCGGAGGGTTATCCATCGGTCCCGCCAATACCGTGAATTTTAAGACATCACTTGTGCTTGCTCCATCAGTAATCCAATTCGGCGCCGCATCACCATAACAATACTATTTAATGTCTAAGTATTTAAATATTTAAATATCATCAGCTGTGGCTCAACTTTTCGTCACGCTCATACTTTTTTTTGGCGCCGCAGTCACTGGTTTTTTGTACCTCGGCCCCGAGTGGACGCACTTCAAAACCCTTCGGCAAGAAGCGGAAACGCTTCAGGCAGTAAGCGCTGAAATGGACGAACTGTTCAGGATGCGCGATACACTTTTCCAGAAAGTCAACTCGGTTTCAAAAGATGATTTAAGCCGGCTTGAAACCGCATTCCCCAAAGACTCGGCGCGGGCGCCTCTTCTTGCGTCGCTGGAAGCCGCGGCCATCAGCCATGGCCTTGCGCTCAAACATATGGACACTCTTGGGTTCGTCACACAGCCGTCACCCGCATCGCCTTCGGCAACGGGTGCCTCACGCCAACCCGCACCTAGAACTGCCCCCGTGACTCAACCCTCTCAAAAAGGTCCTGCCGCGGATATTCAGATACAGATGACTGTTGTCGGCTTCTACGCAGAACTCAAACAATTTCTTGAGGCGCTTGAGAAAAGTGTGCGCGTCATTGATATCCAACAGCTCTCTTTCGGATCACTCGGTACAGAAAAAACAACCGCAGTTCCTCTGGAATTTAAGGTCCTCTTAAAAACATACTACCAACCATGACCAACCGCACCCTTATCCTTATTTTCATTGCGCTCGTACTCGGCCTTGCTTCCTATGTTATCTGGCGCCGCGGGAACCTGCCCGCCGAGGGCCTACCCGCCCAACAGGGTTCTGCCGAAAGTGTAACTCCTGCAACAGCGATTGCCGCGCTCCAGCGCCTTCGCACCGTACAGCTGGACACAAGCATTCTCCGAAGTCCTTTGTGGCGCGCGCTCAAAGAACTGCCGCCCAACCCGACACCATTGACCGCGCCCGGGAGAGCAAACCCGTTTATTCTTGACTCGGATGGCACCTGATTTTGACCTATGCCCAAATCAATTCTCGACATCCTTGTCGCAAAAAATATTTTGACCGCAGCCGATCTGCCGGCTATCCGTCAAGAAGCAAAAGAGAAGAGTATCGGATTTGAAGACGTGCTCTACGGCCGGGGGATAGATGAGACTGCGGTCGCAGAAGCGAAAAGCGAACTCGCGGGCTACCCGGTACGATACCTCAAGGGAGGCCAGGTCCCTTTTGAAGTGCTCCATGACATTCCCGAGGAGTCGGCGCGGCATTATAAAATGATTCCCCTGGGCAAGGAGGACGGCTATTTTGATGTAGGCATGCTGTCCCCGGAGGACGTAACCGCACATGAAGCCCTCCGTTTTATTGCGGCGCGCAGCAACCTGCCGACGCGGGTCTTTGTCATCACGCCCTCTGATTTCAATACAGTTCTGCAGGAATATAAGGGGCTCACCGGCGAGGTGAAAAAAGCGCTCGGCGAGTTTGAAAAAGAATTTCAGGCGCTCGAAGAACGCGTTGCCGTAACCCGGCCACAGAACGCGCATATTACTGAAGAGGCGCCGGTGACCAAAATTATGGCGGTGATCCTTCGCCATGCGGTCGATGGCCATGCGTCAGACATTCACATTGAACCCGGCCGCGAGAAACTCCGTGTACGATTCCGCGTGGATGGCGTGCTTCATACGACCCTTATTCTCCCCGTGGGAGTAGCGCCCGCACTCGTCACCCGCATCAAAGTCATGACAAACTTGAAAATTGATGAGACGCGCATTCCGCAGGACGGCAGATTCCATATGGAACTGGCCGGGCGCGAAATTGACTTTCGCGTCTCTACGTTTCCTACCGCTTTCGGAGAAAAAGTGGTTATCAGAATTCTTGACCCTGCCGTCGGAATGGGGGATCTCGCAAGTCTTGGCCTTGACGGACGGAATCTCACGGTTCTTCAAGAAAATATCAACCGGCCCTATGGCATGATCCTTATCACCGGCCCCACCGGCTCCGGCAAATCAACTACGCTCTACTCAATTCTTCAGATACTCAATCAGGAAGGGGTTAACGTGGTAAGCTTGGAAGACCCCATTGAATACTATATCAACGGCGTCAATCAATCGCAGGTGCGGCCGGAAATTAATTATGATTTTGCAACGGGGATCAGACACGTCGTGCGCCAAGACCCTGATATCATTATGGTGGGCGAGATCCGCGACAAAGAAACCGCCGCGCTCGCAGTCCACGCCGCGCTCACCGGGCATCTCGTGCTTTCCACCCTCCATACCAACAACGCAATCGGCGTCATTCCGCGCCTCATTGACATGGGCGTTGATCCCTATCTTATTCCGCCAACACTCATATTGGCAATCGCCCAGCGCCTCGTGCGGACACTGTGCCCCTCGCGCAAAAAAGTAAAACTCGCGGGCCGGGCAAAAGAAATTATTATGAGCGAGATTGAAACACTGCCTGACGCGGCGAGGGATGAATTCAAAAAACTGCCGCAGGAGATTTGTGAGGCCGAGATGTCTGCCGAATGCCCTAAGGGCACCCGCGGCAGAATTGGAATTTTTGAAGTCCTCTCCATGACCCCGGAGCTTGAATCCATTATTCTTACCGGCCCATCAGAGGCAAAAATCGCGGAGGAGGCGCGACGGCAGGCGATGGTTACCATGAAGCAGGATGGCATTATTAAAGTTATCAAAGGCGTCATCGGCCTTGAACAGCTTTTTGAGACAGTTTGATTTACCTTTTTATATCTTATAGTATTGGATTATACACAATCGCTCTATGGAAACCACACGCCAGAAAATTCTCATTATTGACGATGATCCATTTATACTGGATATGTACGTCCTTAAATTTAAGGAGGAGGGATTTGAAATTGACGTTGCGCACAACGGCAAAGAAGGCGTTGAGAAAGTGCGGTCGTTCCTTCCCGATGTGGTGCTGCTGGACGTCGTCATGCCGGCGATGGACGGATTCGATGTTATGACACAGCTTAAAAAAGAACGGGAGACCCGCACCTTCCATGTGATATTCCTCACCAATTTCGGGCAAAAAGAAGATGTTGAGCGCGGATTGAAGCTCGGCGCCGATGAATACATCATAAAAGCGCACTTCACCCCTTCAGAGGTCGTCCAAAAAGTCCACCAAATCCTTAACCAAAAAACTTCCCCCAATGCCTGATACCACAGCGCAGCTCGAAAAATTAATCTCTATCGTCGTTAAAGAAAATGCTTCGGACCTCCATATCACTGTGGGCCGTCACCCCACGCTACGCATAGACGGAACACTCACCCCGCTTCTTAAAGAAGAGGTGGTTACGCCGGAGATTGCGCAGGAATTTGTGTTTTCGCTCCTCAACGAAGAACAGCGGCGAAAATTTATGACGGAGAAAGAACTGGACCTGTCATATAATTTTCGTGACCGGGCACGATTTCGCGTCAATATATTTTCCCAAAAAGGTTTTGTCGGCGCCGCACTTCGGCTTATCCCCGATAAAAATAAAACCATAGAAGAGCTTAACCTACCCCCTATTCTTCAGGAATTCTGCACTCGGCCGCAGGGATTTTTTCTTGTCGTTGGCCCAACGGGTCATGGAAAATCAACGACACTCGCGGCAATGATTGAATATATCAACCGAACGCGCGCGGAACACGTTATCACGATTGAAGACCCAATTGAATACCTCTTTACCTCGGACAAATCCATCATTGATCAGCGCGAAGTGGGCATTGACACCATTGATTTTCATCGTTCGCTCCGTTCCATGTTTAGAGAGGATGTGGATGTGGCTATGGTAGGCGAGATGCGCGACGCCGAGACCATTGCCGCCGCCGTGACCGCCGCAGAAACAGGGCACCTTATTTTTTCAACCCTTCACACCAATAATGCGGCGCAAACCATTGACCGCATTATTGATTCATTCCCGCCCGAACAGCAAAACCAGATACGGCTTCAATTGTCTGCAACCATTATCGGTGTCTTGTCTCAGCGTCTGCTTCCGCGGCTCAATGGAGGTCTCATCCCTGCCGCAGAAGTCCTGATTGCAACTCCTGCGGTACGCAATCTTATCCGCGAAGGACGGACGCATGAAATTGACTTGGTGCTTGAAACCGGCTCCGCAGACGGCATGATAAGCCTCAACCGTGCACTCGCAGATCTTGTGCGCAGGGGCGAGGTAAGCATGGAAAATGCGCGAGTCTTTTCCTTCCAGCCGGAAGAACTTAACGGCTTACTGAAATAAATCTAATAATCTTCTCACACCTGGTTTATGCCACTCTTTGCATACCGCGGCCGCACGCCGCAGGGCGAAGTACGCACCGGCGTCATTGAAACCTCATCACATGAGGCCGCGCTCGCGCTCCTGCAACGGAACAATCTTGTTATTATTGAACTTGGCGAATATAAAAAACCGCTTCTTGCAGGAGGCATATTCGGCGGCCGCATTTCCCAAAAAGAAATCGTGATTTTCTCACGCCAACTCGCCACACTGCTTGAAGCGCAAGTGCCGGCGGTCTACGCGCTCAAAACTCTGATTGACGAGACATCAAAACCGCTCTTCAAAAATATCATTGCGCAGATTATGGATGATGTGAGCGGGGGACTGGCTCTCTCGCAGGCATTCAGCAAACATCCGCTCGTTTTTTCCCCATTCTATGTGAATCTTATCCGTTCCGGCGAGGAAACCGGGAAGCTCCAGGAAATTTTTTCGTACCTTGCCGATTATCTTGAACGTTCCTACTACCTCACGGTCAAAGCGAGAAATTCCATGATCTATCCAGCGTTTGTGCTTCTTGCATTCGTGGGTGTCATGATCGTCATGCTCACCGTCATTATTCCGCGGCTCGTGAGTATTTTTGAAGAAGCGGGCGCCACACTTCCCTTCTATACTCAAATTATCATTTACGCGTCGCGCTTCTTGCGCCAATGGGGCATTGCACTCCTTGTCGCGACGGCAGCCGGTTCCGTGTTTGTATGGCGATGGTCAAAATCAGGAACAGGCCGGCTTTTTTTTCATCGGATGCAGCTCAAAATCCCGATCTTCGGCGGCATCTACCAGAAACTTTTCATGACGCGGCTCGCAGATAATCTTCGAACGCTCATCATGGGCGGAATTCCCATTATGCGCGCACTCTCGGTGACAAGCACCGTTGTCGGCAACATGGTGTATGAGCAGGCGCTTGAGCGGGCAATTGAAGCGGTAAAGGGCGGCAGCTCTATCTCATCTGCGTTTGAACAGGTGCGCGAGATCCCGGTACTCGTCACCCAGATGATCAAGGTCGGGGAATCCTCGGGCCGTCTCGACTTTATGCTGGGGAGCGTTGCGAAATTCTACCAGCGCGAGGTGGATTCTGCGCTGGAAAATCTCGTCGCGCTCATAGAGCCACTCCTCATTGTATTTCTCGGCGTCGGCATCGGGATACTCGTCGCTTCCGTCCTTGTACCGCTGTATAATCTTGTGGGGACATTTTAAGCAGGGTGTGGATAATTAAAACGTGCATCCAAAAAGCGGTGTGGTATACTTACCTTTAGGTCGATACTGCTTTTAAGTTTTCATATAGTTAAATTTCTATTATGATTTTTTCGGAACTATCATTTATTCGTTCCAGAATCCGGCAAAGCCGCAATGGGTTTACCCTCATTGAGCTTCTCGTCGTCATCGCGATTATCGGAGTCCTCGCCTCAATTGTGCTCGCCTCCCTCAATACCGCACGGCGTAAATCGCGAGACGCGCGGCGCGTCACCGACATCAAACAGATCCAGTTGGCGCTTGAACTTTACTACGACGCCCAAACCCCTCCGCAATATCCCGCATATAACGCCGACTGCGCAACAGAAGCCTTTGGATTAAAGGTCCTAACGCCCAATTACATTCCTCAGACGCCGCGCGATCCCACAAGAGTGACTCCCAACAATTGCTATGCGTACGGCGCACCCGGAGGTGCCGCCACCAGAAACGCGTATCACTTGGGCGCCATGCTGGAAGACGCCGAACATCAGGCACTCAAGACCGACCGTGACATTGACACCTCTGCATCCTACAGCGGAAGCGGGGGATTCAACGGCGCCTCCAGTGACTGCGCTACAGGAGCTGGCACTGAAGCATGCTACGATGTCGTGCCGTAACAGCTCACATGGAGTTTCCTGTCCTCTTAGTATCCCTTGCAGCAGTGTGGGGGCTTGCCGTGGGAAGTTTTCTCAATGTGATTGCAATGCGTGGAGGAAAGGGAGAATCACCGAGAGGCAGATCACGTTGTGAGTCGTGCGGCCACACTCTTTCGTGGCGAGAACTTCTTCCGGTGATAAGTTTTCTGATTCAAAAGGGGCGGTGCCGTACCTGCGGCGCCGCTCTTTCTTGGCAATACCTCGCCTCAGAAGCCGGAACAGCTTTTTCCTTTGCGTTCGCATTGTGGATCATGGCCCCGTCTTTAACAACCACAAGCATTTTTACCGCGTCCCTCATACTCGGAACTCTCTTTGCCGCGGTAAGTGCTGGCGTCGTGATAGTAATTTCTGATTTACGCTTTCAGATTATCCCTAATGGCGCGGTTGCCATCCTCTATGGGGCTGGCATGATCCGAACAGCAATTTCCGCGGGTATGCGAATACGCGATGGATCAGAAATAACTCTACAGTCTTTTTTGCCTCATATTGTTGCGGCGTTTCTCATTGCGTTGTTTTTTGCGGGTCTCTGGTTTTTCTCACAAGGACGCTGGATTGGTTTTGGTGATGCAAAACTTGCGGGTGCCACGTCACTCATCCTCGGCTTTCCCGCATCTCTTGCAGGATTTCTCTTTTCTTTCTGGATAGGGGGTTTCGCGGGTATAATCCTCATTGCCTCCGGATTCGCAACCCCTAAAAGCCGCATCCCTTTCGGACCATTTATTCTTGCAGGAACCATCGCGGCATTTTTCTTCTCCGATACACTCACCGCTCTAATCAACTTTATATAATGCACGCACCACGGCCTCGTACACGCAAAAAAGAAGAGCACTCGTCAACCTACTGGATAGTATTCACAGCCGCGTGCGCGTTCGTGCTTGGCTGGACGTGGTATGCGACGCGAGGATTGGAACGCGACATCCAATCTTCCATTACCGACCACGTGACCGCACCCCCACAGTCATTGACACGCGCATGGATTGAGCTTGATTTCGGCGATGGCCGAAAACGCATTTTTGAGGGCACAGTGGATCACCATCAATACCTTCTCAAACACTCACTTGAAGCCGCGGCAGGAGAAGCGCGCCTGAAACTTGCATTCCGCGATGGCATACTCATCCGCATAGAGAATACCGGAAATCCTGCGGGTGTATGGAGCATATACCGGAATGGCAAAAGGATCACCGATCCCCTCGTAACGTTGATAATTAGAAGAGGAAACCGTTACACATTCAGATTTGAACGGAGCCGGTGAACAGGTCTCCATTGAGCAGCTGCAAGGCTGTTTTTTAATCCAATGAATAGGTATACTGAAAGTAAATGCGCAACCAAAAATTCAAAAGAGGGTTTACCCTGATTGAAGCAGTGGTAATGCTTGCAATCATAACCGCGATCAGCGCGCAGATACTCATCAGCTTCAGCGGACTCGGAGGAGGAGTAGCGCTTCCTCGCGCGGCGCGGGAACTCGCACTGGCACTCCGTCAGGCGCAGAATATGGCGCTCGCCGTTACCGTGATCCCCGGGACCACCACAAGCGCTCCCGTCGGACTGCGGCTTTCAACCGCCGCGGCAGATGCCCAATCATATATGCTTTTTGGCGATATCTTTCCGGATAGGCAGTACCGCACCGACACTACGCCGCCAGACACGACAATACCCGGCTGGCAACGCACATTTGAACGGGGTGTCAAGATTGCCTCGCTTAAAGACGGCTCATCCGTTTCATATCCGATGGTACACATACTCTTCGCCGCACCGGAGGCCGTGCTTACCATCACTACACAAGATGGAACATTGATCACGAATGATCCATTCACCATTGAATTGCGTACTTCTTCAGGAAACAAAAAAAGTATTGTGGTGCGAACCACCGGACAAATCAATATAAAATAAATTGTGGAGATGTAACGCGTTGTAGACATTTAATAAATGCAAAACCAAAAATTCAAAAGAGGGTTTACCCTGCTTGAAATGGTCATCTCTATCGGCCTTTTTTCCGTGCTCGTCATCGCATCAATCGGAATTACGCTCGGCGTATCCAATGCCCAACTCAAAGCCGCTTCACTCCAAGTCATCCAAGACAATATCCGTTTCAGCATTGAACTCATCACCAAAGAACTCCGGACAGGAACTAACTATCAGGCAGTTGCGTTGGGCTGCCCGGGGATCGTGGGAAACGGCCTCAGATTTACCAGCATCAATCAGGGTACAGCACAAGAACGATATTATTATCATGCAGACACTGACGGAGACGCCGCACCTGATGCAATCATGCGTGTCGCAATGGCAAGCACGGGCTCAGTTGACTGCGGACAAACTCGGCAGTTTACCGCAGAAGAGGTCATTGTTGAACAATTTGCCGTAAATCTTCAAGGAACAACGAAAGGTGTCAGCGATGGCCAACCTCGCGTCATCATAACCTTGAAGGTTAAAGCAAAGGAAGCGCGATTTGGCGCCGAAACCGCAATGATACTCCAAACCACGGTAACCCAGCGGATAAGGGATTTCTAATTAAATGCACAACCAAAAATTCAAAAGAGGGTTTACCCTGCTTGAAACTCTTGTTGCGCTCGCGGTTCTTCTTGCCGCAATAGCAGGACCGGTATCCTTGGTCACGCGCGGAATTTCGAGCTCCTCTTTTTCTAAAAACCGGCTCATCGCAGCACATCTTGGCCAAGAGGGCATTGAGCTTATACGCCTCATCAGAGAACAGAACATCATGTGCATCGTAAAAGGGGCATCGGGAATAAAATGGGACACTGATTTTGACGGAGTCGGACCTCTCTCCGGCGCCGGGTCAAAAACAATTGACGCAACTGACGTCTTCACACGATCGTGCGCGCCGGGGGTCACCATACACAACCCTCGCCGCGGCGGAAACTGCGACAACACGACGTTCAGGATCAACTCGTCCGGCTACTATAACTATGTGACGGGCATCCCCACGATTTTTACAAGATGCGTCCAGGTTCTCCAGCCGCCGGCAAACGAAGGAACTATTCCAAAACAAGATATCATGGACGTTATCTCCAAAGTACAGTGGAATGAAAAAGGAGTAGTGAGGGCTGTTGAGCTCAAAGAAAGACTTTATAATTGGAAATAATGCAAAACCAAAAATTCAAAAGAGGGTTTACACTCCTCGAACTCACCATCACCATAAGCATCATCACACTCCTCGGGACGCTCGGGCTGGTCTCATTCATTAACTCACGAAATGTCAGGGAACTTGCCACCCAAACGCAGAACCTTGTCTCTCTGCTCCGGCTTGCACAGGCGCGCACCCTCGCAGGAGACGGAAATGCGCCTTGGGGAATACATCTTACACAAAACTCCTATACGCTCTTTCGCGGACCCAGTTTTGCAGCCGCATCATTCACCGAAAACTACCCCGTTCCTCAAAACCTTGAACTTGTTGATACCGCGCTCGCGGGCGGAGGGCCCGATGTTATTTTCAAACGCATCACCGGCGAAACAGACACCTACGGCACATTCACCGTGCGGGTTCAAAGCAATCACGCCCTTGCTTCCTCCATACGCATTGACCCTTCCGGGAAGGTGTTTCAGACGAGCAGCGTCGGCGCCATAACAGGAACACGAATTGTTGACGCGCGTCATCGCGAATTTGCGCTCGGCTGGACCATTAAAAACTCAACAACACTCGTCCTCACCTTCAGCGACCCTCCCAATCCCAACACCATAAAAACCATTGCTATGAACCCTCCTGCCCCTCGTGCGGCGTTTGATTGGTCTGATACCGTAACCGTAGGCGGCCAAAAACAAATGCTCCGCGTGCATGCCGCTGCACTCACCGATGCTGATACAATACTGCGCGTAGACCGCGACTGCAGAAAAAATACGAAAAGAGTGAAAATAGAAATTGACGCAAAGCACATCGCGACCTTTGAAGAAGACTGCCGCACAATCACGATCGGATCATTTGGAGGAATAATGACGGAGCCGTAATTATAGGGAGAGGTAACACGTTGTATACGTTTTTTCCACTGACGCGTCTCTCATATATGAAAGGATTCGGCCTCATCGAAATTGTAGTCGTAACCGCAATGATAAGCATCGCGTTCTTTGGTTTCTCGCAAGCCGGCATTGCCGCGCTCAAGGCCCTGCATGCGGCAAGAACCAACCTTGAAGCGACCTTTATCGCCGAAGAAGCGCTTGAAGCAGTCCGTTCCCTTCGCGACGAATCGTGGACCACCAATGTGGCACCGCTCGCCAATAACACTCCATATTATCCGATCATAGAGAACGGGAAATGGAAGCTCACAACGACCAAACAGCCGCTCATAAACGGCCATTTTAACCGCTTTCTTATATTTGATCAGGTTTTTCGCGACGCCGAAGACCGCATCGCGGTATTGGGCACTGTGGATCCGGACATGCGCAAGGTGACGGCGACTGCAACAACAACGTCCTCCTCGTTTCAACTCGTGACCTATCTCACCAATTTTCAACGATTCCTAACGCGGCCTCAAGAAGTAAAAACCGTCTCATTTGAAGATGCATCCACCGATGGCGACCTTGCTAGTTTCCCCTCTAACAATTCGGGCGACGGTGATCCCGCGCAATCGTTTACCGCAAGCGCCGCACTTGAGATAACTAAGGCCGAACTTTTTCTCCACCGCATCACTGCCGCACCTTCTGACGTCTATCTCGAGTTGCGCACCAATCCTGCAGGAACAGTTCTTGCCTCTTCGCAGATCATCACCGCCTCCACCATCCCCGCATCTTCTTTTACATGGGTGGAATTCCGTTTCCCTGATCATGCCGCACTTGCACCTTCAACCTTATATACTCTGCGCCTGCGAAGCATCCCGACCTCAACAGACGCCGGATCAGGATCTTCGGGTGTCATCCGTTGGGAATACAAACAGACAATCAAAAGTCCCTATGATGGAGGTGATGGCCGCCGCTATATAGGCAGACTCTCCAATCCTTCTGATACAGGACAGCTATTAGATCAGTATGATTTTGGATTCAAGGTATATGGCATACAATAAAATAGATCTACTGCAAAAAAGTCAAAAAGGAATTTCTCTTGTTGAACTCGTTGTGTACGTCGCCCTGCTCACGATGTTTACGGTCTTCATTGCAACCTCGCTTCTCTATCTTGTCACAATCTACCGTCGCGCAAGCGCGGAACGCGAAGTGTTGTCCAATGCGCGCCTCATTCTTGAAACCGTAGGAAAAGAAATATCATCTGCGCAAGAAATTTATGCGCCGACAAGCCGTTTCAATAATGATGCGGGCCAAGTTTCGCTTATCACGGCCATTGGAGCGCCGCCCGGCGAAAGCGGCCGCTCTGTTGACTTCTGGATCGATAACGGCATATTCCTCACCAGAACCGACGGCTCGGGGGAAAAAATTATATCAGCGCCGTCGGTGCGCATCACGAGATTCCGGCCTGAAAGAATTATCCAAGGTCTTGACCGCGAAGCAATAAAATTACTACTGAGCGTTGAATATGAAAATCCGCGCCTCAACGCTTCAACGACCCTTAATGCAACATTTGCATTGCGGGGAGCCTACTAAAGTATTTACGATCGTAAATACTTTAGTAGGCTCCCCTAAACTTTTAAGATAATGGACACTAGCACTGACAACATTCATTGGATTAAACGGATTTATGAATCCCGCGGCGGCTACGCCGCTCTTACCATTACGTTTCTTGCAATTGTCATTTCCCTCACCGTGATCGGCGGATTTACTCTTTTTTCATTCCGTGAAGTCGCGGTGACCCGCACTTTTGCGCGATCAGCCGAGTCACGCGCCATCGCAGAGGGAGGTATTGAGGACGTGATGTATAGAATCCTTGCGCGAAAACAAGTCGCGTCTTCACAAATCATTGCGGTCGGCGCTGGAACCACTACGGTGTCTATCACGACCTCCGGAGCAGATCGCATCATCAGGTCCGAGGGCAACCGCGAAGGACGCCAAAGAAATTTTGAAGCGCGGCTCGACATCAAGACCACTGACATTTCTTTCCCGCATGCCACTCAAGTCGGCGACGGAGGACTGGACATGAAAAATAACGCGTCGGTGGAGGGCAGTGTGTACTCCAACGGCCCGGTCACCGGCGCATCAGGAGCAACCATTACCGGCGACGCGTTTGCGGCGGCAACCTCTCAAATTAAGGACGTGCGCGTCAACGGAAACGCGCAGGCGTATCTTATTGATAATGCGACTGTGGACGGATACGCCTCATCAACCACGAAACTTGACGATGTTACTGTCGGAAAAGATGCGCATGCCTATGAACTGGACGACACTACCGTAGCGCGAGACGCATACTATACCGTCATTGATGGCACAAGCGTGGTTTCCGGCACAAAATTCCCCGGCAACCCCGGCCCAGCCGCGCTCTCTAAACTTCCCATGCCTATCCCCGCGTCTGTTATCGCAGACTGGAAAACCGAAGCCGCGGCAGGGGGCGTGTGCGCTCCGCCGCAATGCGATAGCGGGGGCAATCTCAAAGTTACCAACGGCGATTCTCTTGCCATAGGTCCCATAAAAATCCCCGGAAAACTGGAGTTGGATAACGGCGCGGTTCTGACGCTCAACGGCATAGTGTGGGTCGCCGGGGATGTTATTCTTTCCAATAACTGCATCGTCAACTTGAGTTCCGGGTACGGAAGTATGTCGGGCGTCATTATCACCGATGGAAAAGTTGTCATCTCCAACAAATGCGCCTTCTCCGGATCAGGCAATCCTTCAAGTTACATCATGCTCCTTACCGACAAAAATTCTCCTTCCGAAGAAATAATGACCATAGACAATAATTCCGTTGGGATGATCTACTATGCGGCCCGCGGCTGGATCAAATTTTCCAACAACGCCATTGCGAAACAAGCAACCGCGAACGGCATCCGGCTGGATAATAATGCAAAACTTATATATGAAATTGGCCTTCAAAATGCAAAGTTCTCCTCGGGCCCCAAAGGCGGATATGCTCTCATACATTGGAAAGAAGTGGAGTAGGCAGTACACTATAAACATGGGAATCCTCCAACGAATCGGATCATGGATACGGCCTTTTGTACACATTCCTGCCACTGGCCTTGATATTTCAGACCGCGCAATCAAGTATCTCAAACTCGGCGCGGGCGATCCGTTCTCTGTAGATGCGTACGGCGAACTCGAAATCCCCGAGGGCGCGATCAGCGAAGGAGATATCAAAAATGCGGATGCGGTTTCGGCAATCCTCTCCTCGTGGTACCGCCGTGAAAAACATACGCTCAAGACACGATTTGTGTCGGCATCTCTCCCGGAACAGAAAGGATTCGTGCGTCTAGTACAACTTTCCAAAGTGAAGCCCGAAGAAATCCGCGATGCGATCCGATTTGAAATTGAGGGAACAATTCCTCTCCCGCTTGAAGAAACGCTCTACGACTATGAAGTCATTGAACCCCTCCAGGACCACCTTGACCACATTGACCTTGCCGTTACCGCATTTCCAAAAACCGTGATTAATTCGTATGTCGGGGCAATCAAAAATGCGGGGCTCAAACCCTATGCGCTTGAACTGGAATCCCACGCGCTGCTGCGCGCCTGCGCATTCGGCAGGGAACGAGCAAGCGCTCTCGTCATTGATATTGGCCGCACCAGAACGAATCTGGTCATACACTCCGCAGGAGCCGCCATTTTCACTTCCACAATTCCTTTTGGGGGACAGCTCATGGAAGATGCATTGACAAAAACTCTCGGCATCACACCAGACGAAGCTTGTGATCTCAAAGTACGAGTCGGGCTTGACAGGAAAGAGCGTGGAGGAACTATTTTTTCCGCGCTCGTCCCTTCAATTGCGGCACTTGCTGATGAGGCGCAGCGCGCGATTGAATACTACCAAAATCACGCGCTCCATGCGCACGGCGCAGATCCTTTCATCAACCGTATTGTGCTCGCCGGCGGAGATGCGAATCTTAACGGCCTTGATACCTATCTTGCCGCGGTACTGCGCGTGCGCGTGCTGCGTCAAGACCCCTTTGCGTCGTTCAGGACGCGCATGACACAGGCAGTACCGCCCCTCTCGCGGCATGAATCCCTCGCATTTACGCATGCATTCGGACTCGCCCTTAAATCCTATGGCTACCTCTAACCTTCTCCCCCCAAAAGAACGCGCGCTCATACGGTTTGAAGAATGGCGGCGTATTGCACTTTTCTTCACGTATGCGGGTTTCGGTATTCTTGCATTTGGAAGCGTCGTACTTCTTCCTTCATACCTGCCTCTGCGTTCTTCGGAACGCGACCTCAACCGCAGCCGCATACTGGAAGAAGAATCCTCTTCCACACTTCACGTGCAAGAAACTCTTGATGGACTCATCCGCGAAGAAAAGATGCTCGAATCGTTTCTTGGGCACGCACAAGGCCATAGCCGTGCCTCGGAACTCCTTGAATACTTTCTTCTGCACCCCACGGGCATTACACTCACTTCCCTCATGCTGAAAAAGGATGGTCTCGTTTCCATTGACGGCATTGCGGGGACGCGTCAGGATCTTCTTGCACTTGAAGGGACCTTGCGCACCTCGGGACGCTTTCAAGATATTCGCGTACCACTTTCGGCGATTGCACGAAGGGCCGACATCTTTTTTTCTCTGCGCGGCACGCTTAAACCCGCGTATCATCTCACATCTCCTGCCTTATGACATCGCGCACCATCTTTTTTGTAACCGTAGCTCTGTCGTGCGTCTCTCTCAGCGCTTCCGCATACTGGTTCGCAGGGCTCGCGAGCAGCGTATTAGACTACCGCACGACGCTTCAAAAGCTTGATGAACAAATCTCAGCGCTTGAAGAAAAACGCCTGCGGGCGAGGCGAATTGAGGCGCTTCTTCAAGGACGCGCCGCGGATTTGGCGCGCGTGAAAACATCTTTTGTAGAGCGCCGCCCGGTTCTGCTTATTGAAGAGATTGAACGCATTGCTGACCACACAAAAAACACTCTTGCCCTCGAAATTATTGAATCTGAGCCACTCCTGCACGACGTAGGACTGCGCCTCATTATTGAAGGGACCGAAGCGAGCGTACGCACCATGCTTGAACTTGTAGAACTCCTGCCCTATCAAGTTTCCGTTGACGACCTCGCCTTTGAACGCATAAATGTTTCCAGCGCATCCGGAGCAACACTTCTCTCCACAACGAGAAGTGTCAGCACGCCATCCGCCCGTCTTACCCTGCGTACGCGTTTTGCTGCCGCATCACCATGATCTCATTGTCTCCCACTGCCATACTCAAAAAAATAACCGGCCGCGGCGGATTTGCTTTTCCGCGCCTTAATCAAGAAGAGATTTTGGCACTCGGCGCACTGATCCTGTGCGCAGCATTCGCGGGAATCATGACATGGGATGGATTTCTTTTTTATCGCGCAATCATACAGAAACGCGCGCCAAGCCCTCCTCCTTCTGAAAAAGAACTGTCCTTTGCCGGCCGCCTTGATGACGCGCTCAAAATTCTCGATCGGCGTAAAAAGAATTTTGAAGAAAAACTGCCTCCCCTATGACCCAAAGCACCACGCCATTTTCTCCAAACCCTCCTCCGGTTCCACCAGCGCCGCCGGATAAACCAGGCGAGGGTGCATCCCGCGTTCCCGCAATTCTGCGTACGTTTGAGAGCGATGCCGAGATACTTATCAAAACCGCCCGCCCCTCTGAACTTTTCTCTGCTCCGCCCCGACACCATGATTTTGGCGGTCAAAGTTTTCCCGCGGAGAGACGGCGCGTATTTCTCAAAATCCTCGCGGCAATAATTGTCCTCGTGACCGGCGCGTCATTCTCAATTCCATTTCTTGTCCGACGCTTTCTGCCGGTGTCTCCTGCCGAACGTCAAAGCACGCCTCCGGTAGAGCACGGTGCGATGCCTTCGGAAATCGCCCTTCTTTTTGCCGCAGAAAAAACGCGCACCATTGCAATCGGCACACAGGACCGCGCTCGTTTCCCCTTAACCATACAAGAGCTCGCCGCGGGGGTCGAGCCTCCGGGCACCATCACGCGCCTTATGCTTTCTCTTACTGACGGCCCCCAGAAGCGTCCTGCAAATGCCCTTGATTTTTTGGATCTTGCAGGAATGTCGCCTCCAGAATCGCTCCGTTTCTCACTGCAAAACCCGGTGATGCCATTTCTCTTGTACGACGAGAGCGGTGGTGCGTTTGGCGTTGCCCTCAAGACCCGCGACGTGGAGCGAACCCTCCGTGATTTTCTTTTATGGGAAAAAACACTGCCTCGCCAATTTGACCTTTTCCTCTCTATGCCACCTGACGAGGATATCATCAGAAAACAATTTGAAGATAGAACCTACCGAAATATTGACTGGCGGTTCCTCCCTGCTGATTCTGGTACAGACGAGGGCATCGGATATGCCATCTTTCCTGCAACTGGAATCATACTCCTCACTGCACATGCCCGCGCAATGGAAAAAGCAATTGACCGACTGTTTGAAATACGATAGCATTCCATTATTATGAACGAAAATCTCTACAATGAATTCACGGAGTCGCTCCAGAGAGAACATAACCGCCTTGTGTCTGATTTGAAACAAATTGCGACTCCTGATCCGCGTATGAAAGGGGACTGGGATGCGGTCTTTCCACAATTTGAGGCGCAAGAAACCGGCTCCCACACAGCCCGCGAAGAGGAAGAAGACGAGGTTGAAGAGTACGAGGCGCGGATAGAGGCGGAACACAGCCTTGAATCGCGTCTTCTGGAAGTCAACCGTGCGCTCGAACGAATTCAGCGGGGAACGTACGGAAAGTGCCTCACCTGCGGAAAAGACATTCCCCTCGAACGGCTTCGCGCAAATTCCGCCGCAGCACACGATAGTGAACATTCCTCGTAAAGACCTCATGCCTGTTACTGTTCACTCCGCACAACTCACCGGCCTTGACGCGCGCATCATTTCTGTAGAGGTTGACATATCGCGCGGACTGCACTTATTCACTATAGTCGGCCTTGCGGACAAAGAAGTGCAGGAATCGCGCGAGCGCATTTCTGCGGCAATCAAAAATATCGGAGCGCTCGCTCCGCACAAAAAAAGCCAAAGAGTAATTGTCAATTTGGCGCCGGCTGACCTTAAAAAAGAGGGGCCGGCGTTTGATGTCCCAATCGCACTCGGATACCTCGCGGCATCCGAACAAATCGCATGCGATCTTCGCGGGAAACTCTTTCTTGGCGAACTCGCACTTGACGGAAGTATCCGTAAAGTCCCCGGGGTGCTCGCAGTAGCACTCGCATGCCATACCTATGGTTTTTCTCATCTCATCGTTCCCAAAGGGAACGGACAGGAGGCCGCGCGCGTGAAGGGGATCGCCGTCTATGAAGTAGAGAATCTGACAGAGCTTCTTGAATTTTTGTCAGGGCAACGACGCCTCGCTCCACTTGAGAAAAAAACATTTCAAGAAGATATTCTCCCACCGGAATGTATTGACTGCAAAGATATTCGCGGACAGGAAACCGCAAAACGGGCATTGGAAATCGCCGCCGCAGGAGGACACAATATCCTCATGCGGGGCCCGCCCGGTACAGGAAAAACCCTTCTTGCCCATGCACTGCCCTCAATCCTTCCGCCGCTTACCGAAGAGCAATCTCTTGAGGTGACGAAAATTTACAGTGTCGCGGGTCTCCTTGATGAACACCGGCCCGCGATATTCCATCCTCCTTTCCGCAACCCCCATCACACATCTTCCCACACGTCAGTGGTCGGCGGGGGATCCTATCCGCGTCCCGGAGAGATCACCCTCGCGCACCGCGGCGTGCTTTTTCTTGACGAATTTCCGGAATTTGACCGGCGCGTCATTGAATCACTACGCCAGCCATTGGAAGAACATACAGTAACGGTCGCCCGAACCCGCGCAGTTCAAACTTTCCCGGCGCATTTCATGCTTGTGGCCGCAATGAATCCCTGTCCTTGCGGCAATTTCGGCAACTCAGACCCGCGCTGTGACTGCACGTGCGCTCCGGGCGCGGTTAACCGTTACGCAAAGAAAATATCAGGGCCGATGCTCGATCGCATTGACCTGCACGTAGAGGTGCCCTCGGTGAGTTATGACGCGCTCGAAGGAGATGACGGCACGCCTTCCGCAAAAATACGGGAACGGGTGCTCGGCGCGCGCCGCATACAGGAAACGCGTTTTCGCGGACTCCCGTATGCCCTCAATGCCGAAATCCGCCCTTCGGAGTTCCGTCAATTCATAGAGGTTAGCGATCGGCTTCGACCCACGATCCGCGCGGCCCATGAAAAATACCGCCTCTCTCCGCGCAGCTACCATCGTATCCTCAAAGTGAGCCGCACAATTGCAGACATTGAGGGTTCGGACACAATAAAAGAGCTCCACTTTTCTGAAGCTCTCCGGTACAGGCCCGCACAGGAGATTTAATGATCGCAGAATTGATGGCGCTGATTTGTCGGAATGTAACGCGTTGTATACACTTTTTCACCGCCGCCCCTATCTTAAATATTCAAAACGGATTTTTTGCTCCACGAATTTCAAAATGCACATGACATCCTGTTGAGTTCCCGGTTGAACCGATCTGACCGATATTGCCACCCCTCCCAACGCGATCTCCTGCGCTTACGCCTACCGCCCCGAGGTGCGCATACAGCGTCTGCGTATTATTGGGGTGCGCGACAACGACATATCTCCCGTACCCTCCATTCCATCCGGAAACACGCGCGAGAAGAACCGTCCCATCCGCCGCGGCAACTACAGGAAAACCGCAGGAGTTCGCAAGGTCAATTCCGTTAAAACCGTGAAGCCCGCGCGAGCGGCGCCCGCCGATGATCGGACGCAAAAAATACCCTATGAATTCCGGCAGACGCGGAGCACGCGCCGTCACTGACACGCCTGCTGGTGATGCGAGTTCTCCATCAGGAACAATAAGCACATCACCTGCTGAGAGCGACTCACCGATTGCACGCCCATTGAACGCAATGATTTCCTCAACATCGCCCCTGAATTTTTTCGCAATTGTTTCAAGCGTATCTCCCTTTCTAACTTCATACTTCACTCCCGAGACCGGAAGAACAATAAGCTCGTCACCCGGTTTGATCACCGATGATCGCGACAGATTGTTCGCCCACATAAGCGTATTCAAGGAAATCCTGAATTGCGCGGCAATGGATCCCGGAGTATCGCCCGCCGCAACCCGATAGATAAAAATTGTATCAAAACTTTTGTCCATAGGAAGCATTCCCGAGGGATTTCTTGAACCGACGAGCGCGCTCTCCTGTGTCATGATAAGGCCCTCCTCGGTGTTGATTTTTTCTTCACTCGCTCCACTGTCCACATCTGCAGGAACTGAAGACGCCTGGCTCCCCAGAAGCGGAAGTGAAATTGTCCCTGCTGATGATTCAACCACCCCCGCACTGCTCTGCCCTGCGAAGAAACGCAAGAAATCGGTAAGAAACCCCGCCGCGGCATCTGAAGGAGCAATACTAATGATCGTTACAGCCGAAACCGCCATAAATTTAAACAGCCACTTCAGAAAAAGTGGCTTATATACTGGTCTTTTTACCCGATCAGCAGATTTACCAGGTGATGTATCCATCCTTGGCTTACTACTTAAGCATATCGCCCCACCCCAAAAACAGTCAAGCATAGCTATCCACAAGATGATCTTCTTTATGAAGAGCACCCATTCCGCTCTATTGGACTAATCCGTCCGGAGTGACTTATCTTTGCTGTATGGATGATTTTCTTGGGCACCTTAATGATCACCAGCGCGAAGCAGTCCTTGCAACCGAAGGACCGCTCCTTATTATTGCCGGTCCCGGTTCAGGAAAAACTCGCGTCATCACCCATAGAATTGCGCACCTCATCAATAAAGGGACCTTGCCGGAACACATTCTCGCCGTCACCTTTACTAATAAAGCGGCGCGGGAGATGCGAGAACGCGTGGATAGTCTCGTTTCAAAATCTACAACACCACACCCGGGATTCAGTGCTTTAATCATAAGCACGTTCCATGCTCTTGCCGCACGAATACTCCGGGCACACGCCACACAACTCGGCTATCTCAAAAATTTCACCATTTTTGATGAAGATGACTCTCTGGCCCTCATCAAAGACGTGTGTAAGGAACTCGCCGTTAACCCGAAACAATTCTCCCCGGGCGTCATCGCCTCAACAATCTCCAATCTTAAAAATGAACTGATCACGCCCGATCAATATGCGAATGATTCCGGGCTCACTGATCTTTTTCCGCGCACTCTGCATCCGGTGTACGTCAACTATCAAAAACGGCTCACACAGGCGAATGCCATGGACTTTGATGACCTTTTAATGAATGTGGCCCTGCTCTTTGCACAACATCCTGATATTCTTGAACAGTACCAAGATCATTTCCGCTATATACATGTGGATGAATGGCAGGATACCAATCGCGCGCAGTATGTGGTTGCGCGAGAACTTGCAAAAAAACATGGAAACATTGCGGTGGTAGGGGATGACGCGCAGGCAATCTATGGGTGGCGCGGCGCTGATTTTCGCAATGTATTCAACTTTGAGAAAGATTTCCCCGGTGCCACGGTAATCGTGCTTGACCAGAACTATCGCTCCACACAAACAATCCTTGATGCCGCGCGCCACGTAATTTCCCGCAACGCCAGCCAGAAAAAAAAGAACCTCTGGACCAATAAAGGCCCCGGGACAGAAATTACGGTTGCAGTGCTCCAGCACGAGCGCGCCGAGGCAGAATGGCTTTATAAAACCATGCGGGAGTT
>CAYFJB010000004.1:0-11581 GCA_964343395.1 uncultured Candidatus Saccharibacteria bacterium
CGGGAAAATCACATCTCTCAATTTCCATCACGAACCGAAAAATGTCACCGCCCTTGCCGCACCCGCCGAAACAGTGCCAAATCTGACGGGACGGGGACACAAAAAAAGACGGCGTCTTCTCGCTGTGGAACGGACAAAGCGCCTTGTAATTAATACCTGCCTTGTGCAGCCGGATATACGACTGAATAAATTCAACTATATCGAGCCGCGATTTGATGTCGTCAACCGGAGACATAACCGTCTCCAGTATACTCTGTGGAAGGAGTAAAAATAAAGGGGGTCTTTGCAATCGCAAAGACCCTCATTACCCTATTTCCCCGGCACAGAAACGAGCCCGTTATCGTATACTTTATATGATACTGACATGACCACTGCATCTATCGCGCGGTCATTATCAACCCTCAGCTTAAGAAGAAGCGGGGTGAGATGATGACAAATATATTGCCATGTCTCAGGAGGAGTGACATCGGGAATAACAACATACAACATATCATTATCCCATTTCTTCTGGATCTCAAGGAGATACTCAAGAATCGGCTGTTGTACCTCACGACTCTCGTTAAGAATCGTGTGGAGCTTCACCTCGTGAGGAATGACGCCGATTTCTTGCTGCCGCCGCCATTCCTTTTTAATTGCCGCCTCCTTGTCCGCATCTGACGCAACAAAAAGCGCTCTCACATGATTCGGATTCAACGAAACCGCAACATCCAGAGCATGGAGTGTGTCCATGCCTATATGCGAAATTGGGATGATTACTGTTTTTCGCCGCGGGACGCGCGGACGCGTATTATCTTCTATCGCGAGCTTATGCGACATCATGCGGTAGTGATTCTTTACCTTCTTCATCCCCCAAATCATCAAAAAAATCAGCGGCAGGAGCGCCCATGCGCCGTGCGTAAATTTTGATGACAGCGTGATCACAAACACGAGCGTTGTTACGCCGCACCCCACGCCGTTGATCAGGATTGATCGTAAATGTTCCCGCACGCCTTTGCGCTTCCAGTATCTCACCATCCCCAACTGCGAAATGGAAAACCCCACAAACACACCCACCGCATACAGCGGTATCAAGGCATGTGTGTCCGCGTCAAAAATTATCAAGAGCAAAAATCCGAACACCGAAAGAAAAACAATTCCCACGGTGTACACGCCTTTAGATCCCAGATCCTTGAACTGATGCGGCAGATAATCATCTCCAGCGAGCCGCGATGCCACCCGCGGGAAATCGGCGTAACTCGTGTTCGCCGCCAAAAACAGCACTCCCATCGTGGCGATCTGTATAAGATAATAGAAGGGGTCTGTCCCGAATATCGCGCGCGCAATTTGAGACACCACGGTTTCCTCCGCTCCCTTGGGGACAATGTTCCCGTAATAGGCGAAGAACGTGATGCCAAGAAAGAGCGTCCCGAGGATCAACGCCATGCGAAGAAGCGTTTTTGAGGCATTGTCGGATTCCGGCGGCTTGAAAACCTGCACTCCATCTGAAACCGCTTCAATGCCGGTCAGCGCAGTACAGCCGGACGAAAATGCGCGAAAAAGAACCAGAATGCCGAGCGTTCCTGCGGCTTCAGCAGGAATTGCAGAACGCGCAGTTTGCGCAACAGGAAAAGACCCGAGAAGCACTATAACCGCACCATAGACAAACATCCCGCCAAACGTCGCAATAAAAAGAAACGTGGGAATTGAAAAAATAAATCCCGACTCGCGTATCCCGCGAAGATTCCCGATCATGAGCAGCAGGATCACGAAGATACCGATGAGTACCCGATACGGAGCGAACGCCGGAACCGCCGAAGTAAGTGCGGCAACGCCCGCGGCAATGGAAACGCCCACGGTAAGTCCGTAATCAACCATGAGCGATGCGGCTCCCACGAGCGAGAAGTTCTCCCCCAGATTTTCACGCGCGACCGAGTACACTCCGCCGCCCTGCGGATAGACAAAAACCACCTGACGATAGGAAAAACAGACCAAAAAGATGAGCGTGGTGATGGCGAGAGCAATGGGTAGAGATACCCAGAGCGATAGTAACGGAACCGCAACAAGCACTATAAGAATCTCTTCGGTCGCATAGGCAACCGAAGAAAGTGCGTCTACCACCAATACCCCAAGCGCCCAGAGATTTGAGAGGCGTTCGTGACGCAAAGCGCGCGTTGCAATCGGTTTACCCAAAAGCAGACGAGTAATTTTTCCCATACCTTAACCTCCTTGTGCGTTTTTAGATAATATTCAATTGACAAAGTGCATAGACCCCATA
Organism: uncultured Candidatus Saccharibacteria bacterium; assembly: GCA_964343395.1. Taxonomy (GTDB): domain Bacteria; phylum Patescibacteriota; class Minisyncoccia; order Sungbacterales; family HO2-52-23; genus CAYFJB01. The sequence continues at coordinate 2,255 of CAYFJB010000004.1, forward strand.
CTAGACAATTCAAAGCTGATGTGTCAAGGACCGTACACAACATAAAATCTCTTGGCGGGCCAAGAGATTTTAGGATTCGAAATAAACGAAGGTTATCTTAACAACTCTTTATCAATATCGGTCAACTCCGCATCAAGTCCTTCGGTCGCAATGCCTTGTAACTCCTGCTCAAGCACGGCAACGTCCTGTTCTTCTGCCGTTCCCGAGGGTGCCGGAGCATACACTCCTTCTCCCGAATATCCTGCCGGCTTCAGCCAGTAATAATAGACACCAAGTCCAGCCACTACGAGCATCGCGACAAGAGTCAGCCACATTTTTCTTGAATTCATAGTAAAAATAGAGTTAAGATGGTGAATCGGTTATTGAGTTGCGCCCGGTGCAGGCGTAGGAGCAGGAGCCGATGACTCTCCTTGCGCCGGAGGCGTTGGCGCGGCCTGTCCCTTGCCAAGACCTTTCATCGCAGTAATCACATCAACAAGCGCCTGATGCGCCTCTTTAATCTTCATACTCACCCCGCGCACCAGTTCTTTCACATTCCTGAATGCCGCCTTAAAATCAGGGCTTTTAACCGCGTCGGCGTATTTTGTCTTGGCATCCTCAAGAGACACGCGGGCATCCTGAATCTTCATGCGCGCGTCGCTCAATTTTGTACGAAGCGCGACGACGTCACGACCGTTCTCGGCCGCCTTATTGATCCGCTCCTCAATTTTTCCCGCAAATTTTTCAAGCCGTCCGAGCGCTGAGTCAAACTTTTCGGTCATCTTCGTGAAAAACTGCTCAATCCGTTCCCCACGCTTTTCCCCGAGTTTCTTCTGGAGTGCGCCTTTGCGATCCCTCGTACCATCAGTGAATTCCTGACGCCTTTTTTCAAAATCTCCAAACTTTTCTTTAATATCCCCAAGCCGCTCCTTTAAATTTTCTTTGAGCTGTGCGCGTTTCTCCTGAAAATTTTCCTTGACCTCCCCTTTTTTCTCCTGGACTTTTATATGCCAAATAGCCCCCGCACTCAACGGCGCGACCACTGCCGCAAACGCGAAAATACCGATAAAAAATGCAAGTAAGGTCTTCATATATTTATATGATAATGCACCTTCCTCTTCGTGTCAAGTGGCTATAGAATTTATTTTCCCTCGATACTATCAACCCACAACACGTGCGTTATTACTTTCTTTCCGTTGCCGAGGTCACGCAGATAAACATTAGCACGACCACTCGCATCGTTACGGATTCCCTTCCCCCACTCATCCGGCGCGGAGAAATCACCCATATGGTTTCCATTGCCTCCGCCGACCGAAGCCGAAACAGCAGAGATCAACGCATCAAGATGCCCATAGATTATTCCGAGCTCTTCATAATCATGGGTATTGGGATGCTCATTTGAAGGAGGACCACTCGGATTATTGGTGTAATCCATGCATGAGCCGAGATTTTGATTCGTGAAATTTACATCTTGATGGTCAAGCCCAAAATCATGCGCAATCTCCTGACACATGACCAGTTGCCGCCACGCCGGGGTATTGTACTGCGGCTTCAAGAAATACGTGTCGTTCATCTTTGCGACGGCCTGCACAATGTGGGTGCTATTGACCCAGATTTGCGCAAGACCAAGCCAACCATTATTGCCATACTTTGAATTGCATACTTCAATGCGTCCGCTTACCGGTTTACAGCTTTTGGGATTCGTAAGTCCCGGCATTTTGGCAAGCTGAACAACCGACGAAATGTTCCAATCGCCAATCGCACTATTCAGATACTCAATCCACGCCGATGAGATGTTAACGCCGACCGTAAGCGCAGCAGGGTTAGCTGACCTCGACCAGTGGTAATTGCCCCACGAATGTGAGGCCTCGGTAACGCCCGCAGCAGATGCTCCCACAAGAAGAACCGCGAGCGTCAATATAAATAAAAACTGTTGAGGTAATTTTTTCATATGATAATAGTATACGCCATCATACAATAAAGAACAACAGCTCCCAAATAAAGAATGAAGAACGTAGGAATTTTTGCTGGCTTTGGGTGCGCGCCTGTGGCGCGCGAAGCGCGGCTTACCTTAAGGGGTCAATCGTCATCGGGATCCTCCTCGAAGTACGTTCGAATTTTGTATGACGGTGTGTATTGGACGAAGTTCGTACCTATTGGCAGGACTCGTCCAACTGGTTTTTTATCCCAAAATTATCACTTGAATCAGCACAGATAGCATAGCAGTTTGGTATGTTTGAGACCATAGCATCTGTCATATACGTGGCATTGGTTGTCATAGGGCTAAAAACGACTATGGGCTATTAAAAATGCTGTAACTTGTTATGCCCGTCTTATACAGAGCATAACAGGATACCAGAGTTATGACGTGTTATGGCGCGAGGACATACCCTCGTTCTCTTTGAGCCGCTTCTGGTTCAATTTTGATTTGGGGGTGGTGGTAGTTTGTTAAGCGACTTTCGCAATCGCGGCGGGGTTACCTCCTGTAATACCAGTTATTTTATGTCTAAAATTACGCGCTATTGACATATAGTGTATAGTATGCTAAACTTGCAGTAGAATCTGGGAGGTGGTAATGTGCCACTTTCCAAGCGGTTCTAAATACAACCCAAGAAGGAGGAAGGAAAATGCGCGGAATGGGAATCGTCATCGTTGTCATCTTGCTCATCAACCTGTTGGTGGGCGGACTGGCAACAGAGTACGTCGTGGAGTTTTGGGGCGGTTACTTCAAGGGTGTTCCCCTTGACGTCCCTTTCCTGCCCTGCGCGGTTGCGGGACTTTTCCTGGGAGAAATCACCGTCCCCGCTGCTATCGCGACCTGGGTTCTGTCGTTCGTGCTGTAACAGCGCGGCGACTACGTTAAGGGGTGTGTGCGAGAGAAATCTTGCCACACCCCTGTTTTGTTTGTTTGAATTGTAATTACTTCGAAGTTCGCTTTCTACCTTTATTCAAGAACGCCCGCACGTCCTCGTCGGTAAATCTCCACTTACCCTGTTTCGAGCCACTCAACTTGCCTTTCTTCAAGTAGCGGAAGATTTGACGTTCCGAACACTTGAGAAGTTTGGCGACCTCTGAAATGGTGTAGATTTTCATACGTTTTTATTATATTCTGATTGTAAGTGAAGGTCAACGATTGTCAGACCTTAAAATGACTATGAAAATTAAATCAAAAACTCTTAATGAGATTTGGGGGCGCAAGGAAAGCGCGAAAGCGGAACAGGCAATGAAGCTGCTGCTTGCGAATCCGAAGTTTAAGACGGCTGTTGATTCTTTGCGCATAAAGTGGGGCGTGTATAGCAAAGACCCGCAAAGAAGTGAGAACATCAAGAAACTTGAGAAGTCCCATTCTTCGCCGTGGGCGTATTCCGAGGAAGTTATAGGCACACCAGATGTATGGATTCGAAAAAACCAAGACAGCCCTTACTATAAGGACTTAACCAATCTGGCGAGGCGTTTTAAGCTCGATAAGAATTACTGGCTTGCCGTGCTTTGGCAGTACGTGCGAACGGGCGAATATAGGCAAGATAACCTCTACGCCGAAGCTGCCCCGATTGTCGGTATGTCGAGAGACGAAGAAACTGGAATGAGAAGGGTTACGCTTCTAATCGGAGCTGGGACTACTTTCAAAGACGTAAAAGCGGAATGGCATAACGTTGAAAAAATGAAGAAGTTTGTATATGGCAGACCAAAGTTCAAGCCGTGGAAAAACTTTGAGCGGGACAGCAGAGCTTACGAGCTGTGCTTGGAGGGAAAGACCATCAACGAGATTGACGGCATCTTGCGTAAAGAATACGGGGCTGACTTGGACTACGGCAACATCAAGAAAATTATCTCAACGTACAGGAAGAAGTTGGAATTGCCCAAAGAAGGCAAGCTAATTACCTCGCGCATTAAGCGTCTGCGTTAGTTACGCTGGATAAGTTCGTCCAACGTTACGACCAACTCAATAGGTTTCTATAAGCTGAGGTCATACACTTCAGCTTTTTAATTTTGCAAACGAATTATGACGATGACAAACCAAAACAACAGAGATTTCCGTACCGCAGACCTCGCATTGACTGCGGCTCTTTGCGTATCTGGTTTCACCATTGAGGACATCGAGCGTGTTAGTGCGCAACGCTCAGTTTTTATTTTTGAGAAAACTGACAAGCTGCTTGAGGTCGAAAAGCGGTATTGGAACGGCGAGCTTCACATTGAGCCACAGGCGTACTTCAACCAGCTCAAAACATTAAAAGCCCGCATATACGCGCGATGATTAGCGATGTTGCATTAAGAGAGTTTCAGGAAATCTGGCGTGAGGAAATCGGCACGGAGATTTCCGATGAGAAAGCGATGGAAGAAGCCACACAGCTTTTGACGCTCTTTGATGCCATATACCGTCCCATCAAGAAGGAGTGGGTAAAAGAATATGACGATGACAAACCAAAACAGACCATCATATAACACGACCCCGCATTATATCGCGGCAGATTATCGAAGCGGGAAATTGAAACTCAACGAGTTGGTGCTGCTGCTTTGGCTGCGCGCGACAGGAAATCCCTACGGGTTCGTAATAACGAGCTTGGATGCTTTACGAGATGACATCTTCCCAGAATTGAAGAAGAATACTGTTAATACAATACTCTTGGGACTTCGTAAGAAGCGATATGCCTTTTACGAGCTTCGACAGGGACGCGGGGGCAGTTTCGACATTCGCCTTGACCACTGGTTGACTCCGAAGAATGGCTATCAAACCCTTGACAAGTTCTTTACTTCAGATGGCAAGGACACGGAACAAGAGAAAGAATCTCACGGCAAAGAACCTTATCCACAAGTCAACTCATCAGAAGACAGCCAGAAGTCAAGGGAGCAGAATCAGAAGTTGCTGGAGGCGAAAGCGGGTTTAATCAATAAGTTTTCTGGCAATGCAAGCAACCGCCAAATCAGAAGTTACCAACACGAACACGAAACCGAACATCAGATTGAAAATCACGATACGTTAGGAAAATCTTTTAAGGGAACGTTGGTAAGAGATTTTCAACCGCAAAGCTAGGAGGAAGAACGGTGCAAGGAGATTGCATCGGGAGTCGGAGAACAATACATCAATCCACTTCGAGACGTATTACGAAAAAACGGATTCCGAATTATCGAACAAGCGTATGGTTTGTATCGGGAAGACCGAGCTGCTGGCAAACGCATAGACAATCCACCTGCCTACTTCTACGGCATTATCAAAAAACTACGAGAACAACGATGAAATCAACCATCAACAATTTTGGGATTATGCCCCTTGTCATAGTATGTCAGGGTAGTATAATTAAAGGGCGTCCCATATTACCGAGTGTTATCACGAGGGCGATATGTCTCTTTGAGACCCGATTGCGGGCTGAAAGGGGCAGTCGTTCCTCCACAATCGGAGTCCTCGTGGCTTCGGTAATGTGGGACGCAGGCAACGGCTGTCCCTTTTTGCTTTGTACGGGGACTGCCATAAAAACCTATGGCAACGTTCCAAGCCAAAATGTACGAACAGTTGAAAGACCCCGAAACGGGGTGCGTTGCCTATGGCACGGAGAACTTCGAACAGTGCAAGCAAACATTTTACCTCAAGCAGCAGAACGAGATTCTGCGGGAGCAACAGGCGCAGGGACAGCTTCAGCAGGAGAACTCGGAATTGAAATCGGAGCTTCAGGAGTTGCGGCAGGAAATCGAGATGCTCAAAGCAAGTTCAACGGAACAGACGGCTATTCCGCAGAGCGCACAGCTTGCCGCAACGCTTGGGGGCGCACCAGCGTTGTATATTGTGGGAACAATTCTTGCAATCGCAGTCGCAATCTTCTTAATCGCAAAGAAACTATCATCCAACTAAACCATTATGAAGAAGTTAATCTCTTTAATTTCAACCTTCGGCAAGTCCAAGAAACAAATCGCGGAGAAGGCGGAGCGCGTCTTGAAACAGAATGGCGAAATCAAGAAGGACAATGGCGAAGAATACCAAGAACTTCAAGTTCACTTTTTTCGAAAGAATCCAAAATATCCAAGCCAGAAATCCGATGAAACCAAGTAATAATACAACCAAATACTTCGTTTATTGCCGCAAGTCCACCGAGGACGAGGACAGGCAGGTGTTGAGTTTGGATTCGCAGGATTCAGAACTCAAAGAACTTGCGGAGCACTTCGGGCTGAAGATTGTCGGCAAGCCGTTTCGGGAATCAAAGTCGGCGAAAGAGCCAGACAAGCGACCAGTGTTTATCGAGATGATTAACCGCATCAAAAAAGGAGAGGCAAACGGCATCCTCTGCTGGAAGGTTGACCGTCTTTCAAGAAACCCGATAGACAGCGCGATGATTCAGTGGCTTTTGCAGAAAGAGGTTATCCGCTCGATTCATACTGTCGGGCGTGAATATCTGTCCGAAGACAACTCCGTGATTTTCAGCGTGGAAAGCAGTATGGCGAATGAGTATATCCGCCAGTTGAGCAAGAATGTGAAGCGTTGACTCAAAGCCAAGCTCGCTATGGGCTGGTATCCGAGCCGTGCGCCTCTCGGCTACAAAAACAGCGAACGGGATGAGGACAAAGGCAGGAATTGGATTTTGAAAGACCCAGAGCGTTTTGATGCCGTGCGCCGTATGTGGGACTTGATGCTCACGGGAAATTATACGCCACCGCAAATCGCAAAAATTGCAAACAGCGAGTGGAAGTTCAAAACGCGCAACACCAAGCGTTTTATCAGCAAGCCGCTATGCCGCAGCGCGAGCTATCGCATATTCACCAACCCGTTCTATTACGGGATGTTTGAGTACCCAACGGGAAGCGGCAACTGGTATCAAGGCAAGCACGAGCAGATGATTACCGAGAAGGAATATGACATCGTGCAAAAGTTGCTTGGACGGCACGGCAGACCGCGACCCCAGAAGCACCGCTTCGCTTTCACTGGTCTGATGAAATGCGGCAACTGCGGAGCAATGATTACCGCAGAGGAAAGAATCAAACGCCAGAAGAATGGAAATGTCCATCATTATATTTACTATCACTGTACTGGACAGAAGGACGAGAACTGCGCAGAGAAAGCGGTTGAGCTGAAAGTATTGAGCGCGCAGATTGACGAAGCCGTGCGCAAACTCACTATCTCCGAAAAGTTCAAAGAATGGGCTATCAGGGATTTGCACGAGATTCGCCAGACACAAGCGCAAACGCACGAAGCTGTTTTGAAGAACAGCGAGCGCGAGCATCTGCGCCTTACGCAGCAGTTGGACAATCTCCTGCTCAAGTATTCTTCACCAGAGAATATGGAAGGACAGCTCGTATCAGACCAGCAGTATCAAGACCTGCGCACGCGCCTCTTGAAGCAGAAAGGGGCACTGGAGAGCAGTATTAACACGCAGAACAGGGAGATTGACGAGTGGCTTGATTTGAGCGAGAGGACGTTCAACTTTGCACGCTATGCGGGTGTATGGTTCGCTCGTGGCGACATAAACGTGAAGCGAGCCATCTTTGCCTGCTTGGGTTCGAACCTCATCATCAAAGACCAGAAAATCGCTATAACACTGCGTCCAGTGTTCAAAACAATCTTTGAAAATCTCGCAAAAGTAGAAAGCGATATTGTGCAGATTCGAACCTATCCCGAACTCGCAAAAACCTTCTCAATAAACGACAAATCCGCCCTTGTCGGGCGGAAAATGTCCAATCTGCGGAGGGTACAGGATTTGAACCTGTGATACCCTTGCGGGTAAACCTGCTTTCCAAGCAGGCGCACTAGACCACTATGCGAACCCTCCACACTAGAAAAAAGTATACAATCTACCAAAAACGAATTCGTGATTACTTTTAACACCCTCGACACTTTTCTATTCTTTATATACAATATATAATCCTTCACCCATTTTTACCATATCTTCACCATTATACCATTCTCAACGCTGCAGCGTTGAGAATGGTATAATATCCCCACCATTAATGTAGTGAAAAGAGATTCTTGACGTCAGTATCATACGATAGATCACTGCTTCGCACCAACCGAACATATTCGGGGATATTATAGAGCATGGTGAGAAACGAGATTTCCTTTTCACACTCGTATGGATATATAAAAACACTTTCCTGCAGACGATAGAAACCCATCTCCTGTAATTTTCTTCGGAATGCATCTCGCGCCCACTTGTGCCGGTCGGGTATATCGAAAATCACCATCCGCCATCGGCCGTCCCAGTTTCCTTCCTGCTCAATTTTAAGGTCCTTGAGCGAACGCGCAAAAATAATATCTGCTCCTTCGTCGGTGAGCTTGATTTCATACCCTTCGTTTTCTCGATCTACCGCAATATATTTTTCCTTCTTCAGGTATCGGACTGCCCGCTGAAATTGGTGTTTATCATAAAATCTCCTTCTCTTCTTAATCCGTCCGACTGCGGCGAAAAGATTTGGAGCAACAGCCGCAACGGTGACAACCCCGGCAATGGCCACAAGCACTAATAGTCCTTTTGCAATCACAGCCGCTGACGCTTTCGCCTGCCGGATAAGATCCTCGCGTTTGGTTGCCCGCTCGGCCGCATCCCATTCTTGACGAAGCCGGGCAATGAGGAATTCCCTATTCTTACGCAGAGTTATCCTTACATTCTCCTTTTTCTTTTTACTGTTTACCCTCTTCCTCATTTATATAGTCATCATACCACTTTCAACGCTGGAGCGTTGAAAGTGGTACATACGATATGAATGATACCATATTCCATTTAATATACCTGTCTAGTTTTTCCAGAGTAGCATACAATGTATCTCTACGCTTCCGAAAATAATCTGGATATCTCCTGCTTGAGCTCCCGCAAACTCCTGGGGCGATGCCCAATGCGCTCATGTTCCTCTTCGGTCAGCGCGCTATACGCCTTGTTGAATTCTCGGAATGCAAGTTTGAGTAAAATAGCCTTTGGCTTTCAAAATCGCGTTCTCCTCAAACGTCTCACCCGTCTCCTCCACTTTCTTGATATCGGGAAAATCCTTCAAGCCTAAAATCTGTAATCCATCTTCCTGCAACGCCACTTTTACTTCCTCAAACTTTGCCGGATTCGTAGTGCCGATGAGAAGCCGCTTCATATGCCGGAACGCTCAAGCGCCGCGATCCGCTCCTCAATCGGGGGGTGGGTGGAAAAGATTTTTATGATCCATGGCGTGCGGCGCGCGCCTCCACGGTCAGCGCCAAAGGGATTTTCAAAGAAAAGATGGGCCGTCGCATTTGTCGCAGTACGCATTGGCCGGGAATATGCCGCGATTTTCTTTAATGCAGAAGCCAAACCTTCGGGATAGCGCGTCAAGAAGACGCCAGAGGCGTCTGCAAGAAATTCCCGCCGCCGAGAAATCGCCAAATGAATAAGCGAAGCAAGG
>CAYFJB010000004.1:11591-20553 GCA_964343395.1 uncultured Candidatus Saccharibacteria bacterium
GAAGCAATGATTGGCGCAAGAATAGATAACGCAATGCCAATCAAAAATATAAACGCATGCCCTCCCCGCTCACGATCGCGATCACCCGACATTCCTCCAAACCACAACGAGCGCATGAACATATCCGAAAGGATAGAAACAAAACCCACGAGTACAACTGCAACGGTAGACACCAACATATCGCGGTTGCCGATATGGGAGAGTTCATGAGCCAAAACTCCTTCCAGCTCCGAACGGTCGAGCTTCTCAATCAGGCCTGAAGTTACGCACACTACCGAGTTTTTGGGATTACGGCCGGTCGCGAACGCATTCGGCGACGGATCGTTAATCAAATAAAATTTTGGCATCGGCAAACCCGCAGTAATGGTAAGATTTTCCAGTATCCGAGACAATTCCGGATGCAATTTCGGGTCAATAGGCCCGGCGCGATGCAACGCCAAAACGATCTTATCTGAAAACCAGTAACTGATGACATTCATCAAGATACTAAAAGTAACCGCGACATAAAGAATCCCCGAGTTGCCGTACATTTGGCTGAAGATCCACCCGACACCGATCACCATGCCGAAAAACGAGGCCATCAAAAGCCACGTTTTTCTGATATTCGCCGATTGATGAGTATAAAGCGTTGCCATTGCTAAAACTTCACGCTCACCGGCTCCTGGGCGGGCGAGGAATCGGGGAGATCAAACAACTCCTTTTTGGTGAATCTGAACATTCCAGCGACCATGTTGGAAGGAAATGACTCAATCATCGTGTTGTAGTCCCGGACATTGCCATTGTAGAAACGGCGGCTCGCCTGAATTTTATTCTCCGCATCGGCAAGCTCCCGCTGGAGTTCAAGAAAATTCGCGTTTGCTTTAAGGTCCGGATAGTTTTCCGCCACGGCAAAAAGCGTTTTCAGCGCGCCGGTGAGCATATTTTCGGCTTTCGCATGTTCTCCGGCGTTGTGTGCGCCCATTGCTTCAGTCCGCGCGCGCGTCACTTTTTCAAAAACGCCTTGCTCATGAGTTACGTATCCTTTAACTGTCTCAACAACATTCGGAATAAGATCATATCGGCGCTTCAACTGTACTTCAATATCCGCCAATGCTTCCTCAACGCGATTACGCCTGCGCACAAACGCGTTGTAAATTCCTATCAAAACAAAACCGCCGAGCGCAACCACGCCAATGATACTATAGAAAAGAATCATATCGCCAAAGTATACCACATACACCAAAAGAATACAATCTTACCATTACTTGAATTTTGTTCGAAGTTCTATCTGCACACTTCGAATAGACATGCCTGACGACTCTTCTACGCGCTACATTTTGTTAAGCAAATCACGTGTTTTTGATTCGGTCGTCCCCGTCGGATCAAGTCCAAACCTCTGCTGAAGTCTCTTGAGCGCCGATTGGGTCGCCGTACCAAAGAAACCTGAATCATAACCAAAACCAGCAGGAAGAAGTTTTGAGGCAATAAGAATCTGCTGGAGGTACCGCACGTCTTCCCCGCGCGATCCCCGTGTAAGCGTACGCAGAAATGTGACTTTTCCACTTACTGTGGATGGTGTCGCTGGAGTGGCGGCAGTAGGAGTGGGAGCAATCGTCGCAGCAGGAGGCGGTGGAAGCACAATTGTAGTGGTTGCTACAGTCGGCGGAGAAATTGTGGCCGATGGAAGAGCTACTGACGGAATTCCCTTAGTGGTGAATTTTTGATTGGGGATCGAACTCGTCCAATAATCCTCATTTGCTGATGCCACATTAAAAGTGTAGGTTGTGCTCGCGGTAAGACCAGTGAGGGTAATTATATGGCTTGTCACAAACTTACGGTCAAATACTGCGTCACCGGTGATGACGTCTATCCAATACTCAACTTTTGCATTTGCCGCCATATTCGTCGTCCACGTGACCGTTGCTGAATCATGCATCGTCACCACCTTGAGATTACTAATAATCGGTGCCGCCAAATGAGCTCCGCCACCGCTCCCGCCTGAAGGCGATGCGGGGAGATATCGTGCCGGAAGCGGCAGCTGACCAATACCCATGAGCGCGACTACTGCGATAAAAAATGTGATGATTTGTGATACCATACACTATTCATTTTAATAAATAGTTAAGATGCGTGGTAGCCGAGAGTAGCGATTTCTTCTATAATTTTCTCCTTAGTCACCTTCGCGGGATCAAACTCTACAATTCCCTTCTTCCCCTCGTAGTCCACGAAAATGGACTTCACGCCATCCATCTGGGATACCAACATTTGAATTCCAGTAGCACAGGCACCGCAGTGCATACCGTCTATTTTCAATTCAATTTTTTCCATAAATATATCATACTCCTTTTTCAATTGGTGGAGTATAGCGTCTCAAAAAAAGCGAGTTAGTTACCACCGACACTGAACTGAATGCCATTGCGAATCCGGCAATTTCCGGGCGGAGGGTAAAACCGGATGGGAGGTAACCGAGCAACGGATGGATGAACGCATAATTCGGATACAACGCGCCCGCCGCAACGGGGATTGCAAGGACATTATAAATAAAGGCCCAAAAAAGATTCTGCCAGACCTTTTTAATCGTCTTTCCGGAGAGTTGAATCGCGGTCACCACATCGCGAAGATCATCCTTCACCAAAATGATTTGCCCGGTCTGCACTGCAACGTCGGTACCCGAACCCACCGCGATTCCGACATCTGCCTGTGCCAAAGCTGGCGAATCATTGATGCCGTCCCCAACCATCGCGACTAATTTCCCTTCCTGTTGAAGACGTTTGATGACATCTGCTTTCTGCCGCGGAAGGACTTGCGCGAGCACCCGATCAATGCCAAGTTCATGCGCAATTGCTTCCGCGGTCTTTGGATTGTCACCGGTAATCATAATGATTTCCTTGCCCATTTTTTTCAATACTTCAATCGCCTCGCGCGCATGGGGCTTCAGCGTATCCGCAAGCGCAATCACTGCCACCGGCACGTTATCAACGGCTGCATACACAACCGTCTTTGCTTCACGCTGCAATTTTTCAACAACCGCCGCATGCTCCCTCACGTTGATCTTTAGTGACTCCATAAATGCCATGTTTCCCACGACAACATTCTTTCCCTGCACATTCCCACGGACTCCCAATCCCGGAACCGCGGCGAAATCCTTTACCTCAGGCAAAACTCCTGATGCGGCTTTGCTTTTTTCTACAATTGCCCGCGCGAGCGGGTGCTCTGAACCAACCTCAACCGCACCGACATAAAAAAAAGCATCACGCTCCGCCATACTGCCGACTGACACAAAATCAGTGACCACAGGTTTTCCGATAGTAAGCGTACCCGTTTTATCAAACGCAATCGCGGCAATTTTGTAGGCCTTTTCCAGCGCCTCGCCGCCTTTCAAAATAATTCCGAAGCGCGCCGCGCGGCCGATCCCCACGATGAGCGCTGTCGGCGTTGCCAACCCCATAGCGCACGGGCAGGAAATAACGAGAAGCGCGATCATTCGCAGAAGTCCCGCACGGAATGGAAACGCATACACGAAATACCACACCACAAAAGTAATAACTGAAAGCACTATGACTGCGGGTACAAAGTATTCAGAAATTCTGTCCACGAGATTCTGAATCGGGGCGCGCGTGGCTTGCGCTTCTTCAACCATCTGAATGATTTGATAGAGCAGGGTTTCTTTACCGACTTTAGTTGCATTAAATTTAATAAAACCCTCCTGATTGATGGTCGCACCGATCACTTCATCTCCCACTGCCTTCCCGATAGGAAATGATTCGCCGGTCACCACTTTCTCATCAATATGTGTTTTGCCTTCCAAAATCACTCCGTCAACAGGAATTTTCTCTCCCGGCCGCACCACGACTATCTCTCCTTTTTGAATCTGGTCAATGGAGATAGTGACTTCTTCTCCATTACGGATCACATGCGCTTCTTTGGCTTCCAGTTTCAACAACTCTTTGATGGCCGCCGATGCTTTGCCTTTCGCGCGTGCCTCAAAATAACGGCCAAGTACAATGAACGAGAGGAGCGCTGCCGAGGACTCCCAAAAAGGATGGTCAATGTTAAATAAAAGAAACCCAATAGTGCTATAAAGATACGCTGCTGTGGTGCCGAGAACCACGAGTACATCCATATTCGCCGAGCCCACGCGCATTGCGGTCAACGAATTACGGTAGAATGGCCAGGCGATCACAAACTGGATGGGCGTGGAAAGAACCCAGTAGATATAATTGAGGTCAATTCCGTAGAGAGCATGCACATGCTGTAAATTCAGCATGTGAATCAACATGTAATAGATGATGATCGGCCCAGCCAAGACAAAAGCTGCGATGACGCGCCGCCGCGCTTCGTTGATTTGTCTTGCCTCTTTTTTCTCTTCTTCTTCAACCGTTGCGCCCCGCTCATCCGGCCGGATTAAGTCGTAACCCAATTGATGAAGCAACTCATCAATCTTTTGAAGCGAGATTTTCGTCTCATCAAACGATAGAGCCGTCTTCTCCGCGCCATAATTGGTCTTTATAGAAATTATCCCCTCCTGTTTACCAATGAGTTTATCGATAAGGGTAGAACAAGATGCGCAATGCATCCCCTTGACTTTGAGAACAAGTTTCGTCATAATAGATTAGACGTGCACCATAACCCCCAATGAATTACTTTCTTCGGAGGCTCTCGTCATGGCGACCCAAAAAGTAGCAATAGAAATCGATCTTTATAACTTGCTGAAAGATGAATTCTTCTGCCGCATTGCTGGATCGGCTTCAGGAGAATTCATTCTCAATTTTCTTAAAAAACGAGAAGTCGTTCCCGCACCGGAGGAGCTTGAAACAACACTCGTGCGTCTCCTAACGGAGGACTATATCAAGATAGCCTTTGAGAGCAAGAGAGGACTAGAAGATTTTCAGTTGCGCCTCGCCCTCCGAAAAACGCCAAACTCCTAACTCATACATTCGAAGATCCTCATCACGCCGGTGGCATCCCCACCGGCGATTTTATTTCCCTGAAATTATACTCCGCACGTGAATTGTGCCGACCATGTCAAAATGGCCGCGCTTTTCACCGTTGACTTCCCCCTCGCCGCACGGCACCGAGCAGTAAAACGGAAAATCGCCTTCTTGCGTGACAGTAAACTCCACTTTTATCGTACCATTTGCCGGCATGCGCTGCGAGACGCCAAAGGCGTCAATCGCAATGCCATGGTCATAATCATCTTCGTTGATAATGGTCGCGATTATTTTATCGCCGCGCACGGCTTCAATAATCTCCGGCTCAAAACTCCATGTGTCTTTTTTTGCAATGATGGTAATCTCGCGCACCTTGCCCGTGGTGACCGGCACGGATGATTCGGGCAGGAGGAAAACGCGATAGGCAACACCGCCTCCGATGATCACGACACCAATAATGATAAGTATAAAATATTTATTCATTGTGCGCAGCGTGCAGATACCGCTTGACCCCGATGCTCAAAACGATGATTCCGACAATCGAGACGAGGACGAGCAATCCCTGCGAGCGGAAAGGTGATGATCGCTCGGTAACGCGCACCCAAAAGGCCGCGGTGAGCGCCTCATCCGGAGGCAGATCAATCCCTCGCGGCCGGAACTGGGCAAAAACACGGTAGAGTCCGGGCTCCGGAAGCACCACGTGGAACTCGACGCCGTGTCCACCCTCGCTCGTGTCATGCCCTCCGCCGTTGGCGCGCGCTTCAGGAATCAGACGCAGCGCGCCGTGGTGATCTGCTACACCACTCGGATGTATATGAAGAAACTGCTTCCAATCATCTTTGATGATCGCGAGATGAATTTTTTCACCCAAGTAATCCTCAAGCTCAGTCTCAAAACTGTCCAGAGTGTGCACATCAAACAAAAACTCGAGCTCGCGCTTAGCGACGACTGGTTCACCAAGCCGCAACGCCATCTGGTAATCGCCGACGATCACATTGCGCCCAAAGGAGACCAGCTTTTCGGATTGCGCGCCGGTTCCCTCCACCGCAAATTCCGGATGGCCAAAGGTATGATTGATGCCATCTTTTTTAATCTCTGACCACATTTTATAGAGACCGGGCTTACCGAATATATGATCAACCGAGAGGATACCGCCATCGACTAGTTGCGGATGTATATGGAAAAATTCACTCAAATCACTCCGGACTCCAATCACATGCATTAACTTTGTGTGTTCAATCTCAAGATCAGTCACTGGGATATTCCCCGGCTTTTGATTCACAAAGAAATCAAGACGGGCCGTTGTTCCAATAGAGACCGGCACAGGCGTGACGTTGAGATTCACAGCCAAACCCTCCCCCAACACCTCCATTTCTTCGTGGTGTTGAGCCGCGCCGCGATGTTCGTCCATCATCTCCATCGTCATATCGCCGCCATGCATCCCCTCTCGCGGTTCAACTCCGGCATGCTGAAACCGAAGCGGCAAATAGTATACAAACGTCACGACCAAAAACGCCGTTAGCGCTGCGGAAAACCAAAACCGCCATGGAAGAAACTTTTGTTCAATTTTTCTTTCTTCCTCATTCATAATTATGGAGGTTGAACCTCGGTAGAATTAAATTCCCGTCTCTTCTTTATATAATACCACCACAACGGCAGCACCCAGAGCGCTACAAGAACCCAATTGCCCAACCACAAAGGCAACCCCAATAAACCAGTTCCCGTTGGAACCTCATGGGCATGCGGGGACGGCGCACCGATTCTCTGGGCGACAACACTGATAATGCGTTCTTCCTGGGTAATGGATTCAAAAAGTGTATGCTGGCCCGAGTACACCCACCAGTCGTGCGTGAAAAGTCCGAGAACCAAAATAAATCCTGCGACAAACACCATGCCCCAGCCCGTGGCTCGTTCCACTTGTGTCTTGCGCGCCACAAGCCATCGAAGAGCATTGACTCCCAAAATCCCCAAAAGTGCGAGCAGCAGCAGCGGCAGAATCCTGCCGAGAGCATGGGTAAAAAAGAGCGACCAACCGTAAAATATGTCGCCCGAGGCGGCGATGCGCGTTAAGATCACCGGCGTTGCCGGATGGGGACAACCGACTCCGATGTTGCCCAAAAATAAACCGAGCAGAAGAGCTTTGATATAATCCTGCTGTTTTTGAATAAAAGCGGGCGCGGAACCGGTATAACTCGGCATGCGCACGCGGATCAATCCCAATTCTCCGAGGGCAAAAAGATATGCCGCGGCGCCGGAGAAAAAGTAAAGCCAATTCTTCACGGTTTCCAACGGCGCGCCAAGCGTCCCGATTGCAACCTCGCCGATAAGTGCCGCGATCACGCCATATGCCGAGAGTGTCAACGCAACCCCCAGCCCAAACGCAATCGCAATCCCTAACCCCTTTGCCGCGCCCTTTCCCATGGAAAGCGGGACAATCACAAATGCGAGCGGCAGGGTGCAGGGCAAAACAACCATCGTGAGCCCGGCGGCGAAACTAAAAAGATACCACCCGAATCCCACGGGAGTTGCCGGCCCGATCAAAAAAAACCAGACCAGCCCAAAAAAAATAAACGCCGCGAGGCCAAACGCGAATCCAAAAATTGTTGTTTTGGCGCTACCTGATTCCATTGTTTCTGAAAGAGAAAACCACAAGCGCACCGGCCGCACCAAGCAATCCTATGTCACGAAACGTAATAGGGTCTATGCCAACGAAGAAAAGAATCAATGCGATCTCTGTTGCGATGAGTACTGCTGCAACCCGCACGATTCTTTTCGGGAGAAACCATACAAGCAAGAGCATCCCAAGCACGAATTCACCTACTCCCTGAATAAACAAATATGTGTCAACAGATACGGTCGTTGTCACGATCCGCGAGAGCCATTTTGGCACAAATCCGTACCAATGCTGTGGATTCACCATCAAGTCATAACCCGAATAAAGATACATGAAGCCCATGCCGAGACGGAGTAACCACGCAGGTGAGATTTTTTTGAGAAAATTCATAGAACTCAGGAAAACTCTTTAAGCTTTTCTATAAATTTCTTCCGATCAAACCCTCCGCTTGCCCAAAGCTCCCCGTTCAAAATAATCCCGGGGGACGCAAAAATCATATACTTCTGCACAAGCGCCTGACCTTCTGGCGTTACCACGTCAACTTTTTTATACGTCACGTTAGGCCACTCTTTTTCAATGGAATGCCAGAATTCCTCAAACTCTTTACAGATGTGGCATCCGGGCGAGACAAGCTCTTCAAGAAGAATCGGCTTCATACGCCCAGTATATCACATTATCGTCAGGAATCGCTATCCGACAAAAAATCTCAAGACAAAACCAATGCCGTAGGCCATACCCGCGGCTAACCCTCCCACGACAAGCATCTCCACGCCTGCAAAAAACCATGATGCTTTAGAAAAAAAAGATCGGAGAGCTCCGATCACGAAAAGAGCGCCTGCCACAACTAGCACCGCAATCCAGAATGATGCGTTTTTACCCAACACCACATAAGGCAGAAGCGGAATGCTGCCGGCGACGATAAACGAAACAAAGGTGACCGCGCCGTTTTTAAACGCCGACTCTTTTTCCGGCACAAAAAGCTTAAGCTCTTCATGCATCATGAAATCAACCCAAAATTGTTCATTTGAAGAAATCAGAGAAACAATATCTTCAAGCTGACTCCCTTCATACCCGCGTGCCGCGAGGATTTCCCGAATCTCCTGCCGTTCAACCTCCGGCATGCGCCTGACTTCGTCATGTTCTTCAGCGGCTTCTTTTTCGTAAAATTGTTTTTCCGACTTGGTGCCGAGATAATTCCCCGTTGCCATGGAGAATCCATCGGCAATAAGATTCGCGATGCCAACGACAAGAATTACTGACGGCGAGAGTGCTCCCCCGACCGTTGCCGCGACCACCGCAAAAGTTGTCACAATCCCATCATTTGCGGCATACACAATATCTTTCAGATACCGTCCAACTCTAATATGTTTCTCGCGAATTTCCTGCCGAGTATCCATAGCACCTTTATCTCCTTCTATTAAATGTATAGTACAGAGCA
>CAYFJB010000004.1:20563-31523 GCA_964343395.1 uncultured Candidatus Saccharibacteria bacterium
ACAGAGCACCAACGAGCTTCCCGCATTGCGGGAAGCTCGTTAAAAAGTTGCGCTACGAGAATCATCTCAATGCATCGTACATCCCGCAGTGGTTGCCGTATCCCCTTCTTTGGCTGACTTTGTCATTGGACCATCGCAGTAAATTGATTTGCTTGTTGAATCAAGATACATGTAGTGACAGCCGTCGCCAAGAAGTGCGATTAGTGAGGAACTGCAGGAAGAGGTTGAGGGCGGCGGAGTAGTGGTAGTAGGATACGTCTCGTCATTATCCTCTTTTCCGTAGCACCCGGTATCCGCGGGATAATCAATCGCGCCGTCGCCATCGTTATCAATGCCGTCGGAACATTTCGTGGTCGTTGTCGGCGGCGGTGTTGGTGGAGGAGTCGCGCTCGTGTAGATAATCGTCACGATATTAGATTCCGCTGAACACCCGACACTGTTGCACGCTCTTACGCGATACTCAACGGTACCTGAAGTGTTACCCGGTACATTCACTGTTCCGGTGCCGCCCGCGACAGCTCCTATCACTCCCTTCGCATACCACACGCCATCAGCACCCCGCTCTTCAACTTTATTCTGATCTTCAGTGGTAGAATTATCAATCCAAGTAAACGTAACACTCGTCGCACCAACCGTGTAGTTATGACCCAATCCCGATGGTCCGGGAGCCGGCACCGTAGGAGTCGACGGCGGTGGAGTGGGGGTCGGAGTTGCCGTACTGCATCCAGCCGTTGTTGCCGTATCCCCTTCTTTTGCTGACTTTGTCATTGGCCCATCGCAGTAAATGGATTTGCCTGCGGAATCGACATACATATAGTGACAATCAGTGCCAAGAAGCGCGATCAAAGATGAACTGCAGGAAGAGGTCGTACTCGTTCCTCGAGTAACCGAAACAGTATTTGAAGGAGCTGAACACCCGACGCTATTGCACGCCACTACCCTGAAATCATACGTACTGTTGGAAGGAACCGGATACGAGAATGAGGTGCCTGTTCCGCCGCTCACATACGTCATCCCCGCCTGATTCCATGTTCCGCTCGGAGACGATCTGTATTCAATCTTATGAGAATCCTCATTAGCCGCGTTGTCGGTCCACGTCAACTTTGCCGTGCCGCTTGCGTCAAGCGTATAGGTTAATCCCGAAGGCGCCACCGGCGCCGCAGTCGCTCCTCCTCCCGTACCCGGCGTCTCGTCATTGTCATCTTTTCCGTAGCACCCCGTGTCAGAGGGATAATCAATCAAAGCATCCTGATCATTGTCAATACCGTCGGAACATTGTGTGGTCGGCGGAGGCGGAGGCGTTGTCGTGCCTCGCGATACGGAGACGTAATTTGAAGGAACTGAACATCCCGCACTATTGCACGCCTTGACTTGGTATTCATACGTTCCGGGAGGAGGAACTGGATCCGTGTATGATCCTGTCCCGCCGTAAAGAATACCGACACTCCCTATCACCGTCCATACTCCCCACACCGCCCTTCGTTCTATTTTATATGAATCCTCAACAGCCGCATTGTCATTCCATGTCAATACGACATTTCCTTTTAAGTCCAAAGCATAAGTAAGGCCGCTCGGCGAGGTCGGGATGCCGGAATATACGCTTCCTCCTGCCGGACAATCGGCCTGACTGTAATTTGCGATATTCAGGTAAGCCGGATAGTTATATTCGCATGAATCGAAATTGTTGAGCTGACAATACCGCTTTCCCAGCGTGTCAGAGCGGCTGTACGAAAACCCGGGACAAGAAGACGCATCACCCGCATACACCATCGAGCAGTATGGCAACCCGCTTCCGCTGCCCGGCACATTCCACTGACAGCTAGAAACCGAGGCGCAGGTTGATTGCGAAACATAAGTATTGCACGTTGATCCTCCGCCTCCACCAGTGCCTTGCCCGTGCGCCGCGTCGTCGCAATGCGTTCCGTCGTAATGGTTATACCAGGTGCATGATGCGGCTCTGCAACTTACCTCACCGGTATAGGCGCGGCAGCCGCCGGTTGTTGATGTATACGCCTCATCCGAATCATCTTTACCGTAGCAGCCGGTGTCTGCCGGATAATCAATCAAGCCGTCGCGATCATTATCAATGCCGTCGGAGCATTGACCGGAAGGGATCCACGGAACAACAACCGGCTTTACACAATCAACTGGGCAACTCGTGATCGTCTCCCCTGCCTCACAAACCTTATTTCCGCACACAGGACCAGTGGCGACCCCCGTACCCGAACAATCAGGAATCCCAAAATTCCGCCAGTTATCCGGACTATCGTTCCCAGCCCCCGTTTTCCAGAAGAATTTGCTCTTCGGGATAATGCGGCACTGCGCCTCCACTTCTTTAATAAAGGTAAGGTACTCCTGATCAGTGCGGCTCAAAATCATGGATGATTCAGTGATCCCGTCGCTGAACGTCCATGAATGCCGAATCCAGTTGATCGGCGATGGCGGAGGCGGCGTCGTGCCATACAAAATCCCGAATTTCGCCTCACATTCCGCCGCGATCCCGCCGCCGCTTCCCGGCGGATATTTCAAACACACTTCCTTCGCGCCTGCATAGTCCTTCACAATAATCCCGTTTGCGAATGTATAAGGATATTGAACTCCGACGGGCGCTTTTTCCTGTTCACACGCGTAATAGATCCCGCATTCCGGAGAGCTATAACTCACCACCTTTCTCTGCCCGACCGGACATGAGTCAACCGTGGCCAAAGCCGGGCATATTTGTCCTTTCCCAATACCATTCGCGCGTTCACACTCTGCAACCGTATGGAACACAAAGGGATCAGAACAGCCGCTCGTACTCTCAAGCCGACAGGCGTTTTTTGCCCGATCAAAGATAAATCCCTGCCAGAATGCCTGACACGTCACCCGTTCTCCGGAAATACACTTTCCCTGCGCATCCGGATAATACGGCTTGGGAAATTCACACGTATATCCTGATTGACACGCGTATCCCGCAGTCGTACCGCAAATTGTTTTATCAGTCGGATGCACACGCGCTCCATGGTCTTCACCTCTTTTCTGCTCACAGCGCGGCGGCAACTGGCATCCATTCTGATCGGTTTCGTAACGGACAAAGCCGTCATGACAGAAATCAGCCGACGGCGAAAAGAACACCGGACACCGCGGCACGTCCGGACGCACAGGAACAGAAAGCCGCACCGGAATAAATTCCTGAGGAATAGTCAAAGGAAATGGTCTTCCCTGCACATCAAACACGCGGCCATCCCCAAGCATACAAGTAAGAGGACCCTTCAGAAATCCCCGCACATAGAAACAATACTGTAAGAACTCATTCGGGCTGTAGAGTTCATATTTTTTCGATGAAACCTGCCTCGCATCATCGGGTCTCTGAACTTCGGGCGGCAAAAAATCAGGCTGTTCTTTCACTTGTTTGCGGCCTGACTTGAAATCCTGCGCAAGCCTGATGCCGTCCCGGGCAATCTGCGCCGCCGCCGTCCCCTCGCCGTAGGCTCGGCCGACGTCGTTATACCCGAGAGCCGTTTCTGCGGTATTCAACCTCCGGTCCGCAAGACGGTGCAGACGCGCGACCTCCTGAATAATGGGATCAACGCGACCGCCCTCAGCCCCGACATCAAACGGCAGTAAACGCTCGATCTCTTCTAAATCGCCGATCGCGCGCTTTGCCTCTTCTATTTTCTCAACGGCGCGATCCGGCGACTCAAAGATTTTTCTCCTTTCATCAAAGAAATCCTTGGTGAAAATAATCCCCTTCGGCGCTTGCAGGAAAAGATCTTCGCGCTTTTTGAATTCTTCTTCAAGACGACCGAGCCGATCGCGATCCTGAATCTGCTCCGCCTTGTTCTGAATAAGGGAATACTGAGTATTTCTTAAGCCGTCCAGCACGCCCTTGAACGCCGTGCCCACCTCCTTACTCACTTTTTCAATTACTTCAAGTTCTTCCGGGTGGTCTCCGGCAAGCGCGCGGAACACCACGTCTCTCTGCTCGGTATTGCGCGTGCGGTCAATGTCTTTTTTTATCTCTTCCACCGCTTTTTTCTTAAGTTCGTCAAAGAAACTCTGTTTGTCTTGAGGAATTAATGCTTTAATCTCATCCAGCACCGCGACTGATTTGATATCGTGCGAACGCTCAATGATCCGGGTGAATTCATCTTTTCTTTGCGGATCTTTTGATACCTCGTCAACTTTCTTTATAAAGTTTTCTTCCGCTCTTCTCTTCGCCGGTGCGATAGCAGTGAGTATTCCCTTGGCAATATTATTCTCCAGCTCCTTCACCACTTTCAAATCTTCCAAATTGCCTTCTCCGAGGTGCTCAAAAAGTTTCTCCTGTGCTGACGGCGTAAGTGTTGCGATCCGGTCTTCGGTTTTTGAAAAAGAGTGCTCTTTTGCCTTTCCGATGACCGCGCGCAGTTCATTTGAAATCGGACGGGACTCAAGCGCATTGATGATTTCAAGATGCCGCACCTCATTACCTCCAGATTCTTTGACAAAATCTTCAAAAACCGCCTGTTTTGCGTTGTCAAAATGTTCCAACTCATTATGCAGACGATTAAGCGTATTTTCCTGTGCGAGACGGATCCCATCTTTTGCCTGCTCCGGCACTTTTTCTCCAACCTCCTTCAATATCTCAAGGTTTTTGAACTGTTTAAATTCAGAACCCTTTTGGGCATCAAGCACCTCCGCAATGGTCTCCGGGGCTTTATCCGTCTTGACGAGAATAAATATTTTTCCAAACGTTTCGGCCGTATTTTCTTTTACTTCACTGATTTTCTCAAAGGTCTCCGGAGGAAGGTCTTTCGCGATTTTGTCAAGAGATTTATTGTATTTTGCGGTGAAATCAACAAGCTTTTTGCCGAGTTCTTCGGCCTTTTCTTCAGAAATCCTTCCAGCGGCATTGTCAATCCGCGCCTTCACGCGATCAAGCTCTCCATGATAATTTTCAATGGCATTCACCACCTCTTCTTTCCCGGTCCCCTCGCGTTCTGAAAGTGTTTTCGCCTCAAGGATTTTTTCAGCGGCAAACTGAAGATTCAGCTCCGCTTTTTTAACGGGATCAAACGTAAATGTGCTCGTGATTCCCCGCCGCGCGCTCTTAAGAAAATAAAACGGGCTGGTCGGAAGCGTGCCGACACTGGTAAGCCCGTAGTCCTCTGGCGTGAAATCCTCATCATTGTCAATTTTCTTTTCAACATCCAAATCGGCTTTCGCTTCCTCTTCAGCCGCAAGCGCGAGGGCGGCTGCATATTGCCGATCTCCGGGAGAAAACTGAAAAGTACCGGCCCACGCGGGACACGCAAACGCAAGTCCTGCGACCACGAATAAGCCCGCGCACACAGGTACTGCCGCCTTAAGAAAAATAAAATGCGGCAACTCGGATGAGAGTGATTTCATAGAAAAAAATATGAATAATTAGTTTGAATAATAAAATTCTCGAGCACTTATATCTCTTATCTTAAAATTATCACGCAAACATACAAGATCGATTTATCCACACCGTATGGAATTAGCGAGGTTCAACCTCAACAGAACCCAATGCTTCAATCGCGGCCCGGATGCGATTGAGGGATTCCTGGATGGCGGCAAGATTTTTTGC
Organism: uncultured Candidatus Saccharibacteria bacterium; assembly: GCA_964343395.1. GTDB lineage: Bacteria > Patescibacteriota > Minisyncoccia > Sungbacterales > HO2-52-23 > CAYFJB01. Next base: position 26,136 of record CAYFJB010000004.1, read on the forward strand.
GCGAACATCAAGAAAGGAGGTCGTAGTGGCAATATTGAAAACGCTCGTGCCGAAGAGGCTGCGATCATAAGGGCCTGATGAAAACCACACCAACAAGCGATGCGGATTGTCGCTTGTGTTGAGCACCGATCCATTGTAAGTGAAATTCGTTGACTGGGCCGGCCATGCAAGCCACGCAGCATCGCCAGTTATCTTCTTGTAGATCGTCATGCCGTAGCCAGACGCACTCGGATCTCCGGAAACCGCAATCGTAAATGGAGAAGAAATTGTGGAACCATCCGCAGGACTCGTGATGACTGGGGCAGGGTACAGTTTGAACGACTTGGTTTCGGTTGAAACGCTCTCAACGCCACTTGTATCAACTGCGGTCACGTAAAATTTATATTCCCCCTGTGCCGTATCCGGCACGGGAGCGGGAAGAGTGGTCCACCACTCCCATTGATTCGCACCCCGATGATACAAATTGGATTCGCCGCTTCCGGGCAATGGAAGAATAGAGGCATTGACCGGCGTCTGTGCGCTATAGGTATACTTCACAAATGAAGCATCAGTCGGCCTTTTTCTATACACATTGAATGATTGCGTTGCTGACTGCAATGTATAATTGAAGGTCATATAATACCGTATCACGGGTGGTTGTTCTTGGCCGCTGGAGTTCGTCACTGCCTGTATATTTGTCGGTCCAGGTAAAGTAGTAGTAAACGTGTGATCCCCGCTCGTCGCGCGATTATTCGCCGCGTCTTGGGAATTCACCGCATAGTGATAGAGTGTGGAGGGCGTAAGGCCCGTGAGGGTGACTCTATGGCTTGTGACGAGATTAAAATCAATCGCCGTGGATGAAAAATAGCTTGTGGTCGGATCATAGATGACTTGTGACGTCGCAGGTTCATTCGTGGTCCAGGTGATTACAGCGGATATCGCGGTGATAGTTGTCGCTTGGATATTTGAAATAACCGGTACGGTCGTATCGGCAGTCGGTGCGGGTGTCGGCGCGGGTGTTGTAGTAGCCGTTGAAGGCGGAGACGGCGGAGTCAGAGTCGGCACAGGCGTCGGCACAGGTACAGTAGTCGTCGCCTGTCCAGTAGCAATCGCCGGTATTGCAGGAATCGTCGTGGTGCCTGTTTGTCCAATGGGTTGTGCGGGAATTGCTGGAGTGGTCGTCGCAGGAGTTGCCGGTGCTGTCATTGCCGATATCGGAGTCGTTGTTTCGTTGAGTTTTTTCTGTATCCCCGGCGCCCGTAAGAGTCCCTGCGGAATTTTTCCTGATTCCCCTGCTCCCTCCAGAATCAACTCATTAATCTTGAATAGAGTTTTGGGGCCAATGAAACCAACCTGTTCAATGCCGTGTTGTGCTTGGAGTTTTTTGATGGCCGCTTCAGTCGCGGGCCCAAAGAAACCGGTAATGAGACCTTCGGGGTATAAATCGGAGAATTTTTCAGCGAGAAACTCCTGAAGTTTTCTGACATCGTCTCCTTTGGCTCCACGTTGGAGGGACCTCGTGAGTTGGAGTTCGTGTTTGACTTCGGCGATTTCTTGTTTCGCGGAAGCGACTTCCTCTTTGACGGCTGCGGTTTCTTTTTGTGTCGCGGCGGCTTGTTGTTGTGTTGTCTTGAGTTCTTCTTTCAATACGCTGATCTGGGCTTTGAGCAGTTCAATCTGTGCTTGAAGGTTACGGATAATCTCTTCTGAGGACTGTGCAGATGCGGGTGGGGGCGGCGCAGCAAAAAGAGTTGCGACAGGAAAAAGAAAAACGATTAACGAACCAATGATGACGTTTTTTTTATGATGCATAACGGTGCGAAAATTTAAAATCATCTCTCATTGCGCTCGTCAGATTCCTGAAGCTTCGCACGGATGAGGCCCTCAAGATTCCTGATTTTCGAAAATGAATCCTGACGATTGAAACCGCGCCGAGAGCTTGCGCTTACAAAAATCTGAATGAGCCGCTGGAGATCATCCGCATATTCATCAAGCGTTTCCCGCGCGTCGCGATATTCCCCGGCATTAAACGCATCAATAACCTCCTGAAGCACCCGGTCAACTTCAGCGCGAATCGCCTCGTCCTTTACCCTGCGAAGCATCTGCTTAATATCACGGATACGATAGACCGTACCCTCAATTTCTCCCGGGTGTCCTCCCTCATGGAAAAATTGCATTGCTTCCTGTGCTTCTTCAATGTTGCCGGAAGCAAGGGCGCTTTTGACCGCCGCGATTTGATTTTTCATCTCCGCGATCTTTGCTTCAAGCGCTCCCATCGCAAGACCGATATTCCGCACTGATTTAACTTTGATCGTGCGGTCCAAACGCCGGAGCGTGGACTCAATCTGTTTTATTTCTTGCGGCAGCTGAACCTTGGCCCTTATCGCGTTAAAAACATCCCAATATTGATTGTCGCGGAATTCCTGAATCACCTCGCGCAGTGAACCATCAGAATTGTTCGCAGCTCGAATCGCTGAATTAAACTGCTCCAATTCACCGGCTATTGCCGTAATTTTATTAAGTTCATCGGCAAAAGCAGGGTTTTTACGCAACTGACTTGTGAGCTGTTTTACCTGACTTCGCATGTCGCGAATCTCACGCGAAACCTGCTGGACCTCGCGGGGATCCACAAAATCGTGCGGCGATTCTTCTTCTTCAATGTTCCTGAATTGATCCTGACGCTGCAGCAATTCGGGGAATGGCTGTGGTGGCTTGGATTCCGGTAACGGCTGTGGAGAAATTGGTTCGGGCGCAGGAGGAGGCGGCGGCAGTGGTTGAACTTGCGGAGGCGGGGGCACTGGCTCAACAACAGGAACAGGAGTAGGCGGAGGCGATATTACTTCTGCCGGCGGTGGAGGAGGAGGTGGCGGAGCAGGCGGAGGCGGTGGTGGAGGAACAGGAGACACCACTGTTTCTGATATGGGTAATGCTGAGGTTGTTGCCTCTGCAAGCTTTCGCACGCTTGCGAGGTATACCTCTCCGCTTGTCGCGAAATCCAATCCTTCCAAGGCAACACTTGCCCCGATGAGTAATGCGATCAGTCCAAAAGTTGGCATGATAAATTTTTTTTAACAAAAAATAAAAATGACTTTTTTATCATAGCACAACTTTAAAAAACGCGGTTATCCACAACGCGATCCCGCGCTGTCAAAAACAAAAAAAGTGCGATACTATAACCTGCATGAATATGAGAAAGAATACATGGATACTCATTGCAATTCTCGCCGGAGCGCTGCTCCTTCGGCTTCCCAATCTCACCGGGCCTGACATGGCAAGTGATGACGCATTCTATGCGTTCCGATCAGTCGGCTATCTTGATTACGCGGCTGCCACGAACCGCCAGTCAACTCCGGTCACGTGGTTTGATACCGCACAATGGTGGCAGTGGCTCTCATTCCATGACGCGCCGCCTCTTGTTTTTGCTATAGAATATATCTTTTTTGAGTTATTCGGACATTCAATCTTCGTCGCACGGCTTCCCTTTATCCTTGCGGGACTCGCCTCAATTTATGCAGTGTTTCTCCTCGGCAGAATCCTTGGCGACGCGCGTGCCGGCCTTGTTGCCGCCGCCGCGCTCGCCGCCATGAACTACCACGTCTGGATTTCCCGCATCGGATTTCTCGACGGCTTTCTTATCCTCTGGATCGCGCTCTCGCTCTATTTCTTCCTCAAAGCGACCGCCTCGCCTTCATATTATCTCCTATGGGGAGCTGCTGCAGCCGCAGGAATTCTCACCAAATACACATTTCTTTTCATGGGATTTGTGTTTCTCACGCTTCTTCTCACGTCACACAAAGATGCATGGAAAAACCGACGATTCCTTCTTGGACTCGCATTATTCTTTATCCTTCTCACACCGATTCTCTCTTACAACATCATGATGTGGAGTACTCGCGGCCATCCTGATGCCGCATTTTCCACACTCCTTGGTATGCAACCAGAAGATTTCCGCGGCCTCACGCGAACCACGGGGACAAATCCGTTCAGAATTATTGGCGTCATCACCACTATCGGACGGCAATTCAGCCCGGGGATCACGGGCATTGCAATCCTCTCATTTTTCGGAGCGCTCATCGCAAGCATCCGGTATCACCAACGAAGAAAAATATACATTCCACTGCTTATAGGCACGATTTCGCTCCTTACGATGCTTACGGTGATTGGCGACCACGAGCGCTACGGCGTCATCATACTTCCTTTTGTGACACTTATTGCCGCGCTTGAAGGAATACGACTATGGGATTGGAACGGCGCCCGCGCTCAAAAAATCATCATTGTGGCAGTCGGACTTGTCGCCGCGTTGGAAATCACCTTTACCGTCCAAAATCAGCTCCTCCCCGCACCATTGCTCACCAATCCACTGCTCCCCTCAACCACACGCCCACGATGGGAAGGATACAATGTCCTTGATTCCTACATGGACTCATTCTATAAGACATTTCCGGACCCATCGGATATTATTATCTTTGCCGAAGCCCCACAACTTGCCGAATACCAGAGGCAGCGAATCCTCACGCGGCAAAAAAAATACGGAGCTGACGGACCGCGCCAAAAACATCTTGTCGTGTTTGATAACCGAATGGAATGGATGCCTGCCCTCTGGATTTTTGAGCGGCGGCGGCTCTATGACAACATGCCGATCCACTCGCTCGACCAGTTCCTTGAGACAATTTCCACAAAGGGAATCAAAGGTTACGCAACATTCGGAATTGAAGAAGTCACCTTTATTATCGCGGCAGATACCACAACCCTCAACGCAGGAACACACCACGAACTTTTTGACCGTTTTCTCGAAAAACTCTTTGCAACCGCAAAACCTATTGACTATATCCGCAATGCAGACGGTAAGATTTCCTTCATGATTTTCAGAGCACCTCTGCTCCCGCAAACAAAAAAATGAATAACTCTCCCACACCCCACGTTAACGCGATCCCATCTCCTTGCCTTATTTGCAAATAAGGAGTAGTATATGAAGCATATTAAAAGAAATGCAGTCGAGTTTCTATTTAATTAGATAAACAACAAAAGTATGACAGGAACTATAAAAACGCTCACGGATAAGGGATATGGTTTCATTTCGCGCGAGGGCGAAACGAAAGATCTATTCTTTCACTCCAAAGAGCTTGTAGGCGTGGCATTCACCGAATTGAGGGCTGGTGATCAGGTAACCTTTGAGGTTGTTGAGACAGAAAAGGGTCTCGCTGCCACAAAAGTCTCCCGCACGTAAGAACGTGTTTGAATGACGTCCTCCCCGCACTTCGTGCGGGGTTTTGGTATTGGTAAAGTGCATAAGAGACCACGCACTGCAAAAAAACAAGCCGAGTCAAACTCGGCGGGTTTTTTTGCGTCATTGCTTTTTTCTGTAAGGTATGGTACTTTTAAGGCATGGCTCGCACCAAAGACCTGCAA
>CAYFJB010000004.1:31533-35388 GCA_964343395.1 uncultured Candidatus Saccharibacteria bacterium
CAATATGAATTAAACCGGGCGTCTACCACTCGTGCGGTTTTTATGGATTCATATAACAGAAGCATCCCCTTTGGATTTCTGCGCGTTACTGTGGATATGCTAAAACAATTTCAAACCAGCCACCCCCTGCTTTTCAAAAATGGCGATACCTGGTCCATTGAGAAGCATCGTAAACGTTTGATGGATTGGCTGATTTCAAACCATGGTAGTACTTAAAACCGATCTCAAAAATCCGTCCGAAACATTCTATAACCTTGGCATTGCGCCCGGGCTTCTTAACATTTTAGACAAACTCCATTTCATAACCCCGACGGCAATTCAGCAACAGTCAATTCCTTCCGCAATTGAAGGTAAGGATATGATTGGCGTCGCACAAACCGGGACCGGCAAAACTTTTGCTTTCGGCATCCCCATGATTCAACGTCTCCAGCACATGAACGGGCGCGGGCTCATTTTGTTGCCGACACGAGAACTTGCGATTCAGGTTGAAGGAGAACTTCATAAAATCGGGCGTTCCCTCGGCCTTAAAACCGTCGTGCTCATCGGCGGCGCTTCCATGCAGATGCAATTGCGGGCATTGAGGGAAAATCCGCACATTATTATCGCAACTCCGGGGCGGCTCATAGACCATCTCAATCAAAAAAATATAAACCTCTCTACCATTAAAGTCCTTGTGCTTGATGAGGCGGACCGGATGCTGGATATGGGTTTTCAGCCGCAAATCAATCGCATTCTTCACGCGGTGCCAAAAGATCGCCAGACCATGCTTTTTTCCGCGACGATTCCACCGGAGATTATACAAATTGCCAAAACGCACATGAAGCTCCCTGTGCAGATTGAAGTGGCTCCTTCAGGCACGACCGTAGAAACCGTGACGCAAGAAATTTTCATCGTTGAGAGAACCGCCAAGCTTCGGCTTCTTGCCGCTTTGCTGAAAGCGCATCGCGGCTCCACGTTGATTTTTACTAGGACAAAATTCGGCGCAAAAAGGGTCACAAAAGCTATGCGTGATTTGGGAGAAAAGGCCGCCGAAATACATTCCAACCGGTCGCTTTCTCAACGCAGAGAAGCGCTTGATGGTTTTCGCTCCGGTCGTTTCCGGGTGCTCATCGCGACAGATATTGCTTCACGCGGCATTGACGTAAAAGGAATTGAAACGGTCATTAATTACGACCTGCCTTCTCGAGCCGAGGACTATGTTCATCGCATTGGCCGAACGGCGCGCGCGGGAATGGGAGGACACGCCATTTCTTTTGCGATGCCCGAGGAGCGAAATGAAATCCGGAGTATAGAACGACTGATTCGAAAAGCTATCCCCGTATCACCGCCTCCCGCTGATTTTTCTCAAGAGCTTGGCGCACGCACCGAGTTCAATGCTCCTCGTCCAGTGTTCTATCCGGGTCGAAATCGACGCCGAAGAATGTAACTCCTACTCAACAATTGGTTCCCGCGCGCCTGCGTTCAAGCCTTGTAAGAAATTGTTTTCTCAAGCGAACGCTTTTCGGAGTAATTTCAAGATATTCATCCTCGCTCATCACTTCAAGCCCGCGTTCTATGGTAAGTTCATGGGCCGGGACAAGATTAATTGCCTCGTCTGATGCGGCGGCGCGGATGTTGGTCATCTGTTTGCCCTTGGTCGGATTCACCAACATTTCTTCACCCTTTGCGGTATTGCCGATTACCATGCCTTCATAAACCTGAACCGCAGGGCCAATGTAGAGCGTGCCGCGCTCCTGCAAACCCCAGAGCGCATAGCCAGTTGCCTTGCCGGACGCCATTGCAATCATAGAACCAACGTTTTTCTTTCTGATATCCCCGGCATACGGCTTGAATCCGATGACGCGCGATGAAAGAATTCCCCTGCCTTTCGTATCAACGACAAACTGATTGCGATACCCCAAAAACCCGCGTGTCGGCCCCTCAAAGGTGAGACGCAAAATTTCTGCGTGCGGTTCCATATGTTTCAGCAAAAATCCGCGGGTCCCGAGGCGTTCAATAACAACTCCTCGAAACTCCGACGGAATATCAACAATCACCTCTTCAAAGGGCTCAGTTTGTATACCGTTTTCTTCACGGAAAATAACACGCGGCTGTGACACCTGAAGTTCATACCCGGCGCGGCGCATGTTTTCAAGAAGAATAGCAATATGCAGCTCCCCTCTGCCCGAAACTTTGAAAAATTCAGATGAAGAGAAGTCAATCCGAAGTCCGACATTAATCTCAAGTTCCCGTTCAAGATATTCTCTGATTTGGCGCGAAGTCACGTACTTTCCCTCTTGCCCCGCAAACGGAGAATTATTCGGCACAAACCTCAATTCAATTGTCGGCTCATCCACTGCAATTGCAGGAAGCATCGCCGCATCTTCTTTTTCCGAGACGGTATCGCCGATATAAATATCCGGTAGACCAGCAACAAGCACGATATCTCCCGCACGTGCCTCTGGACATTCTTTTTTCTCAAGACCCTCGAAGGTGAAAATTTTTGTGATCTTTCCCTGATGGATTTCGCCCGAAGGTTTTTTTACGAAAATATTCATCCCGGGAGTAATACGCCCTTCATAGATTCGCCCGACGGCGAGACGCCCCAGAAAATTATCGTACCCGAGATTAAATGGCTGAAGCCGCAAGGCAAGTCCATCCCGTTCCTCTGAAGACGCCGGCGGAACATATGCAAGGATGGTTTCAAGAAGCGGTGAAAGATCATTTGAAACATCAGAAAGTTTTTTCTTTGCAATGCCTTCTCGGCCAATTGCATATACCACGGGAAAATCCGCCTGCACGTCTGTGGCGCCTAATTCAAGAAAAAGATCGAGCACCAATTCTTCGCATCGTGCCGGATCGGCCGCCGGTTTGTCTATCTTATTGATAATTACAATGGGACGAAGCCCGATCTCAAGCGATTTTTTGAGCACAAATCGGGTCTGCGGCATCGGGCCTTCCTGCGCATCCACTACCAAAAGCACCGAATCAATGGAGCGAAGCACCCGCTCAACTTCCGAACCGAAATCAGCATGCCCCGGCGTATCCACAATATTAATCTTCGTACCTTTATAAAAAAGCGCCGCGTTTTTTGAATAGATAGTAATACCACGCTCCTGTTCAAGAGTGTTGGAATCCATAGTCACGCCTTCTTTCGCAGCGCCGGTTTGACGCAAAAGCTGATCGGTAATGGTTGTTTTACCGTGGTCCACATGGGCGATGATTGCGATGTTGCGTATCTCCATGAAAATCTTTTATTGAACTACTCAGCAGCTTGCTGCCGAGTTTTCCGCTTCGCGGATATAAAAGACGAACGGCACCCATTGAGGATGCCGTTCCTGTGTAGTATCTACAGCATACGCTCACATAACCTGCTCGTCAAGCCCGTGTCGTTGAATAGGATTTTAATCTGAACTACGCGGGGGCAAGCCCCCGCTTGAGCCTTCGGCGGGTTTTACCCGTCGGAGGCTCTTTTCTTTTATCCTGCAATTAGAACTAAATAAGCCATCCGGATGGCTTATTTTAACGCCCAAAAGAATAGCCAAAAGCTCGGAATCAGAAAGCCGCTCCCTCCTTCGCGTGAAGCTACAGACGGGCAAAGCGGGTCCATACTTCTCGAGTTTTTCTCTTGGCCTATCCGATTTTGGTAAATCTTTGATTTTCATAACTTCCTATACCTCGTACTTCTCCCAAGCCCGATGCGTTCGACTTTTTTGAGACGCAATAGTTTATCAAGCGCCTGACTCACGGTTGCGCCGCATGAGTGGCTACAACCGATTGGAAATGGCTATCCTCCACTCAAAGCAGAATATCTTGGGTTAGAACCAACAAAAGTGCCGATGAATAAAGCAAAAACAGAAGCTCTCGCCTCTGTTC
>CAYFJB010000004.1:35398-37021 GCA_964343395.1 uncultured Candidatus Saccharibacteria bacterium
CCCCCCCCCCCCCCCCTCCCGCCGCCCCCTCGCTTTGAAAGCCGCCGCCATTCAGGCCAACAAAGTTGGCACGCCGCAATTAATTATTATTAATCTGCGGCAACGACTCAACTTTTTCTTCCTTAATCCTTGCAAAAATTATAAAAGCAATAACGAAGAAAGGAATTAAGGCCGCCATTGCTAATCGTTGATTACCTGTTGCCACAGAAACAGCCCCAAATAAAACTGGTCCAGTCGTTGCCGCAATTTTGCTTGCAAAACCATTGAAGCCGAAAAATTCAAATCGTTTTTCGTCAGGCACAAGTTTGCTAAGCCAAGAACGTGCTATTGCTTGGCTTGAGCCAATAACAAAAGCGGTCAGTAATGCGAGTATATAAAACATTGCTTTTGTAGTGGCGATAGAAAGTAATGCAACAATGACTGCCCACACCGCGATTGTGAATAAAAGAATTTTCTTTGATCCTTTTTTGTCACTCAATAATCCAAAAATTGTTGCGGCTGGAAAAGCAACGATTTGGACAATTAAAAGTAGCGTAAGAATTTCTTTAAATTCCATTCCAAAGGTTGTTCTTGCATATATCGGAGTAAAAGCAAAAATTGTTACCAAGGCATCATTTACAAAATAAAATCCCACTAGAAACCAAGCAATATTTTTGTGTTGTTTGAGGTTTTTTATTGTACTTACAACACTTTTTACTCCGTGTTTTACAAGTGTAGAAAATGACTCTTTGTTTCTTTCAGCTGATTTTTCTTTAATAAAAATAAATGACGGTAGTGAAAACAGAAAAAAGAATAATGCAGTCAAAGGAAATACTAATTTGTATCCAAATTCAAATTCTCCAGCGTAACCATTTTCATACAACGGCTTCAATGCGAGCATAGCAACAACCCCACCGATATAACCAAGCCCCCATGCCATTCCAGAAATCCTACCAACAGTTTCTTTTGTAGAAACACGCGCAAGAAAGGAGTCATATAAAGTTTGCGCCAACTCAAAGGCGACATTACTAATCAGAAAAATCAGTGAAACAAGTAATAATTTATTTGAACCGCTAAAAAAGAGAAAAGCCGTGCCGACCATTGACACTAAAGCAAAGATAATAAATTTTATTTTCTTGCGCGAGTCATAATCAGCTATTGCTCCAATTATTGGAGCAATTAAACCACCGATGAGAATAGAGACGCTTACAAGTAGACCCCAATAGAAATCACCCTTTTCAACTCCCGCAATTACCTCTTTGAAATAAATCGGGAAAACGAAACTTAAAATTAATAATGCATAAGAAGAATTTGCAAAATCATAAAATGCCCACGAGATTGCTTCTTTCTTATTTGAATCTTTGAAAAATTTATCAAGTATTCTCATAAATTATTCAATTAGCTCTTTACTGCTAACGCCAAGAGCTTTAGCTACCTTCTGAACGGTCAAAAGTGATGGATTGCGCACACCTCGTTCTAAACCGCTGATATAACTCCTGTGAACACCTAAAATCCTTGCAATGTCGCCTTGCGACATATTCTTTTTTAAGCGGATTTCGCGGACTTTTTTGCCAAATTTTCTAACTTCGTTGCTCATAAGGGCGATTACTGCTCTTGCAAGAATTTTAGCAAATGTTATACAAT
>CAYFJB010000005.1:0-676 GCA_964343395.1 uncultured Candidatus Saccharibacteria bacterium
GAACCTAGAGTTTCCTGCTCCAAAGGCAGGCGTGTTGCCGATTACACCCCTCCCCAATAAATTTAAAACTACTTATTTTTTCTCGCGGCAAGCGCGAACTGGAAAAAATACTTATCAAGGTCCTCCAGAGTACTTCCGTATTCCTTCCCTCCGTACATAGCATCACCCAGTGACTCTCTTGCCCGAAGGAGTTCTTTCAACCCGCTTCTCCACCGCGAATCACGGATAGTCATATCAAGAAGTTCAAACGCCCTGTACATAGAATTTTGGTAAAGTGTCTCATCTCTACCCTCCCACTGAAGTGCCCTACCCACTTCACTTCCTACATTACCCAACTGTTCAAAAAGGCCAAATTCTTGCCAATGTTTTTGGGTAAGTGATTGGTGATATACCGCCATAATTAATCCACCACTAGTTCGGTAACAACTTTTTTTATCTTTTCCTGTACTGCCAGGCTCTCCACACTTCGGGAACGGTTACCTTGAGAAGGGCGGATATTAATCATGGAGTCAAATACAAGCCACTCATCCCCTGTTCTCTTTGGGTAAAAGTTGATACCCCACAAATCCTCTTGCCTTGAACCTTGCTTAAGCAATTCCGCTTCTTCATCGGCATGCAATCCTCCGCCAAATGCCGCTATTTTTTGTTCTATATCAATCACCGCTTTTACATAATC
>CAYFJB010000005.1:686-3896 GCA_964343395.1 uncultured Candidatus Saccharibacteria bacterium
AAAAATTTCTTGGGCCATAACCGCAAGTTCTTTTCTCGTGATCAAGTTCTTTACAATTTTGATGCTCATCAAGTGGACAACAATTTAAACTGGCGGCTCTATTTTCCCGTTGATCAGCTCAATCACCGTGATTTCCAGCGGAAGTTGGGGGATCGGCGTTCTGCGAAACTGCTGCATGTTTTGAAAAATGATGTGCAGGCCGCGCGACAAATCCTGCGCACTCCAAGAAGGAAGACGCGCAACAATACATTCAAGTTCATCAGCCAACAATTCTTCCGCGACAAATTTCTTGAGCGACATATCAATTTTGAGAATTAAGGCGTTGCGGAAATACTGCATGAGGAGCTTGGTGAAATAAGAAAGATCATACCCGGAATCGTGGAGCTCCTGCACGAGCGCCAATGCGTCATGGGCATTTTTTTCTGCAATGAACCCGAACATCTGTTGTGCCGCTTCCCGCCGCGGCAATCCCAAAATACTTTCAACCCCGGGCCGAGTAATTTTTTTTTCCTCAACAGCCATGATCTGGCCCAAAATACTCTCGGCATCGCGGAACGATCCTTCTGCAGCACGCGCGATAAGGTGCGCGCCGTCTGCTTCAAGCTTCACTCCCTCTTTTTCCGCAATCTCTGTCAGCCGATTTGAAATCTCTGCCACTGCTGGTCTCCGAAAATCATAATGCTGCGTGCGCGAGACAATCGTCGCGGGCACCTTTTCAAGCTCCGTGGTTGCGAGCACAAACACTGCGTGGCCGGGCGGCTCTTCAAGCGTCTTTAGAAGCGCATTGAACGCATCGCGCGTGAGCATGTGGCACTCGTCAATCACATAGGTTTTAAATTTTCCTTGTGCGGGAATATAGCGCACCCCCTCGCGAAGCTCGCGCACCTCATCAATCCCGCGATTAGACGCCGCATCAATTTCAATCAAATCCATCGCCCGCCCAATATTGAAATCACTGCATGCCGAACACGTATTGCACGGCGGCATTTTGCCTGTGCAATTCAATGCCTTTGCAATGAGCCGCGCGATTGTCGTTTTTCCCACGCCGCGCGGACCGGAAAATAAATAGGCATGAGCGACTTTACCGAGCCGCAAAGCATTGGTGAGCGGGCCCACCACGTGCGCTTGCCCGACAATGGCGTCAAAATCCCGCGGCCGATATTTGCGATAAAGCACGAGCTCCGATTCATTCATTGCCCGCACTGTATCACAAAAACGCCATGCACAAAAGAGGAACGCACTAGACGCAAAAGCCCCATCTGGGCTGTTTTTTCATTGCTACTAAAGAGGCCGTGCCTGACGGAATACGATAAATTTATATCCCGTAAAATTCCAGAGAAAAGTTACGGCCGTTGCCATTACTTTCGCGATATTGAGCCAACGCGCGGGCTCGATGTCAACCAAAGGCCCTCCGTAGGTTGTGAGTATCACGACAAGGGCGCTGTTCACGACCACGCCAACACCAGTCACCATGAGAAACCGCGGAAAATCATGAAAAAGTTTTTCTCCGTGCGGCCTGTCCTGAAACACCCACAATTTATTCCATAAATAACTGTTGAAGACAGCGATACTGAATCCGGGGAGATTCACGCCGCCGATCACCAATCCGGCTGTAGCACCGCTCACCAAACTTAAAGTGTTAAGAATGCCGAAATCAATTGCGGTATTAAGAATCCCCACTGCGGCAAATCGTGAGAATTGCACGAAAATCATAATTCTGCGGCCGAGCACCCCGCCTAAAAACACTGCCGCGGCAAGACCCGCCGCACCGATCCATGGCATTCCCAAAAGCAATATCCGCTCCGCAAAACCGACATTAAGCACAATCGGGATCGCAAAAATCCCGGCAAAAAAACCGATGAACGCGGCGATATAATAATCATTTTTTTTCATACCGTTGTATGATTTCCTGCTCTATATCATCTCTTGACCGTCCATAGGTGATGCGCGAAATTTCTCTGATGATTTCCGCAGTCTCGCGGTCCCCTTTTGGAGAAGGATACGTTTTCATATTAAAGGGTTGGGACGTCTGACCGTTGATAAGGAGCTTGATATAACAATGATAATTGTCAATGTTGAGCAAATCCTGTTCGGTGAATACCGGCTTGAACTGTTTCGCAATAAATTCTGCGTCATCAGACCCGATGCGGAACGCGACCATGGAACCGACGTTACCGAAGACCGCTTTCTTGATTTCCTCTTTGAGCTGTCCGACAAACTGATGCGTGATGGCGAGGTTCAACCGGTATTTTCGGGCTTCAGACAGAATCGTCGCGATGGAATCCGTCGTCACATTTTGAAACTCATCAATATACAAATAGAAATCCTTACGCTTCTCTTCACGCACATCCACGCGGGAGAGTGACGCCATCAAAAGTTTACCTACGATAATGAGACCAATAAGGGATGAGTTCAGATCGCCAAGCCGGCCCTTTGACAAATTCACGAGTAAAATTTTCTCGCTGTCCATCATTTGCCGAAAATTAAACGCGGATTTTTCCTGCGCAATGATGGGCCGCATGATTTCGTTCGCAATGAAATTATCAATTTTTGAGGTTATATACGGCACCATGTTGCGAAGCTCTGCTTCTCCTCCCGCCTTTTCCGCTACCTCTGTCCAGAAATTTTTGACAACAATGTTTTTTGCGCGCGAAATTTTAAGGTCGCGAAACGGCTTCTCTGCCATGACGCGCGCAATCTCAAGAAGCGTGTTCCCAGACGAGGGATCATCCATCACGAGCATGGTCGCATTCCTGAAATACTGTTCAAACATCGGGCCGAGCGCTTCGGGTACGGCGCCGTAGAGCTTATGAAAAATGCTGAAAAGTTCATTGACAATAAAGGTCTTCTGCTCCGGAAACAACGGATCATACTCAAGCATATTGAGCCCGAGCGGACGTTCCACATCGCCCGGGTTAAAATAAATCACGTCCCGACTGCGGTGACGCGGCACATGACTCAGGAGCCGCTCAACCGTATCACCATGCGGATCAATAAAACATACTCCCCGACCCTGCTCAATATCCTGCAAAGCCATGGTCTCCATAAATACTGATTTTCCGGTGCCGGTCTGGCCGATCGCATAGAGATGCCGCCGCCGGTCTTCTTCAAGCATCCGCACGTCCCGCTTCTCACCGCGAAAAAAACTGTAGCCGAGCAGGAGTCCTTCGCGCGGGAGTGTGGCGGGCGGAGACGCTTCGCGCGCTTTTG
>CAYFJB010000005.1:3906-10041 GCA_964343395.1 uncultured Candidatus Saccharibacteria bacterium
TGCAATTTTCAACTTCGGCGTCTCAAGCGCCACATTCGGGAAATGAAATAACGACGTCAGCTCCTCGGTACTCACCACTATTTTGCGCTTTTCATCAAAAGCCCTGAAAGAAAAGTTGAAAATGAGTTTCTCCAGGGTACGCCCGGCGACTTCTGAAATATGGATACGATTGAGGTTAGGGTCGGTGAATTGCTCAAACGTGAGCGAGAGTCCCTGCAGGATTTCCCGTGCGCGCGCCTCGGTCGCCGCAGAAGCAACGAGACGAATGTTTGCCTCAAACAGCTGCTTGCCCGCTTTTCCGTCAAGTGCCTTCACCATCTCTTCCTGAAGCGGCGAGAGCCGCTTCATATCGCGCGCCCGCTGAATCCGTTCGCGCTCTTCCGGCGTCTTGGTTTTCAGTGTTTCCACAATGGTTTGGACAATCTGGAGAAATCCCGTATGCAATGGTTTTCCTGCAAAAAGAAAGTGGCTGTGGTGCCGTAATTTTCTGCGCCACACACCTGATGCGGGCCGCGCAATGATCTGAAACGATGCACCCTCTCCTACCTGTGCGAGCTTGGTAAAAATATTCGCGACTTCCCGCAAGGGATCGCCTTCCAGTTTCTGATATGTTTTGATCGGATAAAATTTATTCGTTTTGAACGTACCCGCAGCGCCCACTGCCGCACCCTCCGGATTGAAAATATTGTAATCACGGCTCGCCTCAACCCGCGCCTCGGGAAAAATCCCCTGGATTATTTTTTCCACAGCGGACGCCAACACGCGGGGCACTGCCATATAAAAGGTAAGCTCTTCACCAATGTGCGGTATCGTGAGCTCAAGCGCAAAACAAGGATGGCCATAAAAAAATGATGCGAAATGGCTTTCCCGCAGGCCGTATAGATTCGCATAGAACTGCTCCATGAGCGCAATCCTCTCACGCAGCTGCTGAACCTGCTGTGGTTTTTCCTGCGACATCTCGGACGGAAACCGTACGACAAGAAGTCCAAGGTTGATTGAACGCGAAATGAGCCGGCGATGCATGAGCAATCGGCGCATCAGAAAAAGGCCTGCGACTATGACTGCGGTCGCAAGTGCGCCCGTATAAAAAAGAGTTGAAAAAATCACGGTGACACTTTTCTCAACGCGATAAGCTTCTCGTAATATTCATCCACAAGATAATCATGGAGTTCATCCAAAAGATACGGGCTTCGTTCTTGAGCCGCTTTCACCGCATCTTCAATTGAACGCGTGAGGGCGATGTTAATGAGTGCCCGCACCTCTTCTTCCTGTGCATGATCCTGAGAAATCGGCGCAGGTCTTACACCGTCGTCTGAACCAAAAGGTGTAGCGGGCAGCGGCACAGACGTCACCGGAGGACGCATTGCCCCGATATGTTCACGCAATGCCTCGCGTAAAAGTTCCTTCTCATGCGACGTCTCTTGTTGTGCGTCCACGAGCGCGCGCTTTTTTTCCTCAAGCGCGTGCTCAAGCGCGCGAATCTCCTCTGCGGCGCGAGATTTTTCCTGATCGAAGTCCTTTGCCATAGCCCTCCTATTATAAATAAAAAACGGCCTGTGCACAATGCACAGACCCCACCCGCACAAACCGTGGCGTTTACTGTTCTAACGGCTTTGATTCTTTTTCCACGTAATCGTTTACATTTTCTGAAAACTCATGCCCGTAATACTTAGCTACGTCCAACGCGGTAGAAAAATTGCCGTATGCCATCTCGTTCACTGCTATAAGATCACACAGCACCTTATGATCACTCAACATTTCCGCTTGAGCTACTTCATGGTTTTTATAATCCTTATACTTCAACGCGATTTTTGCAATCTCATTATTAGAGTTAACTACCTCCCTTGCAAATCCCGCGAGACGACTGAATACGATTGCCTGCTCAAGAATATACATTCCCCCGTTCCTACTTGTAGAAGGATCAACACCAAAAATCGCACGAAACGCATCGGCCTTCGCATCTACCGCTTCAAGATTTTCAGACATCTTGGACCCCTCCTTGAATGTTGTTTTGCCAAAGACCACTACCCGAGAAAACAGCTTAAATCACTATATCGCACCTTACTCTATTAGTCAACACCCGCCCTGATCCGCCGCACCCCCGCAGAGGATGACTCTTCTTTGAGGATCCGAAAACGCCCGATTTCAGCCGTGTGCGTGACATGCGGACCGCCGCAGAGTTCCTGAGAAAATACTTCGCCGGTTGCACTGTCAAAGACACGATACACCTTTACAACCGGTGGATATTTTTCCCGGAAGAAATGGAGCACGCCAGACGCCAACGCTTCGTCAAAAAGCATCTCCTTAAATTCAACGCGGTAATCGCGGCGGACCGCCTCATTCACCACATCTTCTACTTTTCTGATTTCCTCGGGCGTCAATTTTCTGGGAAACGTAAAGTCAAACCGCGTGCGCTCTACGGTAATATCTGATCCCTGCTGCCGTACTGCCGGACCAAGGACTTTACGGAGTGCCGCCTGCAAAAGATGCGTCACGGTGTGGAGACGCGTGACAATTTTGAGTTCGGCCTCATTCGCGGCTTTCAATTCTCCGGTGTCAAGCAACATCCCGTGTCCGCCGAATTTTCGTTCCTGTCCCGCGCGCGAGAGCGCCTGATGTTTTTTGAATTCTTCGTCAAACGCCTCGCTACCAAGAACCGCGGCGCGGCTGCCACCAAGTTCCTTAATGATTTCAAATGGAATGCCAAATGTCTCATACATATGAAATCCCCTCTCTGCGGTGATAATCCCTTTTTCTGACTCAAGCTCTTTGATGCCTCGCGCAAGCGTCACACTGAATTTATCGCGTTCAGCACAAAATTCGTTAACTATGATACTCTGTGCGTCTGCAAGTTCAGGATAAAATTCTCCATATTCCTGTACTGTGGTCTCAAACATCTTTATCAATACTTCTTGCGGCATATGATTCAAATATTCATAGACCAACGCCCGCCGCATAAGCCGGCGCAGGATATAGCCGCGGTCTTTATTTGATGGCCGCACACCGTCAGAGATTAAAAACGCAATAGCGCGGATATGGTCGGCGACAATCCTCTTTGTTCGAACCGGTAATGCGGCCGGGAATATCTTCATCATGAAATCAAACAGGTCTGTCTCAAAAATATTTGCCTTCCCCTGCACAACCATCGCCAGCCGTTCCAGCCCCATACCGGTATCCACGCCTTTGTGCGACAGAGGTATCAACGTCTTATCCGAACGGCAATAATATTCATTAAAAACAATATTCCAGATTTCCGTTCCCTTCACATAAATCTCGGTAGTCGGGCCGCAAGGGCCTTCAGTACCAGTTGGCCCCCAAAAATTGTCTTCACGCCCGCGCGGGCGTATATCGGTGATCCCCAATTTTTTCCAAATCGCCTCCGACTCATTGTCTTTCGGAATTTTCTCGTCGCCGCCGAAAATCGTCGCATATTCTATAGGAAGCCCTATCTCCTTAAAAAAATCATAGGCATAACCAATCGCGTCTTCTTTGAAATACCCGCCGAACGAAAAATTACCAAGCATCTCAAAAAAGGTGAGATGCGATTCATCCCCGACTTCATCAATGTCTGAAGTACGAAATGACTTCTGAATTGATACGGTGTTGAGCGAACCAAAGTCGCGCGCGGGATCAGCTTCGCCAGTGTAGTATTTCTTAAACTGCTGCATCCCCGCAGTTGTCAAAAGCACGGAAGGATCGTCGGGAATGAGCGACGACGAAGGCACAACACTATGCCCGCGCGCGGCAAAAAAATCAACAAATTTTTTACGGAGCGTCCGCGAATCCATGCCTATAAGCTACCAAAAAAAATATCGCCCCGCAAGGCGATATGCCGCTATTGTTCATAAATTTAATTTTAGGTCTTGACTCCATTTCTATGCGACGGCGCAAAGCGCCTCCGCATTCCCGGACGACTCCGGAGTACGGCCTTCGCGCGCTTCTCCAACTGACGAACCCTTTCACGCGACAGTCCCAATTTTTTTGCTATCTCCTGAAGTGTACGTTTCTTCTCAGGCTGGCCATCAAACCCAAAACGTTCTTTCAGAATAAAGGCGTCCCGAGAATCAAGCAATGCGAGTTCCTCGTGGAGATACCGTAGATCATCGTTCTCGAGAGCAAGCTCATCAGGACGCAACGCCTTATCAACTAAAAGCTCTTTCAGCACAATATCTCCGCTGCTGGTTCTTCATCACCGACTGTTCAAGCGAAACGAAACGCATCACAGGCTTGCGAAGCGTCCCTCTCCGCTTATGTTGTTCCGCTCCATCAGCCGCCACCAAAACATCCAGCACTTCTTTTTCAGTAGGATCACGACTAAACTCTTGACGAAGAAATTTCCATGTCTTTTGAAAACGCAGTCCTTTCTCATGGTAATGGACCGGCAACCTAATGAGGAGGCCTTTTTCGGCAAAAGCACGATTGATTGATTGCCGGATCCACCAGGAGGCATAGGTGCTAAACTTGTATCCGTGTCGATAATCAAATTTTTCAACCGCCCTCATCAAACCGTTATTTCCTTCCTGGATGAGATCTGCAAAAGCAAGCCCCCTACCAATAAATCTTTTCGCGATTGCAACAACAAGCCTAAGATTGCGATTCATAAAATCATTTCGTATCACGAGGAAATGGCGCTCGGTGCGATAACGCCGCGCATATGCCCTATCCCGCTTCTTCCTCAACTGGAAAATCCTCATACGCCACGCGCCAGAACGACCACGCCTTTCGCGGCACACTTTAATCCTTTCATTCAACCGAGCAATTTCTTGCCTGCAGCGCTCCTCGAGATTTTTCAGAAGAAAAAGATCTCTGCCATACGCCTGTTCTTCCTCAAAATTCATCAACGGAAACTTCCCCATTGCCCTCAAATAAAGCATGACGGGCGTACGCTCTTCTGAAGAAAGCTGATCATCCGTATCACTCGCATCCTCTGCGCCCAACTCCGTAGAGCCAATTTGAGTAATCAATTCCTCGAAAGCCCCCGCATTGACATCATGATCCTCGTCTCCATCATCAATAACGAACTTCTCGTCAAAACCATCTTTCTTATACGAATACGAATCCTTTTTCATATCGCCCTCCCACGTTTCAAATACACTTTTCTTGTTAAAGAACTTTCACTTTATGTAGTATGCGGCGTACGGTTTATAATACCATATTTCTTTAAGCAATGCAACCGCCGCCGAGAATTTCCCCATTTTTATAAAACACAATGCTCTGGCCGGGAGTGACGGCGCGCTGCGGTTCTTTGAATGCTACCATTAAACCTCTAGACATCTTAAATTTTCGCACGACACAAAATTGCAGGGGCTGTCTATAACGGATCCGCGCCTCGCACTGGAAAGGCATCTTAGGCGACGATCCCACAAGCCAGTTCACCTCTTTCGCAATAACTTCATTCTTAAAAAGTTTTTCATCATGCGGCCCCTCTCCAACGATGAGCGCACCGCGCGCAAAATCTTTGTCGGCAACATAATACGGAATCCCGCCCCCAATCGCAAGCCCTTGGCGCTGGCCAATAGTATAGAAAGAAAGCCCCTCATGCACACCAAGAGTTTTCCCGCGCGAACTCACTACGAGACCGGGAGTCGTTGGAATATATTTTTTGAGAAATCCGCGGAGATCAATTTCGCCGATAAAACAGATGCCCTGCGAGTCGGGCTTTTCAGCTGTCGGCAATCCGAATTTTCGTGCCATCAGACGTACGTGTGATTTGACGTAATCCCCTATCGGAAAAAAGCAGTGCTTCAACTGCTCCTGTCCAAGCGTCCACAAAAAATAGGATTGATCTTTATTCGTGTCGTTCGCGATCCGCAACTTTTGATATTTCAACTTTACTCTTTGAACTTTTTTTACGTAATGCCCAGTCGCCATATAGTCCGCACCACACGACAAAGCAGTGCGCAAAAAGATGCCGAATTTTATATGCCGATTGCACATCACATCGGGATTCGGCGTGCGGCCAACCGCGTATTCACGAATCATATACTCCACCACCTCACGCCGATATTCCTCAGTGAAATCCCACGTCTCAAAAGGAATTCCAAGATGCGCGGCCGCGCGTATTGCATCAAGACGGTCTTCCTTAAACGTACAGGGGATATCCGGATCCGACCACATTTTGATATGGATTCCGGT
>CAYFJB010000005.1:10051-15059 GCA_964343395.1 uncultured Candidatus Saccharibacteria bacterium
TCACGTCAAAACCGCGCTCCTGTAAGAGCGCGGCGGCCACTGAACTATCCACGCCTCCAGACATCGCTACAAAGACTTTTTGTTTTTTTCGTGAACTCATACGCGAACACACTCTGTCAAGCTTTAGCCTAGGGTTAACGGCGATTCTTTTACTCGACGAATTGATCAACGATATAATAGACTATACATGATTATATACAATAATAAATCAGGAACCCATGCATAAAGCCCTTCTTCTTTTATCACAAATCCCTCGCGGCAAAGTGGTGACCTATAAGGAGCTCGCGCGGGTATGCCGAACTTCGCCACGTGGAATCGGCCGCATTATGGCGCGAAATCGTGATCCGATCCGTTACCCATGCTATAAAGTTATTGCTACGTCCGGGAAACTATGCGGTTATAGCGCCAAAGGGGGACTTAGCCGTAAACAAAAGCTTCTTGCCTATGAAGGCGTTATAATCAAAAACGGCGGCGTTGATCCCCCGCCTTTTTATACATTCCAAATTGAATCCGGGGCTACTACTTCTTCCCCAGAATTCTGAACATCTTCGTGCCGCATACCCCGCATGCTCCGGTCATCGCACGGCGTTCACCTCCTTTGCCGGGCATAGTCACCTCCTGAGGATTTTTCATGTCCTGCTTCATGCGGCACTTAACGCAATATCCCTGAACTGCATCGGCCATATGGATGAAAGTAGCACAATTCAGGAAAAGATGCAACCGCGGTTATACACACGTGATTGCACTAATAAAAATCGGAGGTCACACCTCAGATTTTTTCTATATTCCCGGCGTGAGCACTGCAATCACGATTTCAATTGCTTCATCAAGAGTGGGCACAACAAAACCTGCCGCTTCACGAATCATTGCATGGTCATGCACATTGCCAGTCTCCATCGCGATAACCATGGGCTTGCGCCATGCATCTCCCCACCCGATCTCCATCACGCTTCCTATGGAGACGCGGGTCGTGCCTATAAAATTAAAAAGTACCATATCACATCTCATTACATCATAACGGTCACGACTTATAATTCCATGCTTGCTTGCGAGGGGATACTCTTCATACCCACCCACGATACGTTTTTCTCCTGCAAGATATTCTTTCGGCGCGCATCGGGGAAAGCGCTTTAATGTGTAGAGGGAGTCTTGACGCGACATATGCGCGCCATTCAGTACTCGCGTCGTATGACAATCCCAGAATCGGTCCACCCAAGTACACAAGATATTCTCTCATATTTACCTCGTCTGCCTTCTTATGTTAATGAACGGTAACTGTACTGCTCATGCACACACTAACGAATGACAAACTCATTATCAAGTTCGCGCAGGGCATCCACAATCCCTGTGTAGGAAAGCTCCGCATGAGACGCCATGGTGGCGCCGATAAATCCCTGTCGTCTCCACTCGTCTGCCTTCTGCTGAATTTTAAGACGAGTCGCGTCCCACGCGACATTTCCAAACATGTCCACATACTCATCGGAAAATTTGCCTTCCTCATCCATAGAAAATGCGCTGCATGACACAAGCGGCAAACAGTAAGCGCCGGTGACTGCGGTGTTAAGAGCAACCGGCATAATCGGCATCACATGGGAGCCGCGCGCGTCTCCGGCAACAAAATGTCCGAGCATGAAGGGCTCAATAATTTCTTCCGGAGCGGGAAACATTCCCTGCGTCCGCACGAGCGCCACCGGATCGTCCTTGCCGGTGTATTTCCCTGCGATGTTATGAAGCCGCGTTGCGGATACCGACACAATCTGCTCTTCAGGGTTATAGCGCGAATGAATCGCCTCAATTGCAAATCTGTCCGGATTCTGCATAAACACCGCCAGATCCCATATTCTTTCGGGAATGTGGAGCTTAATTATCCGGTCGCCGTTTTTATCTTCACTGCCCAAATCGTAATGCGAAGGTTTATAATCCATATCAATCACCGTCACCGTAAATCCCTTCCTCATCTTTTGATTAAGAAGCAGTCCGCCATCATGCATGGGATCGCAGAAGACCGAATAGAGCGGATAGTTATACGATCCGGGCCCGCATTTATCTGCCGCAAACACTGCAAATGCCTCAGCCGGCCTGTCTTTGCTTTGACGGTCGCGCTGAAATTCAATTTCCGCCACCCCGGGCCCTGCCCCTCGAACTGTCCCTGCAGGCGCATCAACAAGCAAATCCTGCCCTGCTCCGTAAAGTCCTGCTCTTTGCGCTTCTTTTGTTGCTTCAATAAAAGAATCCCATGCGAAACGGTGAATGTCCTTATCGCCAACTCCGCGGACATGGCTCATCACCATCGCGATATCGTCCCCGGTATGGAATACAAAACCATCACATAAAAATTTCCAGCCGATCGCTTCCCGTACCCGCGCCCTGACCAATGCCAACATTTTCTCTGAGGGCTTCGTATGCCCTCCTATGGAACCGACATCAGCTTTAATTACCGAAAGGGTTATCTTCATATAGGTAAGTGTTAGATGTTAGATATAGAACTACTAAAATGGGCACGGAAGGAATCGAACCTTCGACCTTCCCCTTATCAGAGGGATGCTCTACCACTGAGCTACGTGCCCATAATACAGAATTATGGTAAATAAAAATCGCAGTGAATGCAACTGCGATGCGAACTTTGAGAAAAGCTTACCACCTCACGCCGAATCTATAAAGCTCCGCTTCCACGCGCGTCCACGATCCGGTGAAATGAATCCCGTGGCCTCCCATATTTTCAAATACTCTCACGTAGTCAAATATATCATCTACAAAGATTGCTTCACGCGGAGAACACTCGGCAATCGCAAGGGCTTTGCGGAAAATTTCTTCACTCTCAATTCTATTTGTTCCGTCGCATTTCATTTTCCGACAACGAATATCCGGATCGCACGAAACGATATAGCGATCGACGAGAGAAAAAATTTCTGACATCCACGGAAACATTACGCCATGAGCCGCTTCACACCGCACATTCTCTGCATGCAGATAACCAGCATTTGAAAGAATGTAGAGACGGTAGTTCGCCGCACGAAGTTTTTTAAGGAGCGTAATGCTCTCCCGCGGATATTCGGAATAGAGCACGGGCGTGAACCAACTGATAAACTCTTCATCGCTGAATACGGGATATCGTAATTTCGGAGATGGTCTCTTCGTTGTATTGAGCCGCGTAATGAGAGACCGGCTTTTTCGCCGAAACGCAGCAATAAATTCATCAGTCGATTGCCCGCATTCATACTGATAAATGAGTCCGTCAGGACGCCTGCCAAATATATCCCAAAAGAAATGCCTTTCAATCCCGAAGGTGTCCGCGAGACGCGTGAAGAAAAAATCAGTTGAAAATCTCGCAAGCGTATTTCCCATGTCAAAGAAAATTGCTTTTATTGGCACTAGACACGTGTGCTTCATCTTCCACCTCCTATTTCTCCCCCAAACAAATATACAAAGTTAATGTGCTCTCCATTTTATAACATACCAGACAAATAGAATACAAGCGTCTGTTTTTATGCTCTCACGACCACCCTGTGGATAACATGTCTTGACGTACTGCAAAAAACACATATATACTGATATGCAGAGGAGGATCACGAGGTGATCTGAACCTCGAGCATATAGAGCTCACGCGCACGGCGAAACGATTCCAGAACCGCGTGATCTCCCTCACAAAACTTATTGTTCTTTTCAAACAAATCTCTTTTTGGCCTACCATAAGGCCATTTCCGCCCTATTTCTCTTCAAAACAAACGGCTGTCTCACAACAGCCGTTCTCTTTTATCCCAGCAAAGATTACTAAGGTTTAGTATATAAACTCTACTAAACCTTACTATCAATTTTTTGTAACAATAGCAGATGTTTTTCTGCTCATGATTTTCTTCACAGCTTTTGAGAAGACCACTGTGTTGTCTTTTACGCCCACCAATACGGCATCTCCACCGCGCATTTTTCCGCCAATCAATTCCCTCGCCACTGGATCAAGAATCAATTTCTGGATCGTACGCTTGACCGGCCGCGCGCCGTAGCGTGCATCATATCCTTGGTTTGCAATAAATTTTTTGAGCTCCGGAGAGAATGATACCGCAATGCCTCGCGCTGCCATTCGTTCGCAAACTTTTTCGAGTTGCAATTCTACAATTTTCTCAACCACCGCCGGCGGGAGCGAAGAGAAAATAATAATCTCGTCAAGCCTATTCAAAAACTCTGGTCTGAAGTGCCGCTCAAGCGCATTCCTGATTTTCTCTTTTACATCGCGCTCATGCCGTTCACGCGTATCTTCCTCGCCACTCGCAAATCCGAGACGTCCCATTTCCTGCACATACTCGCCACCGATGTTTGACGTCATCACCACAATCGTATTTTTAAAACTCACGGTGCGTCCTTTTGCGTCGGTCAGGCGGCCGTTATCAAAAATCTGAAGCAGTATATTGAATACTTCGGGATGCGCCTTTTCAATCTCGTCAAAAAGAATCACTGCATACGGCCGGTGTTTGACCAATTCAGTAAGCTGTCCCCCCTCTTCATATCCGACATATCCGGGTGGAGAGCCTATAATTTTTGAAACCGAATGTCGCTCCATGTATTCGGACATGTCAAGACGAATGAGTGATTTCTCGTCGCTGAAAAGAAACCCGGCAAGCGCTTTTGCAAGCTCGGTTTTTCCGACGCCCGTGGGCCCAAGAAACATAAAGGAGCCAATCGGCCGATGTTCTTCGTTGATTCCTGCGCGCGAACGGCGAACCGCGTGAGCAGTTTTCTCGATCGCTTCATCCTGCCCCACCACGCGCCTGCGCAGTTCTTCTTCCATGCGCAACAGCCGCGAGGCTTCGGTTTCAATAATTTTCGTCACTGGAATTCCTGTCCATCGCGCAACGACCGCGGCAATATCGTCTTCAACAACCTCGCCGCGCATCAAATGCCGGGAATTTTGTAATTTCTTAAGACCAGCCTCTGCGTCATGAATCTGTTTCTCCGTCTGCGGAATTTTCCCGTAACGAAGTTCCGCGACTTTCCCGAATTCACCTGTCCGCTC
>CAYFJB010000005.1:15069-30059 GCA_964343395.1 uncultured Candidatus Saccharibacteria bacterium
TCGATATCCGCCTCCTGATGGAAAGTGTCCAGCTCTTTTTTGAGCGTGCGAATCTCCACAATACATTCTTTCTCCTGCTTCCATGACTCTTCAAAGCCCCGTCTTCCTTCCTGAAGACCCGCGATTTCTTTTTCAATTTTCTTGAGGCGATCTTTTGCCGCACGATCCTGCTCCATCTTCAGCGCTTCGCGTTCAATTTCCAGTTTTACAATCGCATGACGCGCATCGTCAAGCTCCTTGGGAAGACTGTCCATCTCAAGACGCAAGGAAGACGCCGCTTCATCCATCAAATCAACCGCTTTATCGGGAAGAAACCGTTCCGTGATATAGCGTGAGGATAATTGCGCCGCGGCAATAAGCGCCCCGTCGGTAATCCTAATCCCGTGATGGGATTCGTATTTCGGTTTGAGTCCGCGCAAAATCGCAATCGTATCCTCAACGCTCGGCTCATCAACATAGACGGGCTGGAAGCGGCGCGCAAGCGCCGGATCGCGCTCAATATACCGTTGATATTCTTTAAGGGTGGTAGCGCCGATTGCGCGAAGCTCCCCTCGAGCGAGCGCGGGCTTAAGCATATTTGACGCGTCAATTGCGCCCTCTGCCGCGCCCGCACCGACCAGTGTGTGAAGTTCATCAATAAAAATAATAAATTTTCCTGCGGCGCGTTCAATCTCACGCATGATTGCTTTGAGCCGATCCTCAAATTCGCCGCGATACTTGGTACCTGCAACGATTGCCGCAAGATCAATTGAAATAAGTTCCTTTTCCTTGAGAGTTTCCGGCACATCGCCCGAGATAATCCGCTGGGCAAGCCCTTCCGCAATAGCGGTCTTCCCAACCCCTGCTTCACCGATAAGCACCGGGTTATTTTTCGTGCGACGCGAGAGAATTTGCATCACGCGTCGAATCTCTTCATCCCGACCAATGACCGGATCAAGCTTTTCAGCCCTCGCGAGACGCGTCAAATTGCGCGCATACTTTTCAAGCACGTTATACTTCGTCTCCGGCTCCGGATCGGTAATCCGCTGGCCGCCGCGCAGTTCCGCGAGCGCGCGAAGCACCACTTCTTTATTGAGACGTTCCCGTTCAAGAATCTCTTTTGCGCGTGAGGGAATTTCCACAAGCGCAAGAAAAAGATGTTCGGTTGAAATATATTCATCTTTCAACTGCGCGGCTTCGCGATGAGCCTGTTCAATTGTTTTTGCCAGATCCTGCGTCAAATATACCTGTCCAAGCGGACTCGCCACCATCGTTCCCCGCGGCAGCGAATCAAGCGTTTCAAGAAGCCGATCCATCAAAGAAGGAATGTCAACTTCCAATTTTTCTAAAATTGCATCAACTGTCCCCTCCTCCTGCAAAACGAGCCCCGCAAGCAAATGCAGTACATCAATCTGCTGATGCGATCGCTCAAGCGCCAAGTCATGCGCTTTTTTGAGCACTTCCTGCGCTTTAATAGTGAATTGTGCAAATGGAGGCATTATTTATTCGCCGTTACGCTTTCCGCTTGATGCAAATTGATCAAAAAAGCATAATGGCTCATTTTTAGATACAACGTAGCATTGCATCATCCGGTCGCTTTTTCTCACTATAGTATACCAAACAATCCCATAAAAATCAAGAGAAAAAAACCACCCCCTGTCGGGATGGCTATTGCCTGATAGTGAAATGAGAATTTACCCTGAATACGTTCTTCGCCACTCAATTATTTTTTCATGGTTGCCGGACAGCAATACTCTTGGCACCCGATATTTCTTCCCCTTGTACTTCAATACTTCGGGCCGCGTATAGTGCGGATATTCCAATCCCTTTCTACCCGCACGCGCCTCTTTTTTCAAAAGCAGATTCCAATGTGATTCTTCTTCGAGCGACTCCAACTTGATCACGCCTGGGATGAGGCGGCTGACTGCCGACACAACCACCATCGCGGCAACATCTCCATCGGTTAAAACATAAGGCCCTATAGAAATTTCTTCAGCGCGAAGCGCAGTTTTTACCCGCTCGTCAATTCCCTCATACCGGCCGCTGATCAGAATAAGCTCTTCATATTTTTTTGCCAAATCGTACGCAATCTTTTGATGAAACTGCCGTCCCTTTGCCGACAGCACAACTATTTTTTGTTTTTTCGCCTTCTTTGTGGAGATGACATCTCCACAAATTGAGTCAACCGCTCTCAGCAACGGCTCTGCCATCAGCACCATCCCCGCGCCGCCGCCGTATGGCTTATCGTCGACTTTTTTATGCTTTGTATCGCTGCTGAAACTGCGGAGGCCATGCACGCGAATATCCAAAAGCCCCCGCGCCTGCGCGCGTTTCATCATTGACTCGTTCAAATACGAATCAAAGATGTGAGGAAAAATTGTGATGATATCAAAACGCAACATATAAATGGGATGAGGCAATGCCGCAAGCGTGTCTGCGAGTGGTCTTGCCTCGCGAAATCAAAAACCGCGCCCCAGTAATAGCACGGCTTTTGAAATTCTGAAACGAAACGTTTCAAAACTATATTTTCAAATCGTCAACGACGTCATCAACGGTTCTTGGTTCTGATTCGGAATGCGGCATGCGCGGACCTCGGCCTCCCTCCGGTTCCTCAATCTTGAGGTTCACGCGGGCATTATTCTTTACGCCCACAACACGGAGCAGTGACCTGATTGCTTTGGCCGTCTGCCCGTTGCGGCCGATGATTTTTCCCATATCGTTCGGGTCAACTTTGAGAGTAATGAGTACCCCCATTTCATCAACCCTACGATCGGTCTTCACCGCATCGGGAGTATCCACCAATGACCGCACTACGAAATCAAGAAACTCCTGATCCTGTGGCATATTTGCCATGCTATCGCGGCTTACAGCTCACCGCTTTTCGGCTTTCGGCACTATCTGCTGAAGCTGAATGCTGATTGCTGAAAGCTCATTTCAGTCTTGCTCGACCTTTCACACGGTTCGACGGTCATGCCGCCTTACAAGCCCCGTGCTATAACACTTCTATTATATACCCCCTTCAAGAAAAAAATCAACTATTGACGGCGACAGACGCCGCGGTCTCCTGTGGCTCCGCCAACGGATCGACAGTATGCGCCGGAGACACAATAGATCTCTTGCCTTTCGCCCCTTTAATCATGCCCTTTTTCACTAAAAGATTATACACCGTATCAGAAACCTTTGTTCCATTTGAAATCCAATATAAAATCCGCTCCTCATTGAGCGTTACCTGTTTCGTCTTTGGATGATACGAACCAAGCATTTCAATACCCGATCCTTTTGGCTTTGATCTCTGTGCGGTCACCACAATCCGAAATGCCGGATCATTTTTTCTCCCCACCCGCTGAAATCGAATGACTAACATAGAATGCAGTATATAAGAAAAAACTAATAACGTCAATGTATTGTATCCACTCAATCAACCCTTAAAAACAGCAGATGCGAGACGCCGCATCTACCCATCTCGACGTCGTACAAAATCCCTGCCGCTTTCATTATATCGCAATTGTGACTTACCAGAATCAACTGAGTCTTTCTCGCAAACTCTTTCAGATCGCCCAGTTGACTTACGAGGCGTTGACTTACGAGGCGACGCCTCGTAAACGCCTAATAAAGACCATTACTCACGTTTCTTCCTTACCCGCATCTCAACCTCCAGCCATACCATAAATCATACCCAGCCTTTGATACGCAGCCCCATTCGCGCAGCCTCTTCTTGTCCAATCTGCTTGGACGGCCCTTCGCCCTCTGCGACTAATTCTTCATTTAAAAATACGCCCACGATAAAATGTTTGTCATGGTCCGGCCCCCATTCACGAAGCACCTTGTACGCCGGCGTCACGCCAATCCGCTCCTGCGCTTCTTCCTGAAAAAGCGACTTTGGATCTTCGTAAAGCTTCTTTGCAAGCACCTCTTCAAGCCGCGGCAGAATCACTCTGCCGATAAAATTTTTTGTCGGCTCATAACGTTGATCAAGGTACATCGCACCGATCAATGCTTCAAATGCATTCGCGAGGATGTATGGCCGCGCGCGACCGACATCTTTTGCTTCTCCGCGTGACAGGAGCAAAAATTCATTAATCTCAAGCTCTACCGCGATATCCGCGAGCATTTTGGAATTGACGAGTGCGGCGCGGAAACTCGTCAGCTCTCCTTCGGGCTTATCCGGAAACTGCCGATACAGTTCTTCAGTGATCACCAATTCCAATACTGCGTCCCCGAGAAATTCGAGCCGCTCATTGTGCCCAACCCGAAACGAAGGATTCTCGTTCAAATAGGAACGATGGGTGAGCGCCTGAAGGAGTAAATCCTGATTAGTAAATTTTACTGAGAGTTTTTCTTCGAATTGGGATAAATTTTTCATCACACAATGCGTTTATTCCTGAACTTTCTTCTCTTCTCGTACTTCCTCTTTTTTTTCGGCTAATTCTTCTCTCCGTGGATACTCTTTACCCGGCTCTCCCATCTCCCGATAGACAGTGCCGAGCACCCCATTCACAAATTTTCCTGACGCGTCGCCGCCAAAGGCCTTAGCAAGTTCAATCGCCTCGTTAATCGCAACTTTCGGCGGCACCTCTTCATGATTCCCGAAAAGGAGTTCATACAGTCCAAGCCGCAACACTGCGCGATCAACCGCGGTAATCTGTCCGATCGGCCACTCCGGCGCGGCTTTTTCAATCACGGCATCAATTGTCTCGCGATGCTCAAGCGTTCCCCGCGCCAGACGGTCAATAAACTTATGTTCCTCCTCGAGTCCGGGTCCAAACTCTTGTGTATTGCGCGCGACAATATCATCACTCTCTTTTGGGTGTTCTTTTTGCCAAAAGTCCCACTCAAAGAGCGATTGCATTGCGATGGAACGCGCCAAATGACGACTTGCCATTGAAAAATAAGAATTATTTGTGGGAAAGTTCCTCAGCAGAAAGCACACCTCCTTTCTCCGCCGCCTCCTGTTCATGCGCGTGCAACTCCCCTTCTTTCTTCTTCCTCTCTTTCTTATCAAGCTTTGCAAGAACATCAATCACCTGCCGACCCGCATAATAGCCGCAGTTCCGACACACTATATGGGGAAGTTTCTCATGACCGCAGTGAGCGCATTTCGCAAAATGCGCTGGTCTAAGCGCGTGGTGCGAGCGCACCCGATTGCGCTTCCCTTTTGTATGACGCATCCGGACAACCATACCGTTATTGTATCACTACCGAACGAACTGCGCAACCGGTCGAAATGAAATGCGATGGAACAGCGAACAGCCGTGGAGTCGCATCATTTCAAGATGCAACCTCGTCCCATATCCCTTATGCAAATCAAATCTATACTGCGGATATTTTTTATGGAACCGCAGCATGATGCGATCGCGGGTGACTTTGGCGATAATGGATGCCGCGGCGATTGCCGGAATTTTCTCATCGCCTTTGATGATGACTTCGTGAGGGAAATATTTTGGCAAAACGAGGCCGCCATCAAGAAGAATGGTCTCTACGAAGCTTGGCTTCTCGGGTGGAAAGATTAGCTTAGCACACACGCGTCTCGCGCCGAGATTCGCCGCCTCAGCGATATTGATCCGGTCAATGACACGCGGCCACACCCGGCTCACTGACCATTTGATTTGAGGGTGACTGGTCAAAAACCCCCACCATTCTTCGCGCTGTTTGACGGAAAGTTTCTTTGAATCGCGTATGCCGCGACGGCGCAACAGACGCCCAATCTCGTGAGACGCGCGAATCGCCGCAACAACTACCGGTCCCGCAAGCGGCCCCCGCCCCGCTTCGTCTATTCCTATAATATATGTATTGCATCGCGGTAGTGGCATGGCTATGATACGAGTATGAAATTCACTCATCTTCATGTTCACTCCCATTATAGCTTGCTCGACGGGCTCGCCAAAATTGATGATTTAATTCAGCGCGCCAAAGAACTTGAAATGGATTCGTTAGCGCTCACCGACCACGGCAATCTTTACGGCGCGGTTGAATTCTACAAAAAAGCAAAACAGGCGGGAATCAAACCGATCATTGGCGCTGAGGTCTATGTTGCCTATGAGAAGATGACCGACCGCAGGCCGGGGATTGACGACAAACGCTTTCACCTAACCCTCCTTTCTCTCAACGCGCAAGGATATCACAACCTTATCAAACTCATCACCAAAGCGCATCTGGAAGGCTTCTATTATAAGCCACGCATGGATAAAGATTTGCTCCGACAATTCTCCTCCGGACTTGTGGCGCTCTCGGGCTGCTTTGCAGGAGAAATTCCCAGAGCAATCCGCAACAAAAAGATGGACGCGGCAGAACGGTTGGTTCGGGAACATCAAGAAATCTTCGGCACGGAAAATTTCTATTTGGAACTCGGTGCCCATTTCAACTATCCCGACCAACGAGTCATCAACAGCGGCCTCGAGGAACTCTCAAAAAAAACAGGAGCAAAACTTGTTGCAACCAACGACATTCACTATGTCAACAAGGAGGACTCGGAAGCGCAGGACATTCTCATCTCGATTCAAACCGGCGCCACTCTTGATGATGAGGATCGTCTCACCATGAAAGCCGCCAACCTTTCCATGAGATCGGCGCAAGAAATGATGGACCTTTTCCCCGATTACCAACAAGCAATCGCACACACCGAGGAAATTGCCTCGCGCGCGAATACGAAAATTGACCTCGGGAACTGGACATTCCCCGATCTCAAAATCCCTTCAGATACCACCGCGGATAACGAACTCAGAAAATTGACACGTGCCGGCATAGAGACGCGAGGCCTCAGGCGCACTCCTGAAACGGACAGGCGCATTGAGTATGAACTTGATATCATCAAAGAAAAGGGCTTTGCGCCCTATTTTCTCGTCGTGGAAGATTTACTTCGCTATGCGCATAATCGCGGAATCCTCACTAATGTCCGGGGATCAGTCGCAGGATCGCTTATCACCTATCTTCTCAATATCACGAACGTAGACCCGCTGGAATATAAACTCCCGTTTGAACGATTCTTAAATCGCGAACGTCCATCGCCGCCCGACATCGATATGGACTTTGCAGATAACCGCAGAGACGAGGTGATACAGTATGCCAAGAAAAAATATGGCGAGGACCGCGTGGCACAAATAGGAACCTTTGGCACGATGATGGCGCGCGCCGTTGTACGCGATGTGGCACGTGCACTCAAACGCCCCTATGCGTTGGGCGATCGCATTGCAAAATTGATTCCCGTTGGTTCGCAAGGATTCCCCATGACCATTGATCAAGCCCTTGAGATCACTCCGGAACTTCGCCAGATCTATGAGAGCGAACCAGAAGTGCGCCAAGTGATTCATCAAGCGAAAAAACTTGAGGGATGCGTTCGCCATATCTCGGTGCATGCCGCAGGCGTTGTCATAGCGCCGCGTCCGCTCCTGGAGTATGTGCCGCTACAACTTGATCCTAAAGGAGGAAAAGTCATCACGCAATATGACATGTATACCGTAGAGGACGTCGGTCTCCTTAAATTTGATTTCCTTGGCATCAGAAACCTTTCCATTCTTTCCGATTCCGTAAACCTGGTGAAGCACCATCGCGATGTCGAGGTGACTATCGAACGCGTGCCGCTTGACGACAAAAAAACATTTACACTTCTTGCGCGCGGAGAAACCATGGGACTATTTCAATTAAGCGGGGACGGCATAACCAAATACCTCAGAGACCTGCGGCCCACAACGATCCACGACATCAACGCGATGGTCGCCCTCTACCGTCCGGGACCGATTGAATCAATTCCGGAATATATCCGGCGCAAACACAATCCCAAGCTCGTTGAATACCTCGACCCTCGCATGCAGGGAATTCTTGATCAATCCTACGGAGTCATCACCTACCAAGACGACGTGCTTTTGATCGCAATCCAACTTGCCGGGTATACATGGGCGGAAGCCGACAAACTCCGCAAGGCCATGGGCAAAAAAATCCCCAAGGAGATGCGTTCACAAAAAGAAAAACTCATTAAAGGACTTATTTCCAACGGCATGAACGAAACAAAAGCCGAAGAACTCTGGAAATTGTTTGAACCGTTTGCGGCCTACGGTTTTAACAAGGCCCATGCAGCGAGTTATGGTCGCGTGGCATATCAGACCGCCTACATGAAAACAAATTTCCCGGCAGAATATATGACGGCAGTCCTCACGGCCGACTCTGGAGACCTTGAGAAGGTTGCTGAGATTATTCAGGAATGCCGACGAATGGGCATTGCGGTGCTCTCACCGGATATCAATGAAAGTTATGCGAAGTTCACCCTGATCAAACGCAAAGACGACAAACCCGATACTATCCGCTTTGGGCTTGAATCAGTCAAAAACGTGGGGACGAACATTGTAGAGGCGATTATTCAGGAACGCGCACAGGCAGGAAAATTCAGCTCTCTCACGGATTTTGCCGAGCGAGTACAGCATAAGGATTTCAATAAAAAATCGCTCGAAGCCCTGATTAAATGCGGAGCGGCTGACCAACTAGGAGAACGGAATCAACTCCTCCATAATCTTGAAATGATCCTTGAGTATAATCGCGAATCGCAACGCACAAAAATATCAGGCCAGACAAGTCTTTTTAGCATGACACCGGAAATCCACATCGCCTCGCTTACCTTGCAGGAGACCGAACAGGCGACAAAACAGGAACGCCTCGCATGGGAAAAAGAACTTCTCGGACTCTATGTGACAGAGCATCCACTCCAAGAATATCTCCAAAAATTAAGAGAGAATCGGGCGCTCCCGCTCAAAGATTTATCGCTGGATTTGAAAAACCGCATGGTCTCTATCGGAGGCATGGTGTCTGATATAAAAAAAATCATCACAAAATCAGGCGAGCCGATGCTTTTTGTCAAAATGGAGGATCTGACGGCGCGTACCGAGGTACTGGTTTTTCCTAAGGTCTTGGCGCGAAATCCGGGCGTCTGGGCACGAGAAAAAGTACTCATCGTGCGCGGCAGGGTATCTGATAAAGACGATGTCACCAAAATCCTCTGTGAAGAAGCATTTGAAATTCCCGCCTAACCGGATATAATCAGAGATGTCATCTCCACAGTATGGAGATTGTATGGAGATGACATCTCTGACGACTCCATGCAAAACGGACTATTCCACATAATTAATCGCGGATTTGAAAAACACAAGATATTCCTCAACAAAGAGGACTACCTGCGTTTTGCAAACAACCTGCATGATTTTAATAGTCCAGAAGTTGCATTCCTCCCATACCCCCGCCGCAGAAATGTGGAGATGACATCTCCACAAAAACAAATCATCGATGTGCTCTCCTGGTCTCTCCTCCCCAACCACTTTCATATTCTTGTTCAGGACAAAGTCGAGAAAGGAAGAAGTCTTTTCTCCAGAAAACTTACCATTGGCTACACAATGTACGTCAATCCAAAAAGACAACGAAGCGGTACACTATTTCAAGGAAGGTCAAAAATCATTCCCGTCATACGGGAGGCACATTTTCTTCATATACCATTCTACGTTCTCGCGAACCCGCTTGATTTGTTTCAATTCGGATGGAAAGAAAAGGGAATACAAAACCCCAAAAGCGCAATAGAATTTCTGAGGTCGTATCGCTGGTGCGCATTCTCAGATCTCGTGGGCAAAAACAATTTTCCTCACGTCATCAACAAGTCGCTCTTTTTCGACCTTTTTGATACCAATGAGAAACGGCTGCAAAAGGATTTCCTCGAATGGTTGGATTCCTACTACCACGATCCGGACCTTTCAAAATTCTTGCGGTGACTAGACAATTTGTGGAGATGACATCTCCACAAATTGAAATATCCCACTTGCCATCATGACTCAGAACGCATAAAATAAAAAAGCCAAGGGAAGATACTCACTCGACGGGATGATTGTTAACTACATGCTGACAAAACAAAACGTGATACGAATATAAAACCCGCCACAATCCTCTGCAAAGACGCTTTAAATTTCTATGTAAACTTTTATCAATTATCTATGAAAAAGAAGATACAAGAACCGAAGCAGGACCTCCCTGATAATGATCATCGCATACTCGGGCAGACGCTCGATCTTTTTTCATTTCATGATGCCGCTCCCGGCGTTCCTTTTTGGCATCACAAGGGGATGATTATTTTCAAAGAACTTGAGCGCTATGCGCGCACGCTCAATGATGAGGGGGGTTATCTTGAAATCTCAACACCCATCCTCGTCAAAAAAGAGCTTTTTGAACAATCCGGCCATTGGGAGCACTACCGCGAGAATATGTTTTGGTTCGCGAATCCGCGCGACAAAAAAGAGCACCTCGTTCTCAAACCAATGAATTGTCCGGAATCAACGTTCGTCTACAATGCCGTCACGCGCAGTTACAAAGACCTGCCCGTGCGCCTCGCGGAGATCGGACGGCTTCATCGTAACGAACGTTCCGGCACTTTAGGCGGACTGTTTCGCGTACGCCAGCTCACCATGGATGACGCGCATATCTACGTCCGGCCAGATGATGCTGAAAAAGAAATTACTTCAATCATTACATTAATAGAGCGCTTCTACGGTCTTTTTCGATTCACCCAACGCTACATACTCGCCACACGCCCCGCCGATGCACTCGGCACAAAAAAAGAATGGGCGCTCGCAGAAGCCGCGCTTGCCAACGCACTCAAAAAAAAGAATATCTCCTACACCACCGGAGAAGGTGCAGGAGCATTCTACGGACCGAAAATTGAGGTACACATGGAAGATGCGCAGAAACGCGACTGGCAAATGGGGACGGTACAACTTGACCTCGTTATGCTCCCGAGGCAATTCAAACTTTTCTATACCGATGAGCAGGGAGGCAAACAAAAACCATGGGTGATCCATCGCGCGATCTTCGGATCATTTGAACGGTTCATTGGCATTCTCCTTGAACACTTCACGGGCGCACTCCCCGTATGGTTGACACCGGTGCAGGTCGCGGTAGTGCCGGTGAGCGAAAAGAATGCCGACTATGCTACCACAACCATGACATCACTCAAGAAAGAGAATATCCGCGCGGAGCTTTATGATTCCAACGAGACGCTCGGCAAGCGCATCCGCGCGGCAGAATTGCAAAAAATTCCTTTTATCATTGTGGTCGGAGAACGCGAAACAGCAACACAGACGATCTCGGTACGCACGCGCGGGGAACGTGACAACATCGTCATGGCCATTGATAAACTGATTCACACGATTAAACAAGAAAATCCCGTGGCGGACTGATGAAATCCGCACCGAAACTTATTGTCATTGTCGGCCCCACGGCGTCAGGTAAATCAGAACTCGCAGTACGGCTTGCCAAAAAATTCAAAGGAGAAATCATCTCCGCAGATTCTCGTCAGATTTATCGTCACCTCACTATCGGCACCGGAAAAATCCCCGGGAGGTGGCGAAAAACAAAGGACAAAGAGTTATTTGTTTATAAAAAAATACCCCACCACTGCATTGATTTTGTCCCGCCGCACAAGCACTATAGCGTCGCCGAATATCAAACGTGTGCCCGCGAGGCACTGAAAGATATCGTGAGCCGCGGCAAAATTCCGATTCTTGCCGGCGGCACGGGGTTTTGGATTGATGCGGTGGCGTACAATTTCAAACTTCCTTCGGTGCCGCCCAACAAGAAATTACGGCAGCGCCTTGCCAAAAAGGGCGTTAATGAACTCTTCTCAATCCTCCTCAAACTTAATCAACAGCGCGCCGCAACGATTGAACAAAAAAATCCGCGGCGGCTCATACGCGCGATTGAAATTGCCCGCGCGCTCGGCCGCGTACCGGAAGTGACAAAAAAATCGCCGTATAACGCACTCTGGCTTGGCCTCAATCCCCCTCATGAGATACGATCTCTAAGAATTGGCGAGCGATTAAAGGCGCACCTTCATGCGGGCTTGATCAAGGAAGTGCGACGTCTCCACAAAAACGGCATACCATGGAAGCGCTTCTACGAATGGGGTCTTCAGTATCGATTTCTGGCAGATTATCTACGAGGGAAACTCACAAAAAAAGAGATGCTCTCCGCACTTGAACGCGCGATCAACGATTATGCGCGCCGGCAGATGGTCTGGTGGAAGAAAAATTCTTCAATCCGATGGATCGGGGGTTACCGCGATGCGGAATTTCTCATAAAAAAATTCCTCACGCGCAGCCACCATGTCTCGTCAGACGCCGCGGACTGATTTTTTTTCTCCTGTTTTTCAGGAACCACAATGACTACTTCCTCACCTTCTTTCTTGAGATTAAGACGCTCCTTAGCAAGACGTTCAACAACTTCTGGCGTATCAAGCTCTACCAAATACGCCTCAAGCTCGCGATTTCGCTCGGCCAAAATCTCCATCGATCCCGACATCCGCACGTATTCTCTATGTACCGCCGCCGCATCGCGCGAC
Source organism: uncultured Candidatus Saccharibacteria bacterium (assembly GCA_964343395.1). GTDB lineage: Bacteria > Patescibacteriota > Minisyncoccia > Sungbacterales > HO2-52-23 > CAYFJB01. Next base: position 27,410 of record CAYFJB010000005.1, read on the forward strand.
AAGCGATAAAGCTGTACTCCACCAAAGATTATAACCAGGACGAGAACCGCGGTCACTAAAAATTTTTTCTGGAATACACTAGCGAATTTTTCTAAATGAGGTATCATATATCTATGTTTATCAAGCGCTCAAAACTCAAAGTGATCTGGATTGTAATCTCAATCTTCGCGGTGATCTCCATGGTTGCGTATCTCCTGCTACCGCTTATTGTATACTTCTAGTATCCATAAGGGTGGTGGTCAAGGCAAGTTTCGTATCTTGACCTCTCTTTATCATTGCGCTAGGGTTTTGGATGGAACGTTGACAACCCAATCATCCTTGCTTGCCAAAGAAAGGAATCAGTCATGGCTGAAGCAACTCTTAAAGACGCGGCGCTTACGTTTTATAAACAAGCGGCTGGATACCTTAATCTTCCTCCGCGCATCGATCAGTTGTTGCAGGAACCGAAACGTCTTCTCAAGACGCGAATCCCGGTGGATATGGATGACGGGAGCACGCTCACCGTTACCGGCTGGCGCTCTATCCACAATACGTGGCGCGGTCCGGGAAAAGGCGGAATCCGCTACCATCCGCAGGCAACCGAAGAGGAAGTCGTGGGTCTTTCCATGTTCATGACCTGGAAATGCGCGGTAGTTAATATTCCCTTCGGTGGTTCAAAAGGCGCGATCGCGCCTACATGGAGCCTTCTTACCCCGTGGGCACAAAAGCATTGGGCCAAACACTTCCCCAAAGGAATGTCACAAAGAGAACTTGAACAGATGACGCGCGGTTACGTTCGCGAAATTTTACCGATTCTCGGACCGCAAAAAGACATTCCTGCACCAGATGTATACACCGACGCACAAACCATGGGCTGGATCATGGATGAATACAGCATGGCAGTCGGGCATACGGTGCCAACTGTCGTGACCGGAAAACCCATTTCCATCGGCGGCTCTGTCGGACGTGATGAAGCAACCGGACGCGGATGCTTTATTTCAATCCTCAAGGCCCTGGAATACCTCAAAATAGATTGCGAGACCGCCGCTATTCAAGGTTTTGGTAACGCGGGCTACAAGGTCGCCGAGCTTCTTTACGATCACGGCGTTAAGGTTGTCGCCGTGTCCGACTCAAAAGGCGCAATCTACCACCCAGAGGGTCTTGATCCCCGTAAAGTTCTTGCCTTCAAAAAATACGCGGGTTCGGTTGTCGGTTTCTCTCGTCATGTCGACAACATCACCAATCAAGCACTCCTAGATCTTAACGTAACTGTGCTCGTGCCCGCAGCCTTGGAAGGATCGATTACGAAAGAAAATGCTCCGGGTGTCCGCGCGCGCATTATCGCAGAAGCCGCAAATGGGCCCACGACGCCCGAAGCCGACTCAATTCTCAACGATAATGGAGTGTTTGTACTCCCTGATATCCTCGCCAATGCGGGAGGAGTGGTTGTCTCCTATTTTGAATGGGTGCAGGGACTCCAGGGATTTTTCTGGAAACTCAAACGGGTTCAAGAGGAACTCGGCGTCATCATGTCCGATGCGTTTGGCCGCGTGGTGATGAATAAACAGAAGTACGGCGTTTCCATGAGAACCGCGGCCATGATCAACGCAATTGAATCAGTCACACAAGCGGGCATTGACAGCGGAAAAGGCCGCAGAACTCCCTAACCATTTCCTCAATGAGTCCTCCTATCGGGACTCATTTTTTGTACCCCGAAGCATCTTTAAGAATACGTCCGGCGGAATGTCCACACGGGAACGCGCGGCAAGTTTTTCCTTGCCGCGTTTTTGTTTTTTCCAAAGTTTCATTTTCCGCGTCCGATCCCCGCCATAAAGATACCCGGTGACGTCTTTCCTTTGCGCCGGAATGGTTTCGCGGGCGATGATTCTTCCTCCAACCTCTGCCTGCAAAGGGATTGCAAAAAGTGCTGGCGGCAATAATTTTTTCAACCGCTCAACCTCTCTTCGGCCGCGGCGCACCGCATCAAGACGCGGCACGATTTGAGAAAACGCGGAAATGTCATCTCCCGCGACAAGAATGGACATCTTCACGAGATCCCCCGGCCGATATTCTGAAAATTCGTAGGAGAGCGACGCGAATCCCTGCGATATGCTTTTGAGCCGATCATAAAAGTCAACAATAATCCCGCGAAGCGGCGCTTCTGCGCCCACGAGGAGCCGCCCTACGCCAAGAGTCGTGGTTTCAGTGATGATTCCTTCATACTCGGCAAGAAGCGTCGTGATGCTTCCCAGGTACTGCGGCGGGGTGACAATTTCGCAACGCGCCCACGGCTCTTCAATCGCGGCGTTACCGCCCGAATTTCCGAATGCAGAAACGCGGTATATTTTTTCAAAATGACCGTCGGCGGTGCGCACCCTGAATCCCACTGACGGCGTTGAGATAACCACGACAAGTCCGTATTCGCGTGTAATACGCTCGTAGACAATTTCGGCATGCAGCATGCCCAAAAACCCAAGACGGAATCCGCGGCCAAGAGTCGCCGCGCTTTCCGGCTCAAATGAAAACGCGCTGTCCTCGAGCCGCAATTTGGACAATGCGTCGCGAAGCTCCTCGTACTGCGACTGGTTTTCCGGAAAGAATGAGGCGTAGACGAGCGGTTGCGGATCATGATACCCGGGCAACACGAACAATTTAAATGTTTCAATATTTA
>CAYFJB010000005.1:30069-30381 GCA_964343395.1 uncultured Candidatus Saccharibacteria bacterium
AAATATTCCTGCTCTCGTGATCGTATCTCCAACCCGTACTTTTTCCGGCTCCTTGATGCCAGTCGCAATATAGCCAATTTCTCCTTCCCCAAGAGCTTTGCAGGGTACCTGTTCGGGTTTGAAAAAACCGACCTCACGCGCCTCGCAATCCGCACCGGTTGCGCACAATCGTATCGCATCGCCTTTTGCAATCGCGCCGTCAAAAATTCTTACATGGGCGATAACACCGTAATACGGATCATAATGAGAATCAAAAACAAGCGCCCGCAACGGCGACACATCTTTAGCTATTTCAATATTTAAATATTTAAA
>CAYFJB010000005.1:30391-35372 GCA_964343395.1 uncultured Candidatus Saccharibacteria bacterium
AAACTCCCCGCGTGGCGGTGGCACGCGCGCCACCACCGCATGAAGCAGTTCCTCTACGCCCGTTCCTTCTTTTCCGGAAACATAAAAAATTTCCGCGTCACCTCCCACGAGTTCCTTGAGTTCACTGCCGGTGCGATCGGGGTCCGCCGACGGGAGATCAATTTTATTGACCGCCGGAATCACCGTGCACTTTTGCGCGCGTGCGAGCGCGAGATGCGCTACGGTCTGCGCCTGGATCCCCTGCGTCGCGTCAACCAGAAGAATTGCGCCTTCCACCGCCGCAAGCGCGCGCGAGACTTCATAGGAAAAATCCACATGGCCCGGAGTATCAATCAAATTCAGGATATATTCTTGGGTATGATCGCGCGGACGCCACATCATGCGGACCGGCTGCATTTTAATCGTGATCCCCTTTTCGCGTTCAAGCGGATTGATATCAAGATACTGCGCGCGCATTTTTCTTTTCTCAATCGTTCCAGTCAGTTCCAAAAACCGATCGGCCAAAGTGGACTTTCCATGATCAATGTGCGCGAGAATAGAAAAATTCCTAATGTGATTCATTTGAGATGGGTTCTAGAAAGTCCACTTTGCCAAAAGGGGGTCGGGGAAAAACCGAAGGTTTTCCCCGAGGAGGAAAATATTAAAAACCGAGGGTTTTTAAGGAGCGCTCGCGAATCCACCCGGTTGAGCGAGCGCGACAGAGGGGACTTTCCATGATCAATGTGCGCGAGAATAGAAAAATTGCGAATCGTCTTCATAATCTTCAGCGGAGTGCCTCACCGTCCCAGCTCTTGGGAAGCACACCAACACGGAAAAGCCGGCGCTCAAGACCATACCACAAAGAATATACCGATTCCTCGCGAAGCCCGACAAGCGTCCCGAAATATACCGCCATCCCGACTACTCCCGACATAAATCCCTGCAGGAGGACCTGTGCAAAACTAATGAGCGGGAATGTCGCTGAAAAGTGTGACCGGACTGCATACGCCGCCATTCCCGCAATCAATGAGCCGAGGACAATTTTTCCGAGAGACACCCATGGAAACAAACCACGCGTGCCGAATTCCCGGTATCCCACACGGCGTAGGGCAATGAGAAGCCCTGCAACATTGAGGATGGTGCCGATCGAAAACCCAAAACCTAAAGCGAGAACCTCGGGACGCGCAAGATCGCCAATCCTGAACCAATCCACGAGAAGACGCGCCAATCCGTTTTCCTGATATGTAAAAAAATGCGCCAAGACCAGCGCAGAAACAATACTCACCCCTGAGGCAACGGCATTCACGATCAACGGCATCCATGTCCGCTCAAGCGCGTAGAATCCGCGCAGAAGCAGCGTGATCAGACCGCCAGCGCCGAGCCCCGCGAGGAGTGCAGCAAGCGTTGCCGCAGTGAGCCGCGTGTCTTCCCACGAAAAAACGCCTGCCCCGAGTGCGGCGCGAACAAGATGTGCCCGCAGAACCACCATAAGCACCGCGCAGGGAACAATCCAAAAAAGAATCGTGCGGATGCCGCCATACAACTCATGAAAAAAAAGTGATCCGTCGCGTTCAAGATAGGCACGATTCAGCCGCGGAAACAGCGCCACGCTGTAACTCACCCCGAAAATACCAATGGGCACAAAGTAAAGGTTCTGCGCAAGGGTAAACACCGCAATCGTGCCCGCGCCCAGTGTTGAACCAAGCGCGAGGAGCGCCATGGAGGTGAGCTGGGAAACCGAGAGCGAGAGCACCCTTGGAAAAGAAATTGCCGCAACCCGTCCTGCGCCGGAGCGCACCGCGTGGATCAAAAACCGCGGCGCAAATCCAAGGGAACGCACAGACATCAATTGAGTCCCCGCATGAAGCACTGCCCCGAGAAGCACGCCCGCCCCCACTCCAAAAATTCCCATTGAGGGGGCTCCCACAAGAACCCCACCGATAATTCCCAGGTTGTAAAGAATCGGTGCAAACGCAAAAATAAAGAATCGCCCGAACGTCTGCACCACCGCGGAAAAAATTCCTGAGAGTCCCAAAAGCAACGGCGTTACCGCCAAAATCCTGGTAAGCCGCACTGCGACTGCCTGTTCTTCCGCGGAGAAGCCGGGCGCGACAAACGCAATAAACCACGGCGCTACCGCAAGAACGATGACAACAGCCACTATGCCAGCAATAAGGAAAAGGGAGGTCATGCCCGAGATCAAACGATGCGCGCGCTCGCGATCATCTTTAAGATACTCCTGAAATACGGGGATGATCGCCGCACTTCCCGCGCCTAGAAAAAAAAGCGTGGAGAGAAAATCAGGAATCTGAAATGCCGCGTAATAAATATCAAGTTCGCGTCCCGCTCCGAAATGAGCCGCAAGCAGCCGGTCGCGAAACACTCCCAAAATTCTACTCAAAAACCCCGCGGCGCCGAGTATAAGCGCCGCGGCATGAACGTTTGAAACTTCGTGATTCAATATCCGCAAACCGAGCATACGTATGACGTCATCATCGCGTTGGACGAGCGCTCTTCCCTTCATCAACGGGCGTTTCCTTTCGCTTTTCCGGCGGCTCTGCAGGCGGCACAATATCTTTCAACGCGGGCTTGTCTGTGCGGAGATTCTCTAAAATTTTCTCCACTTCATTATTGTCTGGATTAAGCCGGCTGACAAACTGAAATTCGCCAAGCGCGCGGCCACGGTCGCCTTTACGATCATAAATCAACCCAAGAAAATACCGTGCATTAGAATAATTGGCATTGAGTGACACGGCCCGCTCAAATTCAAGCTGCGCCTTATCAACCTCGTTCGTCTGATAATACAAGAGGCCGAGCTGAAACGCGACGCCAATGTCAAAGGGTGCAACAATCTTTGTATTTTCTGCGCTTCGGATGGCCTGTCCGATATTACCCATGCGCAATGCCGCCTGCGTCAGAAGAAAATGCGCCTGCGCATAATCAGGTTTAAGAACAGCTGCTTTCTCCAGTGATTTTTGCGCATCCTCAAGTGCGGCGCGACGCACACGGTCAATCCCTGCGCGTTCTCCTTCATTCGCCTGATTCAAAGTAAGCTGCAACCTGTCTGCAAACACTAAAGCAGCCCTACCACGCTGCATAAAAAGCGCCGGGTTTGAAGGATCACGCTCTATCGCTTTCTCATAACTCTCACCGGCGAGCCGCTCAGACCCCTGCACGAAAGGAATTAACGCTTCATACAGAGCGCCTTGCGTTCGCCAGACCGCGGCATCGCGGGGACTAAGCAGGGAGGCCCGCCGAAGATGTTCTACTGCGCGGGCAACAACGGCCTGAAATTCCTGTTGTACATTTTCTCCCTTCCCCGCGCGTTCCAGAAGAATCCTGATTTTCTGGAGTGCAAGTTCAGCAAATCCAAGGTGTCCACGGAAATTCTTAACTTCAAGAGTAGTCGCGTATTCAAATTGTTCAAGCGCTCTATCCGCATCTCCCTGATTGAAAAATGCAACACCACGTTCCCGTGCAAACGCAGCACGGATTCTTGATATTTCAAAATAGACCGCCACAAGTCCGAGGCACAAAAAAAGGATCACAATCAGCGATGAGACAAATAATGTCCATGGCTCTTCAAAGCGGAACACGCGTTCCTTTATTGCCCACGGAGATTCGCGGTGAGACGACCGATCCACCACATTATTTTCTGCACTAGGCAGAGAATCAATCTCCTGCAAAGCTTCGTCACTGGAGTCCACCGAAGGAGCGCCAATGCTTTTTATAAGAAGTCCCGCGAGGATAAAGAAAAGAAGGAGAAGCGACAGATTCGCGGGATACAAAAATACGGCAATGGCGAGAGTAATCACGCCAAGCATCAAACCCGCTGAAGTCGCACGCATACCGCGGAATACAAGGAGTTTCTTCAACGGGACCAGCACGACAAGACCCACAAAGATAAGAAGACTCAAGCCCCCCATCACCCCAACCGTGGCAAGAATAGTTGAAAACCACGAAAAGCCTTGGGCAAACCGCGCACCCCAAAATACGGTCTGGTTAATTGAAGGATCTTTGTAGAGATTCCAATCAAGTCCAAACGTCCCCGGACCTGAGCCGAAAAGAACCGCGAAGGGACCTTCTTTAAATACTGATTTTGCAATCGCAATGGTCGTCGAGAACGAAGGGGTCACCTCCAGTGGAGGCGTGAACGCGAGCGGCGGAATACGCACGACGATCATGGTGAGCGTAATCGCAAGAAGCACAAGGGTCATTGAATATCTCCAGCCAAATCTTTTTTCAATACGGAAGCCTCCATTCTCCCCACGCGCGAAACTGACAACGAACCCCAAAAGAAAAATCCCCGCCCCCAGCACCACCATCCAGCTGATACGATAATTGATGAGCACAAGGTTAAGAAACGTAAGCAAACCAACGACTCCACCCACATACCGCGCCGTACTGGAAAAGAAGGCCACGCCGAACGCCATCATGAGAAACGCCGCATACATGAGCGAGAGCCCATTGACCGTCCCCACCACATTAAAATCCACACCTCCTCCGCCAGGAATTCCAAGAAGACCCCCCACTGAAATGCCTGAAATGAATTGGAACGCAGTAAGAAGTGCAACTGCCGCCCCTGACCCCACGAGCGCAAAAAACGCATACTTCAGATCGCGCCGTGTTTTTAACACCGTTCCAGCAAGCATCATCGCAAGGATCCCCAGTATCATCGTAGAAAATTTTTCGGCGCTGACATCTCCAAAAAAAGAAGTGGCCATCGGCACACGAGAAAATATCGTGCTCGTACTCCATACGATAATCATAAGCCCCACGCTCCAAAGTATGGGCGAATGCGTATAACGAATTTCACCCTGTGAAAAAAGAGAGACAAGCCAAAGAAGTGCAATAAGAATAATCAAAATACCCAACGTGGCTTCTCGCCCTATTTCTACATCCACTTGAAATGGTATAAACCAGATCGGCAGCAAAACAAGAAGACCATAAAAAAGGAGTTTTGCGCCGTACCCGCAATAATTAAAAGGAGTAGAAGAATCCA
>CAYFJB010000006.1:0-1340 GCA_964343395.1 uncultured Candidatus Saccharibacteria bacterium
CCCACTCGACTATAAATCCAGAATGATCTAAAGTTATAGTTACCCATGACGGTATCTCTGAAGGAATTTTTTCTCCGAGCAGCACGGGAGCATTGGGCCACCGGACATTTTAATGCATCAGAACTCGATCAGATGCGGGCAATTGCGGGGGCATGCAAAGAAGTCGGGGCGCCTGCAATCATCGGCACTTCGGAAGGGGAACGGAAACATTTAGGCATGGCCGAGGCAGTGGCATTGCGCGACGTACTACGTAAGGAATATGGTATTCCGATTTTTCTGAATGCGGATCATTCCAAGAATGTGGAGAGCGCCAAAGCCGCGATTGATGCAGGATTTGACTCTGTCCATATTGATCTTTCCGCACTGCCGTTTGAAAAAAATGTCGTAGGTACGAAGGAGGTGGTAGAGTATGCGACAAAAACTCAAAACCTTGGGATATCAATAGAAGGAGAACTAGGGTATTTGCGCGGTGAGTCACAAATACAGAAAGAAAAAATAGAGGTGAGGCCGGAGGACTACACGGACCCGCGGCAGGCAGCGGAGTTTGCTTCAAAAACCGGCGTGGATCGTCTTGCGATTGCGGTGGGGAACGTGCACGGGATATCATTGGATGAGCCGGCGCTCGATATTGAAAGGATCAGGGCAATTCGCAGTGCCGTCCCCAAAGATGTCGCCCTTGTCTTGCATGCGGGATCCGGCATTCCGGATGAGCAGATTCGTGCCGCGATTGCGGCGGGTGTGACGAATATCCATATCAATACTGATCTTCGCGTCGCATTCGTGGAGGAGTTGAGGGAAACGCTTAAAGAGCATCTTGATGAGGTGGCGATGTATAAACTCGATGCGACGGCCATTGAGGCCATGAAAGAAATCACGAAACAGAAACTCCACCTATTCGGCTCGGTAGGAAAGATATGAATGAATCTTTTAATAACGAAAACCCGCAGGAGCAGCAGGGAGTGGTCGAAGCGGTGATTCCTCAAAAATCTTCTTTTATTCCGGAGGGACAAAAGGAAGTCGAGGAGGCGGCCTTTGAGAGTGCGGCAGAAGAGCTGACACAGAAGGGTCTTCGCTATATGGTGCGGCTGCATGATGAAAAAACGCCAAGACCAGAAACCTTTCATTTGCGTAAGCACCCGGTGGGGATGTTGGAACTGGCGGCACCGCTCGCGAAAATACTGCATCTTACTCCTCGAGAGCGTCGGCTTAAGCAAATGGGTATTTCATGGCACGACACCGTTATCGAATTTGACCACGCGGATCCGGAGAATCTCCTTGCAATGATCAAGCGCCACCGCGGCGCGAGGGAGGGGGATCAGCCCAAGGGTACAGGAGGTAAC
>CAYFJB010000006.1:1350-12081 GCA_964343395.1 uncultured Candidatus Saccharibacteria bacterium
GAGGGAGGGGGACGAGCCAACAAAGAAAGAGGGTAATGAAGCGGAGAGCGCAAGATTATTGATTGACGAAATGCGCCGGGCGAACGACCGGGCAGAAGCAGCCGGAAAGAAAAAGATTTTTTCCGAAGAGAATATGCGGATTGTGGAGTGGGAGATTGCGGCGACCTATCCGGCGGTTGCTATGGGTCCTGACTCCAAGGGGGCAGCATTCGCCGCGTACCCTTATTACGAAGTTGCCCTCAAGCAAAATCCTGCGCTCAAGGAACTCTTCACAGAATTGGAAGGGCAGGGGATTACCAAAGGACCATTTTTCTTCCAGCCACATCTTGAGAAGTCGTTGGAAGAAGGAGTGGAGGTGCCGCGGGGAGTGCTTATTACCGCCTTGGTTGATCTTGGCGCTGCCGGCTTGGGATCGGCACAAGAGTTTTTCAGAGAAGGCGATGACGAAATGCGTGAGCTCTATGAGAATCTTAGGCGGCCGGATGTGATCCGTCGTTTGAGAGAAAACGATGAGGAGGGGGACCGGGATGATCGCGAAAAAGTCATGCAGGCCTTTGCGAAATGGCTTGATACTCAGGTGGGGTTTACTGCATGGCAGGCATTGCGTTTTGAAAAAATAGTATATCTTTTGAAGCAGCACAACCGTATGAGCCCGGAAGAGGAAGAGGGTGTGCGCGGCCGATTCAGCCATTTTATAGATAATATCCGTGCGACGCTCGCACGCGCAAAAGAATTGAAGGCGAAGGCCGAGCATATCAAGACGACGGCGGGAGAGAAAGAGGCATTTCTTTATCTTGCGCGTTCAATGCATTATGAGATATAGGATCTTTTTACTACTATGAAAATCTTTATCACTCGTCAAATTCCGGATCGAGGGATTAAACTCCTTAAAGAAAAGGGGTATGAGGTGACGGAGAATGACCGCGCGTTGGGGAAAGAAGAACTTATCAGTGCTCTGAAAAAGGACCGCTATGATGCGGTGCTCTGTGGTCTTGATGACAAAATTGATGGCGAGGTGCTTGATGCGGCGGGGAAGCAGTGTAAAATTTTTGCCAACTACGCAGTGGGAGTTGATAATTTCGATCTCAAAGCCGCCCAAGAGCGCGGAGTGATGATGACCAACACCCCTGGGGTTTTGACGGATACGGTGGCCGAGCACACTTTTGCATTGATCCTTGCGATTAGCCATCGGGTGGCCGAGGCCGACCGCTTCACCCGCGCCGGAAAATATAAGGGCTGGGAGCCGACGTTGCTTCTTGGCACCGACGTTTCCAAAAAAACACTAGGAGTTGTCGGTCTCGGCCGGATCGGATCGCGGGTTGCCCATCACGCGGTGCGCGGGTTTGAAATGCGGGTATTGTATCACGATGTGAAGCGCTCGGAAGAATTTGAGAAAGAATACGGCGCAGAATTTAAAGAAAGTGTTGATGATATTTTTAGAGAGGCGGATTTTATTTCTATCCACGTTCCGCTTCTGCCAGCGACCCATCATCTTGTTGACGCGCGGCATCTTTCTTTGATGAAAAAAACTGCATATCTGGTCAATACTTCACGCGGCGCGGTGGTGGATGAAGCCGCGCTTGTTGCCGCGTTAAAAAACAATACGATTCGCGGCGCGGCGCTGGATGTCTATGAGCATGAGCCCTCGCTAACTTCCGGCCTTGCTGAGCTTGAAAATGTTATTCTGACCCCCCATATCGCTTCTGCCACCGAAGAAACTCGTCAAGCAATGTCGGAACTTGCCGCAAAAAACATCATTGAAGCGTTTGAAGGCAGAGAACCCTCGAATGTGGTGAAAATTTAATGTGATGGTGCTCTCGAGTAATTCAATCAACGCAGTATTCTAGAGATTTTAAAAACATATGCAATGGAGACATTGCATATTTAATTATGTGCAACACGGAGTGTTGCACATAATTATTATAGCGAAATTGTTTCTTCGCCTGTGTTATCCTTTGCCGTGCTCGTGTCTACAAATTCTCTATAGGCAGTAGTGGTTGGGAATTGTTCCAGAAGACGCTCGGTAGAGAGAAGTTTACCCCAGCGGTTTTTCTCTACGTAATCGTAGTAACTGGACCATGGGAATAGCGCTTCTTTGCCATGCCACTTCGAAAGTTCATGCTGGTTGCGATGAATATAGGCACTGGTATATAGTAGTTGCTCGTTCGTCTCTATGTATTTTGCCCCAAATGGGCCCTGAAAGAGATGGCCGCTTTTTTGATGCTTGGTGTTCCAATACTTTGTATACGCGTCCAGAATACGTTGCATGTATCTTGAGATCCCGCCCTTGTCTTTTTCCAGCAGCAGGATATGGAAGTGATTTGGCATAAGCGTAAAGCTGATCAACTCCACCGCCCTTTCCTTTACGATTCGTATACGTATCTGTAAGTCTATGTTAAACACTCGGTGTTTAACATAGTGAGCAACATGGTGGCTGATATTGTAAAATGGTACCGATGGAGATTGAAAGAAAATAATCAAAAATAAGAATCTGATATAATCCGAGTTATCAAGGAAAATCGGCCTTTTATCATTTCCACGATTGTAGATGTGGTAATTTTCGTTAGGAGCGAATTTTGTCTTTCTCATACCGTCATCTTACTATGTTGAACACTCGGTGTCTAACATGCGTGTACAAAAAATATCATTGAGGTGTTGGAAGGAAGAACCCCGTTGAATCTTGTAAAAACCCTATAGATCTGTTACGGTAGGAGAGTATGGAAAAGCTCACGGCGGCGGTGCGAACTCAACGAGGGAAAATCGTCAAGATCCTACGGCAGCAGGGGTTTTTGCCCGCAGTCGTCTATGGCGCCGATATTTCTGCACAGCCGATTACTATTGGGTACCGCGATTTTGAAAAAGCGCTTGTGAATGTAGGAGAATCAACGATTCTTGAACTCAATGTTGGTGGCACGTCTTATAATGTGCTGATACATGATGTTGCCCGCGATCCTATCCGCGGGGTGCCGGTGCATGCTGATTTTTATGCGGTTCGGATGGACAAGCCAATTCGCATTAAGGTGCCGATAGAATTTGCGGGAGAATCGCCGGCAGTGAAAGATGAGGGCGGTATTCTTATTAAAGTACTTCAGGAAATAGAGGTTGAGGCCCTGCCCTCGGCGTTGCCTAAGGGACTGCGTGTTGAGATCGGGGGACTCGCGGAATTAGGCGCGCGTTTGTTTGTCAAGGATATCATTGTGCCTCCGGGAGTGCAGGTGATCGTTGCCGATGAGGAGGTGCTTGCAGTCATAGAGGCGCCGCGCTCCACAGAGGAACTTGAGGCACTTGCAGGCGCGCCGGAAGTGGCTGCGGTTGCAGAAGTGAAAACTGAACAGGAGGTAAAGCGCGCGGCAAAAGAGGAGGCCATACAGGCAGAGGTTGTGTCCGAGGAAAAAGAGAAAAAAGCTGGCATATAACCAAGACGCAGTGTATACTGATTACATGCGTCACGTGATACGCCGAAGAAAGATTATACCGCATCTCGTATTTTTTTTGATGGCACTTGTGATTGGCGCAAGCGCTCTTTTTGTTGGCGCCGAAGAAATTCCGCAGCGTTCTGAGCTTGAACGCCAACTCGAGCAGTATGAGCGCGAAGCAGCCGGGCTTGATGCGATTATTCAGAAAGTGCAGGGCGAAGCTCGTACATTCGAGAACGAAAAGAAACAAATTGAAGCTGATGTTCAGCGTCGCGTCCTTGAGATTAGGCGTCTTGAGTTTGCAATCCGCACGACTCAAGGGCAAATTCAGGAGAAAACAGGGACTATTGCGGCGCTTACAGAAAAGATCGGGCGATCGCGTGCATCGCTTGCCGCAGGCCTGTTGACGCTTTCCGCGTACGATCGCGAGAGTGCGTTAATCTTTCTTGTCAAAAATACCAATCTTTCAGATTTTTTCTCGTCGTTCCACAGCATTGAGTTAATCCAATTCAATTTGCAGGAGGCGCTTGGCGGGTTTCGCGAAGACAAAGGGCTTCTTGAAAAAGAGCGCGTTGAACTTGAAGAAGCAAGGGAAGAACAGCAGGAATTGAAAGCGTTTCAAGAAGTGGAACGGCGGTTCCTTGCACAAAAAAAGAAAGAGAAAGAAGAATTGCTTCGGCTCACGCAGGGAAAAGAGGCGATATTCCAGAAATTGCTCCAGTCAAAAAAGAAAGATATTGCGAGTTTGAAGACACAGCTTTTTTATCTTGAAAAAACAGGAATCACTGCGGAAGAGGCAGTTCGTCTTGCTGGTCTTGCAGCGCGTCGGGCAGGAATTCGTACCCCTTTTCTTTTGGCGCTGCTTGAAGTGGAGACCGGAAAACAATTTGAGGACGGCGTGATCAGTGTCGGAACGAATCTCGGCACGGGCAATTGGAAAACCGATATGTATGACTGTTACACTCGCCTAAAAAAGAAGACGGTCGCCGAAGCGGAGAAAAACGCATTTTTCGCAATCACGGGCGCTTTGGGGCTTGACCCTGATAAGATGCCGGTATCGCGCAAACCAAATTATGGGTGCGGGGGAGCGATGGGGCCGGCGCAGTTTCTGCCGACAACATGGCGGCGTTTTGAGGCGCGCGTCGGGTCGTTGACCGGACATAATCCTCCGAGTCCATGGAATGCTGAAGATGCATTTACCGCCGCGGCGGTATTTCTTGCAAGTGCCGGAGCTGATCTTCAAACACCGTCTGGAGAAACTGCAGCGGCAAAAACATATTTGTCGGGCAACCCGCGATGCACGAAGGCCATCTGCAGGTACTATTCAAATCGGATCTCGGCACTCGCAAAAGAGATTGATAGAACGCTTTAGAATATCTAGGCTAAGCCTCGATATCGAGGCTTAGCCTAGATATTTAGAGAATAATATTGAGGGATTTTTTGGAAAATTCCTTAGCGATTAACATTGTGCTGTTGAAACACTCCGGTAATTTCTTCAAGATTTCCCATCATGATAGATTCAATGTTGTGCCACGATTTTTTGATTCGGTGATCCGTCACGCGATCTTGTGGAAAATTGTAGGTACGGATTTTCTCTGAACGATCCGCCGTGCCAATTTGTTCCCGGCGCTGTGCCGCGATTTTTTCGTGTTCTGTCCTCATTTTTTCGTCAAGGAGTTTGGCGCGAAGAAGCGCTAAAGCGCGTTCGCGATTTTGCTGTTGCGAGCGGGACTCTTGAGAAGTAACGATAAGCCCTGTGGGGAGGTAGTAGATACGTACTGCCGTTTCCACTTTATTGACATTCTGTCCTCCCGGACCCGAGGAGCGAAAAAATTCAATTTTAATGTCCTGCGGGGCGATATGGAGATCAATTTCTCGCGCCTGCGGCAGCACCGCAACCGATGCGGTTGAAGTGTGTACCCTCCCTGATTTTTCGGTTTCCGGTATGCGCTGAACCCTGTGGACTCCTGACTCGCCCTCAAGGGTCTTGTAGGCATCGCGGCCATTGACCTCAAAGACGGCTTCCCGATAGCCGCCACGATCGCTTTTTGATTCATTAATCATGACGATCTGCCAGCCGCATTTTTGAGCAAAGCGCGTATACATGGTAAAAAGTTGCTGGGCGAAAAGTGCGGCTTCCTCGCCGCCCGCACCAGCCCTTATTTCCATGATGGCGTTGGGAGAAGTGTTGGCGCCGGCCAGCCGCGCATCCCTGATCTTTTTTTCAAGAAGGGAAAGTTCAATGGAATATTCTTTAATTTTTTGAGCATCAAAAATTACCTCGGGAGTGCCGAGTTTTTTCTGGAGCTCTTCTTTTCTGGCCATTAATTTTTCAAGTTCACCGGGCATCGCTTACTTTTTCTTTTTTGCCAGTCGTTGTCTGAATTTCTCCACGCGTCCTGCGGTATCAACAATTTTGGAGCCGCCGGTGTAGAAAGGATGGCACTGTGAGCAGATCTCTACCTTAAGTTGCTTCTTGGAGGAGCCGACTTCAAATGCGGCGCCGCATGCGCAGTGAATCGATGACGTGGAGTGATATGAAGGATGAATTTTTTCTTTCATGCGGTCTACGATAGCATATTTTCGTGGCGCTTGCAAGAGAGCGGCTTGCGCGGTACAATGGGGCGTATGAATGAAGTTGTGATGACAAAGGAATTGGCACATGCGCGGGAATCCGAGGGGATTGCGGATTCAAAAGAGCATGAGCCGGATCAGGAGATTGAAGAAATGATCAAGGCGGGGATTCATTTGGGGCATGCCAAAACCAAGAATCATCCTTCTATGCAGGAGTATTTTTTCGGCGTGCGCAATACTCTTTCAATTATTGATCTTGTCAAAACCAAGGAAAAACTTGCGAGTGCGCGTGAGTTTGTGAAGGGGGTCGCACGGAATGGAGGATTGATACTTCTTGTCGGTACGCGTCCGGCGGCGCGCAAAGTAATTGTGGATTTGGCTGAAAGAACCGTAATGCCTTATTTTGTGGAGCGCTGGATCGGAGGCACGCTCACCAATTTTAAAGTGATTTCCAAGCGCGTAGAATATATGCAGACGCTTGAGCGCGAGAAGATGAGCGGAGATTTTGAAAAATATACGAAGTGGGAACGGATGAAAAAGGAAGAGGAGATTGTGCGCCTGCGGCGTTTTTTTGAAGGGCTAAGAACGCTTACGCGTCTTCCCGAGGCGGTATTGATCGTTGATACGACGCATGATACGACCGCAGTTCGTGAGGCGCGGCGCATGAAGATTTCTCTTGTTGCGCTTGTGGATACGAATGCGAATGCAGACCTTATTGATTATCCGATTCCTTCCAATGACGATGCCTTACCCGCGGTGCGGTATATGGTGCGAAAAATCGGAGAGGCGATTGAGGAGGGGCAGCGACAAAAAGAGGGAATGCCAAATGACAAAATCCAAACATGATTTCTGCACAACACATTAAGGAGTTGCGGGAGAAAACAGGTGCGGGGATTTCGGATATCAAAAAAGCGCTGGAAGAAAATGGAGGAGATCTGGAGAAGGCGCGGCGCGCCATTGAGCAGTTACTTGGGAGTCTCGCGGGAAAGCGCGCTGGACGCGAGACACGGTCTGGACTTGTTGAGGTGTATGTGCATTCAAACGGCCGCATCGGATCAATGGTGGAGTTTCTCTGCGAGACGGATTTTGTGGCGCGGAATCTGCAGTTCAAAGAATGTGCGCATGAGATTGCAATGCATATTGCGGCAATGAATCCCCAAGACGCGGATGCGCTTTTGGGACAGCCATTCGTTAAGGATGAGGAGAAGACTGTCAGAGAGTTCGTGAATGAAGCGAGTGGCCGTTTTGGGGAAAATATCCTCGTGGGGAAATTTTCGCGATTTGAAATTTAAGCGGTAACTCGCAATTCTATGATTTTTGACAGTATCCTCATCGGAGTATTTTTTGTGAGCTCCATCACTTTATGGTACCGGCTGTCCCAGCGGATTCCGGAACTCGTCGCGGTTCCTGATGAGGTCGTGCATGCCTATATCCATGAAGAGATCTCTCGACGCCGTTCAATGGTCGTGTCGCTCATCAGGGCATGGTATCATGATAAAAGCTATCGTGAAGTTTTCCTGCATTTTTGCGGAAAATTGCTTTATAAATTTCACATTATACTTCTCAAGGCTGATAATGCGGTTGTAGGGATCCTTAAAAAAGTAAGGGTGAACGGTTTTGCCGCCGCGGCGAGCAATGGTGTGAACGGGGGAGGATCTCCAGAACGGAGTGAAACGTATTGGAAGGATTTGAGAGGAAATGCGGACGTTAGTACTTCTCCTTCTACGTCAGCGCCGCGCAGTACGCGAATTGAAGGAGTTCGGTTTAAAAAGAATAATGAGTGATGGCGCCGAGGTAGCTCAATGGTAGAGCAATCGCTTTGTAAGCGAAAGGGTGGGGGTTCAAATCCTCTCCTCGGCTGTGGGCAGGTGGTAGAGTGGTCAATTACACCACGCTGTAAACGTGGCGCCTTCGGGCTACGGGGGTTCGAATCCCTCCCTGCCCAATCCATTTTATGAACCCCAATCATCCGCTTGATGAATATTTAGACCTTGTTGATGAAAACGATACGGTTATCGGCAGGAAAAAGAGGTCGGAAGTTTACGCGGAGAATCTCTCAAATTTTCGTGTAGTAAACGCTTTTATAATAAATTCAAAAGGGGAGATGTGGATACCTCGTCGGGCTGCGCACAAGCGCATATTTCCATTGTCTCTTGATATGAGCATGGGCGGCCATGTTGAGAGCGGCGAGACGTATGAGGACGCGTTGAAACGAGAAATGCACGAGGAGTTAAATATTAATACTGATAAAATCCCTGTCCATTTACTTGGTCATCTGACCCCGCAGAAAGATGGTGTCTCGGCGTATATGTACGTATATGAGATAAAAACGGACGAAACGCCTGGTTACAATAAAAATGATTTCACAGAATATTTTTGGCTCACGCCGCAAGCGCTTTTTGAGCGAATCGCCAACGGCGAAAAAACAAAAGAGGATTTGCCGAAATTGGTAAGGATTTTTTATATGGATAGATAAAGGTCGAGCTTTTTTGAAACAATCAAAAACTATGCAGCAGCATTGGAAATGCAGAATCTGGAAAGTGCTCTGGGTTTTGAGCGCGGTATCGCTGGTGTTCGCATGGCTTGCGACGCGCAAGGGTTTGGTATGGGGGCTTGCGGCGGAGCATTGGTTTTGGGACGCATTGATTTTCGGGGTGCTTGTGATTCCGATTAAATTGGATTGTCACGCGTGCAGTGTGTGCACGCCCGCAAAATAATTTTCCGGCGCAGATTTTTTGAAAAAGCTCCCTAGTGTCGGGGAGCTTTGCATTACCACGATTTCGGAATATAGTGTTCTTTTGTCTCGTTAATGAGTTTTCGGAGCCATTGCTCGTATGGGGTGCCGCCGGTGCCGAGCGGCCCTTCTTTTTTGGCGACAAGATATTTCATTGGATATTCGAAATGCCGTTCGCGGAAAAGTACGAGTCCGTCAATGGCTGCGTTATTGGCCTCTATGAGAGCCGGGTGGCTGCGGCGTTTCTTGAATACATATTCTCTTGAGGAGGGGCCTTCGGTGACTTGTCGAATGAAATCGCGATGCGGTGGAGGCATGTATAGTAGCATGTCGTCCAGGTGCTGAGTGATGGGCGTTTGAGTGTGCGTTACACCGAGCGCAGCTGCGAGTGAGGGAATTGCAGAATTTTGCGCGCCGGTTTCTGCGCGAAAGGTTTGGCCTTGTCCGTGGAATATTTCTACACCATCATAGATTATATCACTAAACATCTGAATCCACGGCCGCACACGGAGATAATAAATATCGGGATTGCACCACAGAGGCATTTTGATGAGCTCGGCGCACATTGCAAACAGAGCTCCTGCAATGCGCCAGAGGCACGCCTCTACCGTGAGCGCGTCATCTTCAAGGACTGCGCGCTGCATTGGTCCAATTGCAGAGAGCCCCGACGCCGCGCGATAGTCAACGGCAACATGGACAAGTTTAAAGCCAGCGTCATCAGGGATCGTTACAAAATCAATAAGCGTCGAAAGATTCTCAATTTCAAACGGACCGTTCGGGTCTCTAAGCTTCCAATTATCGAGTATATATGAATTGTAAGAAAGGATTGATGGCTTGTCGTATTTTTTCGCAAGTATCCATGAAGGAATCGCGAGATTCGCGGGGATACGGCGAGTCTCCGGCGGTGATTTTACATATGCGCTTTGCGCGAAATGATAAATCATCATTGCGCGGCGGAGCGCGGAACCATTGAGATTGTGCACATTCAAGAAAGGAAAATCATCAATGGTTCTGCGCAGATTGTCGGTGCCTGATTCAACGAGCCGCGGCAAATTATGCGCAAGTTCGTCGAGCGCGGCAAATTTCTTCGGCAGTTTCTGGAGGGGTTTTTTCGGGAGGAAGCCCGTATCGTGACGGATATCAAAATGCGCAAGATCAAGTATCGGTACTTGTGCTCGTAAGGTAGGATACATAGAGGTAACTCCTTCGTGCGTTAGACATTTTTCAAAGATCATGCTTCTCTGTAAGTACGGTAGGCCATTGGCTGAAGACGCGCAAGAGAGAGGGGTCCTTTGAAAATGAAATCAGAAGAGGTGAAAAAACTTTTTATTGAGCACAAGGCACTCATTACTGATGACCATTTTGTCCTTACATTGAAGGATGGCGGCGATGATGGAGAAGAGACGTGGTATCACACCGCGGATTATGTCAATAAAGACGCGCTCTTGGTCCTGCCCTATGAGGTGTTGAGTCAGCTCGGCAAAGCGCTCGCGGAACAATTCTGGCATCAGGGAATTGAAGTGGTGGTTGGCACTGCTAAAGGCGGCATTGCGCTCGCGCAGTGGATTGCGTACTGGTGTACGTATTTTCTGCGGCGGTTTACCATGCGGTCATTGTCCGATTGTAATGTGTATGCGGTATATGCCGACGAGGAAGACGTACTGGGCTGGAAGTTATATTATGGATCCGCAGCAGGCGCGAAATTTATCGCGCACGGCAGGGTTGAGCTTGATTATGCGCCGCCGGCGATGCCACAGATGCGGATTGGATATCAGACCAAAGTGGGCACGCGGCGTGTTTTCAGCCGGGGCTTTGCGAATTTGGTCAAGGGAAAAAGATGTCTTATGGCAGATGATGTGATTACCACGGGAACAACGCTCCGCAAGATGCGCGCGGCTATTGATTTTGCTGGGGGGATCTCTATCGGTGCAGCTGCTTTATGCGACAGGAGCGTTGGAGTGGAAAAGTTTGCAGCGCTTCTCCGAGTTGAACTCGCTCCTCTGTATC
>CAYFJB010000006.1:12091-24531 GCA_964343395.1 uncultured Candidatus Saccharibacteria bacterium
GTATCCGGCAGACCAATGTCCGATATGCCAAGAAAAAGGACGTGCTTCAATCAGAGTTGATATCGGTCACGGGAAAGAATTTCTCATGAACAAAGGACTCAAGCCAGCCTGAAGGAGGCGATATCATGTGCGGTGTGTTCGGGATTGTCTCTGACGAGGATGTGATAGAGCATGTGCGTATCGGCCTGTGGGCACAGCAACATCGCGGTCAAGAAAGTACCGGCGCCGTGGTATACCAAGGAGAAGAAAAATATGCTGAACGCCGCAAGATGGGTATGGTTGATTTTGTCTTTTATGATGCTCCGGTGCATATGCAGGGAAAGAGTGGTATCGGACATGTCCGATACTCCACGATAGGCTCGAGTACGCCTGATAACATTCAGCCGATTAAGGGAACATTTCGTGGTTCGGAATTCTGCCTCGCACATAATGGAAATCTTGTAGGGTTTGAATCGCTTCGTCGGGGGTTCTCTGTATGGGGGTACCAGTTTTCTACGACGACTGATACTGAAGTTATTGCGGCAACCATCCATTTTTCGTCGCAAGAAACATTTGAGGGAGCGCTGCGGGAGGCATTGCGGCAGGCGATCGGCACCTATGCGCTTGTGGCGCTTTATAAAGATATGGTAATAGGGGGTCGGGATGGGAGTGGCAATCGTCCATTAGCAATTGGACAAAGGGGAACTACTCGTTTTTTTGCATCGGAGAGCGCGGTGTGCACGGTGCTCGGCGGAACTTTTTTGCGTGAAGTGATGCCCGGTGAGATGGTAATTCTTCGTCCTCACGAAAAAATTGTTTCGCAGAAGATCGGCAGTGATTCGCCGGACGAATGTGCGAAATTTCAGAAGCCCTGCCTTTTTGAGTTTGTCTATTTTTCCCGTCCCGACAGCCTATTAAACGGCGGGAGAATCCAGTCGATCCGCGAACGCATGGGGAGAAATTTATGGCGTGAGGCGCCGGTTGACGCAGACATCATAGTGCCGGTGCCTGATTCGGGAACTGCCGCGGCAGTTGGATCCTCTCGTGAGTCAGGAATCCCGCTTGAGATGGCATTGTTCAGGTATCACTATGTGGGGCGTACTTTTATTGAGAAGACCGATGCGCGAAGAGACGAATTGATGAATATTAAGTTCAACGTGATTCCTGAAGCAGTTATCGGAAAGAGGGTGATGCTGGTTGATGATTCAATTGTCCGGGCGCGTACCGCACGAAAAACGATAAAGATGCTCAAAGACGCCGGAGCGCGGGAAGTGCACATGCGTGTCAGTTCCCCTTGTATCCCATACCCGTGTCATTATGGAATCAATACGAATGAGATTCCTCATGAACTTGCCGGGCGGCGGCATGGAGGAGATCTCGAGAGGATCAGGGAAGAGATTGGCGCTGATTCGCTTGCGTACTTGAGTTTGGATGGATTGAAACAGGCAGTCATTGAAGGCACGCAAGGGCTTGGTATGGATAATTTCTGCGATGCCTGTTTTTCAGGAAATTACCATATTGGTGGCGCAATAATTCAGCAGTTAAATGAGCGACTGTGAATTACAGGTGGATAACAATGAGTAACTTTTAGTTGTGGTGGCTTAAGTAAGCCACTTTTATTTTTATATACAAAGTGGCGATAAAGTATTGCATGATGGCATAAAGTGGAATAAAATAGAAACGAAGTGGAAGATTGTGGAAGATTCTGTGGATAAGTAACTGTTTTTGTGGATATGTTGATTGGTGAATATCAGCACACGCTTGATACAAAGAAACGGCTTGCGATTCCGGCAAAAATGCGCAAGGAACTTGGAGTACGGGCGATTTTGACGCGAGGACTTGATAACTGTTTATTCCTGTACCCGATGGCAGAGTGGGTGAAACTCACGGAGAAACTTGCCGCACTTCCAGTTGGGTCTGGCAATACGCGCAGCTTCATGCGGTTGATGATGGCAGGAGCAGTAGAGGTTGAATTTGATCAGCTTGGACGAATCCTTATTCCCGACTACTTAAAACAGTATGCGGGATTGAACCAGCGCGCCATCATTGCGGGGGTCTATAGCCGCATTGAAATTTGGGATGAAGAGCGGTGGACGAATTATAAAGCAGAAGTTGAAAAAAACACGGATATGATTGCGGAGAAGTTGGGAGAATTAGGACTCTATTGATGCTCCACGCGCCCGTTTTGTTAAAAGAAGTCGTGGACATCTTTGATCCGCATCCGGGACAGATTTATATCGATGCAACTGTCAATGGCGGCGGACATGCGTGCGCAATTGCAGAAAAGATTGGAGCCAGCGGCACAGTGATTGGAATTGATTGGGATTGCGAATTGATACGGGAATTAAGAATGATGAATGAGGAATCAGGAATAAGAAATATAAAATTGGTCTGCGATACTTATGTGAATGTACAAAAAATTGCTAAGGAGGCGGGAGTGACGAGAAAAGTAAATGGAATTCTTTTTGATCTTGGATTCAGTTCGTATCACGTTGAACATTCCGGAAGGGGATTTTCATTCTTTCGCGATGAGCCGCTTGACATGAGGTATAGCGTCCAGAATCCGCTTACTGCGGAGGAAATCGTGAACACGTGGACACAAGGTGCACTTGAAAAAATAGTGGCGCAATTCGGGGAAGAACGGTATGCGGTGCGGATTGCGCAAGGAATCGTGGAGGCGAGACGACGTTCACCATTGAAGCGCACTTCAGAGCTCGTAGGGGTGATCCTGAAAAGTATTCCGCGCCCAAGAGGATACAAAAGACAGATTCATCCTGCAACGAGGACGTTCCAGGCGCTTCGTATTGCCGTGAACCGAGAATTGGAAAATGGAGAGGCGGGACTTCGCGCATCGCTTGAGGTGCTCGCATCCGGAGGAAAAATTGCAGTGATTTCTTTTCATTCGCTTGAAGACCGGATAGTTAAAGAATTTATGAGGCAAGAAATGGAGAAAGGAGTTCTTACGATGCTTACTAAAAAACCTCTGCGCGCATCGCCAGAGGAGACGCGGATATACCCGCGCACACGTTCGGCAAAATTAAGAGCCGCCCGTGTACTCTAGATATAATGTTTTTTTCATCCACGAGAACAATACCCTATAGGATGATGATGATAACGCTGGGTCTCGGCTCCGCGATTTGTGTATGCGTCTGCTTCGCGGTATTTTATTGGACCTTCCAGATGAAATTTTCTCTTGGTGAACTTTCGGCTTCATTGATGCTGCTCACTGAAAAAAATGCCGTGCTTGAACTCAAAATACGGCAAAAAGAAACCGGCGTCGCGGAACGCATGGACGAATTGATTGACCGCATGCAGAAAGTCTCATCAATTCAATATCTTGCCCCGGAAAATGTAGCGGTCTCTTCGAGCGAATCCCCGCGGCCTTAAAGGTATATGTCCGGACTTCGTCGATCTTCAGTGCGAGCAGGGACTGGTCTGGAGAAGCGGATGACCATGGTCCTCCTCTTTTTTTTATTGGCGCTCGCCGTGCTCATCGGGCGGCTGTTTATGTTGCAGATTGTTCGTCATGGCGACTATACTGCGCTGGCGGTGAAGCAGCATACGAGCGTGCGGGAGGTAAGGCCGGAGCGGGGCGGTATTTTTGCGCAGGATAAGAGCCATGAATTGATTCCTTTGGCGCTGAACCGCGCGGCGCATATGATTGCCATTGCGCCGAAGTATGTGACGGATCAGGCCGCGGTTGCGGATGCGCTTTCAAAGACACTCGGACTTGATCAGGATTTTATTCTCAAGAAACTTGAGAAAAAAGATGATCCGTATGAAATCGTGGCGCGGCGCGCGAGAGAAGAGGAAGCGCGCATGCTTGAAGCACAGAAACTAGATGGGGTTCTGTTGGAGAAAGAGATGCAGCGCACGTATCCGTACGGGAAGCTTGCGGCGCATACAATTGGATTTGTGAGCAGGGAAACATCACGCGAAGAAGGGCGATACGGCCTTGAGCGTTTTTATGAGAAGGACCTTGCGGGAGAGCAGGGACTTCTTGAGGGGATTCAGGAATCAGGGGGGACTTCATTTCTTGCGGCACTCGGGAAACGCATTATTAAACCGTCGGCGCGAGGATCAGCCCTTGTACTGACGCTTGATTTTAATATTGAGCGCGAAGCAGAGAAAATTTTGGAGGGGATCTATAAAAAATGGGGTGCGGTGTCAGGGGCGCTCGTGGTGCTTGAACCAAAGACCGGACGGATTCTTGCGCTCTCGGCACTTCCCGCGTTTGATCCAAACGAGTTTTTTAACGAAGAAGATTTTTCCGTATTTTTGAATCCGCTGACGGAGGCGCGTTACGAGTTTGGTTCAGTGGTAAAACCAATTACCATGGCAGCGGGTATTGAGGAGAAAGTGGTGACTCCAGAATCTACGTATCGTGATACCGGCGAGTTGAGAATCGGCGGCTACACTATTAAAAATTTTGATGAAAAAGCATATGGCGTTCAGACCATGACCGGGGTGCTTGAAAAGTCATTGAACATCGGTGCTGCGTATGTGGCGCGTCTGCTCGGACAGGAGCGGCAATTCTTTTACTTGACACAGTTTGGTTTTGGCGGAAAGACGGGCGTTGATCTTCCTGGTGAAATTTCCGGCAACATATCAAATCTTTCCCGCGGCCGCGAGATTGATTATATGACCGCATCGTTCGGGCAGGGAATTGCAATGACACCGCTTGGGCTTGCGTCATCAATCGGGGCGATTGCGAATGGCGGAGTGTTGATGAAGCCCTATATTGTTGAGAAAATCACTGATGATTCTGGCGTGGAAATACAAAAAGCGCCGCAGGAGGTGCGGCGTGTGATCTCGCGTGAGACATCCGAGATGGTGTCTAAAATGTTGGTCTCCGCGGTGCGAAACGGCTTTGAGAATCGGGCAGGAGTCAAAGGATATTTTGTCGCGGGGAAGACCGGCACTGCGCAGATTCCGCGCCGAGATGGCAAAGGATATGACACGGATCGCGTGATCCACACCTTTGTCGGCTATGCTCCTGCTTTTGACCCGCGTTTTCTCATCTTGTTACAATTGAGTGAGCCGAAAGGAAACCGGTTTGCGGCGAACACCCTGACGCCAGCGTTCCACGACCTCGCAGAGTTCATTTTGAATTATTACGAGGTGCCGCCGGATGAAAAGTAGTTCTTGAAACAGGGATCCAATCCCTGAAACAGGGATCCAATCCCTGTAATCTCTGTAACAGGAAAGATATGCCAACGCAACGTCCATCCTTAGTTTCAGGAGAACTATATCATGTTTATAATCGTGGCGTTGAGAAAAGAATTATTTTCCCAACTGACAACGATTATCGCCGATTCATTTCTGCTCTGCGGTTTTTTAATACAGCGCGGCCGGTAACACTTCGTGAGTTCTTTATATTCGAAAAAACAGGGATTGGATCCCTGTATCCAGAAGAACCATTGGTGCAAATCGGCTCGTTTATATTAATGACCAATCATTATCATCTTTTGGTAAAACAGTTGGTCGATAAAGGGCTCTCTCTTTTTATGCAGAAGTTAGGCGCTGGATATACTGGCTTTTTTAATTTAAAGCATTCGAGATCGGGCGCTTTATTCCAGGGGCGATATAAGATAAAATGGATTGATAATGATCGTTACGGGAGGTATATCCAGGCCTATATTCCACTTAATGCTTTAGACGGTGTTACACATGAATGGCGAGAGGCGGGAATTAAAGATAAGAAAAAAAGTTTGGCTATATTAAAAAGTCATCCTTGGTCCAGTTTTTCTTCGTATACTGATCAAAATAAATTCCCCGGAATTATTAATCCATCTTTTATTTATCACTTCTTTGAGGATATAAATGAATTTCAGAATTTTGTTCTTTCGTGGTCTGCTGACGATTTAAAGGAAATTTAATCTACGCTTGCGGGATGAACAGATTAAGTAAGTACCCCCCTCTCTACGGAGTTTACAGGGATCCAATCCCTGTAAAGAGAATCCCTGTAAAGAGAGTATAAAAAATGTGTCGGGCTTGACCCGGCACAGGCTGGAGAGATTATAGTTTAAAGCTAAGGCCGAGTTTCTGGTTGTCTGTTTTCTCGGCAATAACCCAGAAGAGGTTAATCATATGATGATTAAAAAGTCAATACTTCAGAAAATTTTGGCGATGCTGGCGCGGGCGACGATTCGGAGATACCAGCCAAAAATTATTGGTATTACTGGTTCTGTGGGAAAGACTTCTACGAGGCATGCGGTGTATGCGGCGCTCAAAAAAAAGTATCGGGTGCGGACTGCGGAGAAAAATTACAATAATGAAATCGGCGTGGCGCTCACGATTCTTGGGTTCCCGCATCAGGGAAGAAATATCGCGGCATGGATTCGTTGCTGTGTCCGCGCGGCGGTACGGGTTATGATACGCGGCGAATATCCGGATGTGCTCGTGCTTGAATACGGAATAGATCGGCCGGGCGATATGGACTATTTGTTGTCAATCGCGCGGCCGGATATTGGCGTGGTGACGGCGATCGGCGACATTCCGGCGCATGTTGAATTTTTCAAGAATCCCGAGGAGCTCATCATGGAAAAGACAAAGATTATTGCGGCACTTCCTGCTCACGGATGTGCGGTATTAAATCATGATGATTACGCGGTGTTGGGCATGAAAGGTAGAACGACTGCGGTTGTGACAACTTTTGGCATGGAAGAACATGCGTCGCTGCTCATTACTAATTATCGGCTGCAGGCGTTTCTGTATGAAGAGAGCGGCGAGGTTCCTGATGGCGTCGCGTTTAAAATTGAACATAAAGGAAGTGTCGTGCCGGTACGGCTCCCTGGGGCATTTGGCGAGCCGCATGCGTATGCGGCCGCGGCTGCAGCTGCAGTGGGGCTTGCAATGGGCATGAATCTTGTGGAGATTTCAGATGCGCTCCGCGGGTATGTGCCGCCGCCCGGACGGCTTCGTCTGCTGAAAGGGATTAAGCGTTCTTTTATTCTTGATGATACATATAATGCCGCACCAGAATCCACCTATGCGGCGCTTGAAACGCTGCGTGAACTTCCGGGGACACGGAGAATCGCGGTGCTCGGCGATATGCTTGAAATTGGGCGTTTCACCGAGCAGGCGCATCGCGCGATCGGGGATTTGGCTGCCGAATTTGTTGATTTTCTGATTACCGTTGGCCCGCGCGCAAAATTCATTGCCGATGAGGCGCTTCATCGCGGAGTAGAACCGCGGCCTCGTACGCTTGATCGCGCGCAGGTGATGAGTTTTGATGATTCGGTTTCTGCGGGCAAAGCCCTGGACCCATTGCTGAGGTTGGGCGATCTTGTCTTAATAAAAGGAAGTCAGGCAATGCGGATGGAAAAAGTAACGGAGGAAATTATGGCGAATCCGGAGCAGGCAGCGACACTTCTCGTGCGGCAGGAGGACTATTGGACAAATCGAGCATGACGTGTTAGTCGATACTCCATCCTAAGCTTAGCTTAGGACATTTTAACATACTTAACATGCCGTTGCTTCAGACAGAGACAGTCGCACTTCTAGCGGAAATTTGCTGAATGCAATGAGCGCGAGTGCATGCATCCAACCCAGAGGTATGTGGTCATTAGGACGTCCATCGGTGAATGCTTCAGTGATGTGTCCTTCCGGCGTAATGCGTTCAGCGGCCCGTTCAAACCAATGCGCCGCATTTTCATACTCATGGCGCTGGGAAAAGATGATGGAGAGGAGAAATTCCCATTGCCATTGCGCCGAGACCCCGTTTTTGGAACGGCGGTAATCGTCGCCCCAGTAGCGCTGGATCCCAAGCGGCTGAACTAATTTTATTAAGACACCATTGGAGTGGTAACCGTTGATGATGCGGTTAAGGATACTGTCCGCCATGTCGCGATTAATCACATTGAAGGGCCAAATAAGAAAGAGCTGCGCCACATCACAGGTGTGATCGTGATGAGGAATCTCGCACTGATCTCGTGATTCACATTCAAGAATGCGGTGCAGTTCGTTGCGTCCTTTGTTGATGAGCTCGGTTGGGATGGTTGCAAGTCCGCGCCGCTGGATGTAGGAAAGACCCGCGACAACCGCGCCGATGGAGGAACTCCGCCTGATGAGACATTCTTCCCACATGCCGTTATCCGGTTCGCGCCAGTACTGAACATTTTGCAAATAAAATATCAGAAGCTGGAGAATTTCCCGATCTCCCTTATCACGGATCACTGGCGTATTTTTAAAATCTAGATCCGCCACGACGTGAAGGAAAAGGCCGAGCGCATCAAGCTGGTGATGCCCCCATTCGTGGGTGATTTCATTGAGGGTCGTCGCGTCGTATTTGGCGTGAATGAGTTCGGGGACGATAAGTTTTCCATGCTGATCCCGCGGATGGATAATGCGTTCCAATTTATGGCGCTGAGTATGAAATATGTTAAAAACCACCTGAATACTTTGAATAAGTTTTTCATCATGCGTTCTGCCAAGATAATAGTAACTGAGCGCCATAAAGAGGTGGTCGCGGATCCACACTGACGAATAATCATACGTCGGCGCGGCAATGAAGGCGCCGTTCTGCTTTCTCAAGCATTCCATGTTTTCAAGAATCAGAGCTTGATTGAACATGTGTTTTTCCTTTATAGTAAGGAATAGTCTTTGTAAAAGAACTCAACTTTTCGTTCTGTTATTTTATCACAAAAAGCTCTCATCGTCTAGAGGCCTAGGACACATGGTTCTCAGCCATGGAACTGGGGTTCGAATCCCCATGAGAGCGTGACCTTGACTTATGGAAAGTTACCGCGCATGATAGCTGGAGAATTTTTTTGTTCTCTAACTGGGGAAAGAATCGGCAACCTCGCGACATTTCCATCGTGCTCCGGAAGTGGAGATCTTTCATTCGCTTGCGGGCCAGTTTGTTCTTCACATTTATGGGTAGGATTCTGAGGAAGAATTTTTTTAACCGTCCCACACTTACGGTTGCCAAGGAGCTCCTCGGCACTTTTTTGGTGAGGAAGATCACCAATCGAAAAATTGCGGGGATGATTACCGAGGTTGAAGCATATGTCGGGCCGCGCGACAAGGCATCGCATGCATCGCGGGGGATCACGCCCCGCACAAAAATAATGTTGGGAGATGCGGGGCGCTGGTATGTCTATATGATTTACGGAATGCATCACTGTTTGAATATTGTCACCGAGCGTAAAGGGTATCCGGCCGCGATTCTGATTCGTTCTGTTGCGCTTACTGACGGAGAATTAAAAAAAGAGATTTCCGGGCCTGGACGAGTATGTCAATATTTTGAAATTGATCGCCGTTTGAATGGAACAACGGTAAGCAAAGATACCGGTCTCTGGATTGAAGATCGCTGTATAAAAATAAAGCCCCGTTTGATTAAACGGGGAACGCGGATTGGGGTTGGCTACGCGGGCATATGGGCGCAGAAGCCGTGGCGATTCTCTCTTCAATAGTGCTCTCGAGATATATGGAGTTTATGAGGCGTTTATGAGGCGAGACGCCTCATAAACGCCTCACGCCTCATTAAAATCTCAATAGTGAGATTTTAATGAGGATCGCGGCGCTGGCGGAGACGATTTTTGAACTGTGTTTTGATTTCTTTCCAGTGTGAGCGTCGGAGTTCCCGAAGGTGTACGGACGCCTCAAAAATTCTGTCCGCTGTGTAGTCGCGGTCTTCCAGCGCTGCCTGTTCCGGCCAGAGCACGGCATAGAACCATCGCCCAAAATGCCAGATGAGAAGTGCGGCAGTCGCAGTCCATAATTCGTGAAAAAGATCCAACATGGTGTCGGCAAGGCCATGCTGTGCCGTGTCGAGGTATGGGAAGTATCCGGGCCGCAGGAAAACGTCCCACATAAACTCGTGCAACTCCCATATTGCCCCGCTTCCCATGACATAGAAAATCGTATCAAGAACGAGCATTTTTTTTCCGACGAAAAGAAACGCTCCTCGTGCCGAATAATGTATTTTGAAGTAGAGAAATGTCCACGCCCCGAAGAAACCGTAGAGCATATGGCCGAGGTCATCAAACCACCACCAGCGCCTGTAGCCGTCAAGCGGATTCCAGCCCCAGAGAATGATGATGAGAAACCAAAAGATAATGATGCCCGCGTTGAGGGCAGTTTGTTTTTTTGACGGAAATTCGTTCATGCATCACCTCGTGCGTGGTATCATTAAGTGCAATTTAAAAGAACCGCTTTCTTGCTCATTACTATAGAGAGAGCACTACCCTCTTGACAAGATTACCGTCGCGAGTACACTAGTTAGCAGTCATAGGTCGAGAGTGCTAATTATATTTATATATTTTTTCATGTCATTCGCGTATATTCGCGTATTGGCTATTATTTATGAAGTTACAACCCCTTGGAGACCGGGTCGTCATTGAGCCGTCGGAGAAAGAAAAAGGCGGCAAGACGAAAGCCGGGATTTACCTGCCTGAAACCGTTGATAAGGAACGGCCGGAGCAGGGAACGGTGATTGCC
The DNA here is from genome assembly GCA_964343395.1 of uncultured Candidatus Saccharibacteria bacterium. Classification (GTDB taxonomy): domain Bacteria; phylum Patescibacteriota; class Minisyncoccia; order Sungbacterales; family HO2-52-23; genus CAYFJB01. Next base: position 22,514 of record CAYFJB010000006.1, read on the forward strand.
GTGGGACCGGGCAAGATGAGTGAAGAAGGAAAGCGCATCCCGATGAATGTCAAAAAAGGCGATGTCGTCCTCTTTACTAAATACGGTCCGAATGAAATAAAGGTCGATGATAAGGAATACCTGATTGCGAGGGAAGAGGATATTCTCGCGATCATTGAATAATATGGCAAAGCAAATTCTATTTGATGAAAAAGCGCGGCATGCGATGAAACGCGGCATTGATCAGCTCGCGCGTGCGGTAAAAATCACCCTCGGCCCGAAGGGGCGGAATGTCGTGCTTGATAAAAGTTTCGGCGCGCCGCAGATAACGAACGATGGGGTGACCATCGCCAAAGAAATTGAACTTGAAGATAAATTTGAAAATATGGGGGCGGAGCTCATCAAAGAGGTTGCGTCAAAAACGAACGACGCGGTTGGCGACGGCACGACTACGGCAGTGGTGTTGGCGCAGGCGCTCGTGAGCGAGGGATTGAAATATGCGGCGGCGGGCGTGAATACGGTGGGGCTTAGGCAAGAGCTTGAGCGTGCGAAAGATGAAGTTCTCGCAGAACTCAAGAATTTTACAAAGCCGGTAAAAGATGAAGAGGAGATTGTGCAGGTTGCAACGATTTCCGCAGAATCGCGGGAATTAGGCGAGATCATTGCAGGGGCGATCCAGAAAGTCGGCAAGGATGGAGCGGTAACGGTGGAAGAATCACAGGGTACTGGCATTGAGAAAGAAATCGTTGAGGGAATGCAGTTTGATCGCGGCTACATCTCTCCCTATATGGTAACGAATGCGGAGCGAATGGAGGCGGTGATTGACGATCCGTATCTTCTGATTACGGACAAGAAAATTTCATCAATTCATGATATTCTTCCGCTGCTTGAGAAACTCGCTAAAATGGGCAAAAAGGAGCTCGTGATTGTTGCGGAAGATGTTGAGGGAGACGCGCTTGCAACGTTGGTGGTTAATCGTCTTCGCGCGGCGTTCAACGCGCTCGCGGTTAAAGCTCCTGGATTCGGTGACCGCAGGAAAGAAATGCTGCAGGATATCTCTGCAGTGACTGGCGGTACTGTCATTTCAGAGGAATTGGGTCTTAAGCTTGAAAATGTCACCCTTGAGATGCTGGGTCGCGCACGACGGGTGGTTGCTGATAAAGACAATACCACGATTGTCGGCGGCAAAGGCAAGAAAGAAGACATTGAACAGCGTATCGCGCAGATCCGCGCTCAGATTGAAAAAACCAGCTCCGATTATGACCGGGAAAAACTTCAGGAGCGGCTCGCAAAACTCTCCGGCGGAGTTGCGATTATCAAAGTCGGGGCGGCAACGGAGACCGAGATGAAATACATTAAGCTTAAAACCGAGGATGCGGTCGCCTCAACCAAAGCAGCGCTCGCAGAAGGTATTGTCGCGGGGGGCGGCATTGCGCTTTTCAAGGCTGCTACACTTCTTCGCGAACGGTGGGATCGCAGAGTGACGAATGACGAAAAAACCGGAGCACGGCCGGAGCGTGAGTCCGCCTATGCAATACTTCTGAATGCGCTGGAAGAACCGCTCGCACAGATTGCATTGAATGCCGGTAAACGCGTCGGTGAGATCACCTCAAAAATTAAGGAAAAAATTCTTGCCGACCCAAAATCGCAGGTAGGATATGATGCGTCTGGCGATCGTGTGGTTCCTGATATGATGAAGGAGGGCATTGTGGATCCAGTCAAAGTAACCCGTTCTGCGCTTGAAAACGCGGTGTCCGTGGCAGCAATGTTTCTTACCACGGAAGCGGCGGTTACAGAATTGCCGAAGAAAGAAGAGAAAGCTCCTGCTATGCCGCATGATGATTATTAAAAAATAGATCGATCGTCATACGATAAGATTAAGAAAACCTCCCCGATGCATCGGGGAGGTTTTCTTGTATTCGGATATTTTGTATACTAGAAGGTATGCCGCTCAAAGAAATCGTGCTTCTCAAAAATACGACGGCACAAATTCTTTCCAATCCCACATGGGATCTTGTGCTGATTTTTGCGCTTCTGTC
>CAYFJB010000006.1:24541-34443 GCA_964343395.1 uncultured Candidatus Saccharibacteria bacterium
TCTGTCCATCGGATTTTTCTACGGCGTCTCTCGGGGGAGAAGGCGGTCCACTTCAACGCTTTTGACGACCTATGTGGCGTTTGCGGTGTTTTCCGTGATGCCGCTTGACTCCCTTGCGCGAACCCTTGGCATCGGACAGGTGATTATTGTTAAATTAGCCGTATTTATCATTCTTTTTTTTGGGCTTCTCGTACTTCTTTCTCCGCGTAGAGCACGTATTTTTCGTGCGTATGCATGGTGGCAGGTGCTCGTGTTGAGTATTCTTGAAACAGGACTTCTCATTCACATCTTTTTCAGCTTTCTTCCTCAGGCAACTATTGCACTTTTGGCGCCGCTCACGCGTACGATTTTTGCGAATCAAGACCTGCGCATCTGGTGGTTTTCAGTGCCGCTCATCATTTTCATTATTGTCAGGCGCATCGGACCTTCAGAATAAATCACATGTGGATAAGTGGTCGATAGCGATAAGGAGATAATTGTCATATCTCTTAAGAAACCGGAGCGTTATATTCCTACACATAATCACTTATGGCGGATGTAGTCAGTAAAAAATGTATTGTTTTGGTTGAAGATGAAAAAACACTTGCACACCTCATACAGGGGAAATTAGAGGCGGCAGGATATTCAGTTAAGACCGCATACGACGGGCAAACAGGACTTGAGCTTATTCATTCCGAGAAGCCGGATCTTGTCCTACTTGATATTCTTTTGCCCGGGATGAACGGGTTTGGTATTCTTGAAACGCTTGTGAAGGAGAATCTGATTCCGGAACTACCGGTAGTGATTATTTCAAACTCCGGCCAGCAGGTTGAGGTTGAGCGCGCGCTTAAACTCGGCGTGCGTGATTATCTGGTCAAGATTAATTTTACCCCACAAGAGGTGCTTCAAAAAGTTCAGGAGGTGTTAGCAGGGGGAAGCCGCCAGGAATTTGCAGATAATGCTTTTGGTAACGTGCCGGCCAAGGCGCATATTCTTATTGTTGAAGATGATCTCATTCTCGTTGAGCTTCTTGACGGAAAATTCCGTCAGAATGGATATCGTGTTTCAAGGGCTTTTAATGTTGCTGAGGCGCGGCTTATTTTAAAAGGTGGCGCTGTTGATCTGGTGCTGCTGGACATTATTCTTCCCGATATGGATGGTTTTGCCTTTCTTGCCGAATTGAAAGCTGACAAGGAGTTTAAACAAATTCCTGTGATCGTGATTTCAAACTTGGGACAAAAAGAAGAAATCCAGAAAGGATTAAAAGCCGGGGCGGTTGACTATATTATTAAGGCAAACGTATTGCCCACGGAAATTTTACAAAAAGTCGAGCGTGTACTTACTAAATAAAAATATAGTATATGGCTATTCAATCAGGAGTCGGACTTTCAAAAAATAAGGATTCGTATCAAGCAGGTTTTGAGGCTTGCACCGTTGCGGTTCAGCAGATGGGCGGCGGCACGCCAGATATTACCTTTGCGTTCGCCTCGGCCGTGTTTGACCAAAATGAGCTTGTCCGCGGCATTCGCGAGGCGAGCGGGAATGGGCCGCTTGTCGGATGCACTGACGCTGGGGAGATTACGAATGACGGGCCGACCACTAAAGCAGTTGGGGTGATGGCGATTAAATCCGACCGCATCAAATTTCATGGGGGTCTTGGTATGAATGTAAAAAACGGCGCGCGTGAAGCCGGACAGGCGGTTGCGCGCGAAGTGAAAGAAAAAGCGGGCGACGGACTCCGCGCGTTTATCATGCTTCCGGATGTGCTCACGGGGAATGGCGCTGATATCGTGCGCGGAGTTTTGGACGTGCTCGGCGCTCATTTTCCAGTGGTGGGTGGTGCCCCAGGCGATGATTTTATCTTTGAGAAAACGTATGAATACCGCGATGGTGAGGTTGCCTCGGGCGCGGTTGCGGGCGTTGGCCTTGCCGGCACTTTCTCCATGGGTATCGGCGTGCGCCACGGCTGGGTACCGATCGGTCTTCCGATGAAAGTAACTAAGGCCGAAGGCGCGATTCTTTATGAACTTGATGGAAAACCGGCTGTGGGCATTTATGAGGATTATTTCGGTCAGAGAGCGGAGGAGTTGCGCAAAGAAGCCCTTGCGCGTCTGGCAATCACCTATCCTCTCGGACTCAAGATTCCGGAATATGAAGAAGAATATCTTATTCGCGATCCGATCAAAGTGAATGAAGACGGTTCGATTACCTGCGCCGCAGAAATTCCCCAGGGATCGGAAATACGTCTTATGATTGGGAGCAAGGAAAAAGCAGTTGAGGCGTCTCAAGATGCGGCTCGCCACCTTATGAAAGAATTTGAGACCGATGGCACAAAACCGAAGTTTGTGTTGATGTTTAACTGCATCGCGCGTGAAAAACTTTTCGGCGAGCACGCGAATGATGAAATCCAGGCAGTGCTGGACATTATCGGACACGATGTGCCGCTTCTCGGGTTTTACACCTATGGGGAGCAGGCGCCGCTCGGCGGAGAGATTCGTGTAAAAGAAAAGATAGACACTCGTTTCTATAATGAAACCATGGTGATGTTCGGCGTTGGGGAATAATAAAATAGGTTCTAAGTAAGGTAAAGAAGATATGAAATTTTCTTTTCGTGGTGCGTTTGTTATTCTCGCGGTTGTTCTTGCAGGTGCCGCGGGTGCGTGGTGGTATAGCGCCCGTTACTCCGCTGAAATAAGGGTGTACAAAGTTGCCGTACTGGTACGGGGCGCATCAAGCGCTTACAAAACGTCTGTTGAGAGCTTTCTTAAAACAATGCGGCAGCTTGGGCATAAAGAGGGGGAGGGGGGAGATATACGTTATGACATCCGTTATGTGAATACCAAGGACGAGATCAATGGGGCTTTACAGGAGTTTATCGCCGAAAATGTTGACGTGATCCATGTGTATTCAACTCCGGCAACACAAGCGGCCTATGAGGCGACCCGAGATATGTTGTATCCTATTCCGATTGTGTTTGGCTCCATGGGCGATCCTTTGAGTGCTGGCGTCATCAAAAATGCACAGCGTCCTGGCACGAACGTGACCGGTGTCGCAAGTCTTTCCACGGAGCTTACGGCAAAACGGCTTGAGCTTCTTAAGGAAATCAATCCAAAAATTCAACGGGTTGCCGTGCCGCATACTGCCGTTGCATTAAAAGATGCGGCATCATTACGCTCGCTTGAGATTGCCCGCGAAACCGCGGAGAAACTCGGCATAACGCTGGTGTATTATTCCGTAGCTGCGGCAGGAGAACATGAGCGGATTGCGGCAAGTATCGTCCGTAAAGATGTTGATGGTATGATTATCAGTGCCGATTCTCTAATTTTCGCCGGGCTCAAGTCATATGTGGCGCAAGCGCTCAAGGAAAAAATTCCGTTCGCGGTCTTTGATATCAGTCAGGTAGAACAGGGAGGACTTGTGGGATTTGGACCTGATTACGCGGTTACCGGTGAGCAATCCGCGCGTCTTGTTCATCAAGTTCTTTGGGGGGGAAATCCATCGGTGATTCCGGTTGAAGTTCCCAAAAAATTGCTTCTTGCGGTTAATCTTAATACTGCCCGTGCTATTGGTGTCGTGTTAAGTCAGGAATTTCTGAAGAAAGCGGATGTAGTAGTCGGAAAATAACTCCGAGATTCAATCATGTCTTTATGGCATTTTTGCGCACTCCCAAAAGTATATGGGTACGATGGATTACTTTTCTTTTGAGCGTCACGGTAGGACTCGTGGCGATCAACCTCATTTGGCTCGTGCCCACGATACGGCGCATCCGTTCTTCAGCATCGCTTTTCGCGCTGGAAATCGTGGATCGTGTGCGATCAAATATCACTATTGAGTTAGACAGAGCGGTGAAAGATCTTTCAGTGGCGGGTGATGACATCGTGAGTGACCCCGGTCGTATACGAGAAATTCTTGGAGGACTCTTTCGTAACAACGAAAGTCTCATACGCGTGGCGCTCGTAGAGCGTACGGGACGAGAGATACGGGCGTTTGAACAGAAATTCAAGAAAGGAGAAGAGATTTTTTCCGATCGCGACTACAGCAAGACCCCGTATTTTTATACGGCGCTCCAAGGCGCTCCGAATTTCGGGGATGTGTTTTTGTCTCCGGAATTGGATCCGCATGTAAATCTTGTAGTGCCGGTTCTGCACGCGGGAAAATCAGTGGAGCACGTGCTCGTCGCTGAATTGAATCTCCGGAATTTTGTCGCCGCTGCGCGAAATCTTCAAATCACGCCCGGCCATATTTATGTGGTTGACGACGCGGGGATACAGATTGTGCATCCCGATGTCAAGGAGATTGTTAAGCGCCGGAATTTTCTTGCACGTCCCATTATCCAGAAAGTTATCATTGAGGGAAGGGTTGCAGACGGCCTTGCGTCAGAAGATTTTGATAAAAATCAAGAAGGGGAGTGGGTATTTACGGTTGGCGTGCCGATACCCGTTGCCAAGCTTGGCCTTTTTCTTGAACAGCCGTTACGTTCCGCGTTTGCGTTTGAACGTCAGATGCTGCTTGTGGCGGGGTTGACCAGCGGTCTCGGCCTTTTTATTTTCTTTATCATACTGCAGGGAAATATCAGGCTGGGATCCGTAAACCGCCGACTTCAAGAGTTTCTTGAAGAATTAGATGATACCGGAAAGATGCTGGTGCGGCGAGACCTTGAACTCACGCGAGCCAATATCCGGTTGGTTGAGCTGGATGTCATTAAGTCCGAATTCGTATCAGTCGCGGCGCATCAGCTCCGCACGCCGCTTACCGGCATCAAATGGGCGTTGGCGGCGCTCTTGGAAGAGGATTCAGGAAAACTTGTCACTGCGCAAAAGAAAGTAGTGCGCGATGCATTTGATGCAACGAATCGTCTCACTGAACTTATTAACGACCTTCTCAATGTTGCGCGGCTGGAGGAGGGGCGATTCGGATTCAACTTCAAGAAACAGCCGGTGATGCCAATTTTTGAACACGTCGGAGAAATTCTGAAGAAAAATGCCGCCGAGAAAGGGGTTGAGATTATATGGAATGTTCCCGCGATTGATGAGGCACTGTGGTTCAATCTTGATGAGGAAAAAATTGCAATCGCGTTTGATAATGTGTTTGATAACGCGCTCAAGTATACGCTTCCGGGCGGAAAAGTGACTGTAACGGTGAAGAAAGAAAAATCCAATATGACGATTGAGATTCAAGATACCGGTATCGGGATTCCCGATGAACAGCTCCATAGGGTCTTCTCCAAGTTTTTCAGGGCGCAAAATGCCCAGCTTTATCAGACAAGCGGGACGGGTTTGGGCCTGTATGTGACGAAAAACATTATTGAACAGCATGATGGCATGATCACGTGCACGAGCGTGGAAAATAAAGGGACTACTTTTAAGATTACGCTGCCGATTCTATAATTAAGTTTTCGATTGTATGATTCAAAAAATTACGCTCCATCCCTCGCGTATCGGGTGTCCTTCAATTCCTGGAACAATGAAAGGCATTGTTCGCTCCATAAAAGGAGTTGAAGATGTCACTGTCCGCTATGAAGACCGTTCGCTTGATGTAACGTTTGACGACGAAAAGGTCTCAGTGGACGAAATTGTTAAAAAAATCGGCGATGAAATGGGTCTTGCCATGGAGTCGGGAGAACCGGGGGATTCCAAAGAAGGAGGCGCGGCAGAGACATGTCCGATGTAGAGTCCTTCGCTAAAAAGCCACCGCAGAACGGTGGCGTTGTTTATCTGATAGTGAGAGTTGAAGCGTCATATTCAAGGCGTTTGGGTTCAATAACAACCTTTTTGTTATCGCCTTCTTTTTTAATTTTGCCCGCGCGAAACGCATTGAGTCCGTGGAAATATGCCATTTCAATCACGTGTTTGACTGTCTGTTCTGGGCAATACACTGCAAATCCTGCTCCCATGTTGAATGTTGCATACGCCTCGCGGTCGTCAACCGGGCCATGCGCTTGGATAAACTGGAATAGGGGACACAGTTGCGGAATGAGTTCTACGCTATACACAAAAGGTTCCGGATGGCGCATGAGCTTGCGCCAGCCATGGCCGGTGATGTGGACTGTGTAGTGGATTTCTGCATGCGTCTCAAGACAGCTTTCTATGAAAGGGACGTAGATATGCGCTGAGTCAAGAAGTGCCTCGCCAAAGGTTCGTCCGTCGCCAATGGTGGTAAGGTAGCCGTGCGGAAGTTTTTTTGTGATCTCACGGGCCATCGTGAGTCCATTCGCGTGGATGCCTGAACTTTCAACGAGTACAATCGCGTCGCCATCTAGAATGTTTCCCTTGATGAGCCGTTCTTTCGGCTTCACGATTCCCCATGCGGAACCGGAAAGAACGCAGGCGTCGGGTAGTACGATATCCGTGAGTGTCGACGTCTCGCCGCCGCCCCACACACAGCGCACGTTCATGCATGTTTGTTTCCATCCAGCTATGAGGTCGCTGTATCGCTTTTCATCTTTGAACCAGTCGGAAGAGCCGACTGCGCAATGCATTGTAACCGACACCGGAAGCGCGCCGATGGTCACCATATCATTAATAATCGTTGCGACGGTGTCTTACGCGATTTGATCGTAATATGTTTTTCCGGTGCGCCGGTACATGGCATCCACAACAAGATTTTTTGTGCCGAGTCCCTCCTCAACATGCGCGATGTAGGAGTCAGGCGTTTCAATGAGATACACGCTCCCCCCGCGGCTCATGGGAACTTCGGAAAATCCAAAACGATTAAGATGCAGCGCGGTGCTCGATGCCACTTGTTGCCCCATGCGTTTGAACGGATCCATTGCGCCGTAGTCAACGCCGGTCTTTTGATAGGTCATTCGTTCGATCATATAGTCCTCCATTGGCTATATGCTTGATGATGATCAAAGAACTATCATGAACATAGTATCACAATGAATCAAGATTATCCATTTATTTCACATACCTATTCATGGTTCATAACAAAAATGAGCTGACATGAAAAATGCGTCAGCTCCTTATTTTTTTTACAGTTTTTTAGTTATTAAGTTAAGCTTTCATTTGACAAATCATGTTGTATCTTTTATACTGAAGATTGATTATTTTGTTCTTTGAGTTATTGGATAACTACAAAGCTGGAGAGAGGAGATAGATAATGGAGTGGCAGAGCATTGTTTTTGGGCTCCTTGAGTTGGCGGTGATTCACGGTCTCAATGTTGTCGGTTTATTTTTGATGTTCATGATGCTGCCGAAAAGATCTTTTAATGTGGTAATCATGTTGATCTTGGGGTTCATGCTATGGTCGCTCATTGAAAGAGAAATAATGAAGAGTCAATATCTGTTGTGGTACGACTTCAGATTGGCGAAATGGTTTGGGACGGCGGTGATTATGGGTGCGGCGGGGTTTTTCATCCATGAAGGAAAACTGGGCATAGGATATGGCCTTGCGGTTATGTGTCTTGGGGGCATTTCCAATCAGCTTGTGATCGCGCTCAACGGGTTTGAGATGCCCGTGGTTATTGTTTTAGACGACGGGTACTATATTCCCTTGGCGCGCGAAGCTGCTTCAGCATGGGTTCATGTGCGGCTGTGGTGGCTTGCGGATTGGATTCCCGGATATATGACGGTAATCAGCCCTGGGGATATTTTGATTGACGGAGGCGGGCTCGTGATGCTCGTTTCGTATATTAAGAAATAAAAGAGCGCGCGAGGCCGCAGCCAGCGGGATCTGTTACATAAAATACATTTCAAGAGGTTCATGTAACACGAGCCTCTTTTTTAATTATGCGCCAGTGGTAGAGCCATAACGGGAGGCCAACAAGAATAAAGGCAAGAGAAAATGAAGAGTCGCGATGGCGTTCACGGGTTTTATAATCAACTTTCGGCTGAGTTTTCCACTCTTCGTAGTCGTTAAGCCAGAGCGAGAGTTTTTCTTTTTGCGTGTCAGTAAGTGTGCATGTGTCTTTGCATTTTCCGAGCGCTTGGACAAAATTTTCTTCGGTCATTTCTTTCTCTTTTGGGGGATAGGGCATCGTGAACGGCGGCCGCGCCTCGTAGTCGGCGTGTTCATCGGCTTTCGTAAATAGGAATGTTTTCAAACCAAGGTTGACAAATCGCACCGCGCCAATACTCACCAGCGCAAGGCCGGTGAGCGCAAAGAGATAAAGATAGATCGTGCGAATGATTGGATTTTTCATAAAAAATACTCGGTTTATAATTGTACAACCTTACGAGGTTGAACCTCATAAATTAAAATGCTCCGAAAATATCAAAGAATTGTGGTTCTAATAAAGACATACGGTGTTATTAAATGTTATTACAAATCATTACTTGTTATAACAGTGGGATATTCTGAACGTAGCGCGAAAGTATTTTGAAGAAAGATAACGCCTCGCTTCGCTCGGCGAATCCGCTCGTTAGAGCAAATTGCTCAAAAAGAAAGGCGTTCCAATTCCGAAAAATTGGAACGCCGATGTCAGAGAGCTTTCGCACCGATGTCGCTCCGGTATTGCTTGCCCTCAAACTCAATCAGCTTTGCCGCTTCGTATGCGCGGTCAAGCGCATCGCGGAGCGTGCCGCCGATTGCTGTTACGCCGAGAACACGTCCGCCGGACGTTTTGATTTCACCGTCAAAAGTCGTTCCTGCGTGGAAAACGACCACATCAGGCACACGCTCCGCTTCAGCTACGCCGCGAAGTGGCAACCCCTTTTTGTATTCATCGGGATAGCCGCCGGAGGCGATGACGACACAAGCGGCAAAACCGGAATACCACTCAATCGCGAGATCGGCGAGCGTCCCGTCCACGCACGCTTCCAAGATGTCGAGCAAGTCGGTTTTGAGAAGCCGCATATAGCTCTGTGTTTCGGGGTCGCCGAATCTCGCGTTGAACTCCAGCACTTTCGGGCCGCTTGTCGTCATTTTGAGTCCGGGATAGAGCAAGCCGGTGAACTGTCGCCTGCGCTTCGCAAGAGCTTGAAGCGTTGGGCGAACGATACGCTCGTCAATGTCTCGCAAAGCGTTTGTGCTTACCCACGAGACAGGAGCGATCGTTCCCATGCCGCCAGTGTTCTTACCTTCGTCGCCATCGCGGATTGGTTTGTGGTCTTGCGCGGGCGGCAACAAAACGAAAGTTTTGCCGTCGCAAAACGCATGAATGGAAATTTCTTGTCCGTCAAGAAATTCCTCAACGACCACTTCCTTGCCCGCGTCCTTGTGGATGTTCTCAAGCATGATTTCCGCGAGCGCGCTTTCCGCTTGTGAGAGTGTCTTGCAAACGTATACGCCTTTGCCGAGAGCAAGTCCGCTTGCTTTAACTACGATAGGTGCGCCGCGTTCGCGAATGTATGCAAGAGCCTTATCGTATTCGCTAAAAATCTGAAATGTTGCGGTCGGTATGCCCGCCTCATTCATCAGATTTTTTGAGAACGCTTTGGACGATTCAATTTCCGCGGCGGCACGCGTCGGGCCGAAAATCCGCAATCCTCGCGCTTGAAAAGCGTCTACGATGCCAAGCGCGAGCGGATCCTCGGGGCCGACGACGGTCAAACCAATTTCGTTGCTTACAGCGAACCGAACAAGCCCGTCAACGTCGATGGCATCAATCCCGACATTTTCGGCAACTTGATGCGTGCCGCCGTTTCCGGGCGCGACAAACAACTTACCGATGCGAGGTGATTGCGCGAGCTTCCACGCAAGCGCGTGTTCTCTCCCGCCACTGCCAATGATTAAGACGTTTGTGTTCATGTGTGTTTTTCCTCCGTTTGTAAAGGTTCATTATGCCAATGTACTACATTCATTATAGCCAAAAATTAAAAAACTCGGAACTTGTTCCGAGACCTTTTCAGTATTCAAAATTTTCGTGCGCGCATTTCCGAAAAAGTTTTGAAGCGAGGCGATTGCCTCTTGCTTGCAATTTCCTGTTTGGTGGACTTAATGCGAATCCAGTGGAACCGGGTTCTCAAGGAATTGTACGATTG
>CAYFJB010000007.1:0-4931 GCA_964343395.1 uncultured Candidatus Saccharibacteria bacterium
AACAATAATCCGAACGGCAACGGATTGTACGCGTCCGGCCGAGAGCCCACGGTACACCTTTTTCCAGAGAAATGGCGACAGGGTATAGCCGACAAGCCGGTCAAGAATCCGGCGCGCCTGCTGTGCGTCAACGCGCTTGAGATCAAGTTGGCGCGGATGGGCTAGTGCCTCGTCAATCGCCTGTTTGGTAATTTCGTGGAATACGATGCGTTGTATTGGAGCTCCTGGTTCTTGGCTCTTGGATTTTGGCTTTTTGAAAGTCTTTCCTTTTTTCGATGAGCTGGAAGCGGGAAGCTGGAAGTTTTCATTCAAGTTCAAGGCTTGAACAAGGTGCCACGCAATCGCCTCGCCCTCGCGGTCCTCGTCAGTTGCAAGAATGATCGTGTCTGCGCGCCCTGCCTCTTCTTTCAATCTTTTTACCACTGGTTTGGCTTTGGGAGGAATTACATATTGCGGTTCAAAATTGTGCGCCACATCAACTCCGAGTTTTGAGGTAGGGAGGTCGCGTATGTGGCCGTAGCTTGAATCCACCACAAAATCGCTCCCGAGGAAACGGGAGATGGTGCGGGCTTTTGTGGGGGACTCAACGATGACAAGATTTTTCATTTCGATTTTTGGTAGGTATCAATGGCAACGGTTCTCGTAAGGCCTTTGAGTTCAAGCAGGGATAACATCGCAATAAGGGTTGAGGTCTCAAAACGTGTCTTTAGTTTGAGTTCCCCAACGGTTTGTGGTTCGTCAAGAAATGTTAAGAGCAATGTTTCCTCGTCGGAGAGGTTTGCATGCGGGCGGGCGCTTCTTTCTTGAGTATACGATGCGCCACCGAGTTCCTCCAAAATATCTTGGGTAGAGGTCACAAGTTTCGCGCCTTGTTTGATGAGCGCATGGGGTCCGTATGACGTCGGGGAAAACGCGGGCCCCGGGACTGCGAATACTTCGCGGTTTGCATCGAGCGCGAAGCGCGCGGTAATCAGCGCGCCGGATTTTTCGCGCGCCTCAATCACCACCGTTCCTTGCGAGAGGCCGGCAATGATTCGATTTCTCTGAGGAAAATATGCTTTCAGTGCATTGGTACCCGGCGGATGTTCAGAGAGTACCGCGCCTCCGGATTCGGCAATGCGGCGCGCGAGTCCCCTATTTTGTGGTGGAAAGAGCGACTCATCATCAATTCCTGAACCAAGAACCGCAATCGTGGTACCTCCCGCATCAAGCGCAGCTTTATGGGCGGCAGTATCAATGCCTGTTGCAAGGCCGCTTACTATTATAATGCCTGCATCAACGAGTCCTTGGACAAGTGTTTCTGTTATTTCAAGACCGTAGCGGGTAGGTCTGCGCGTGCCGACGACGGCAATGCATAATGAATTTTTTGGCAAGACGCCGCGGCAGTAGAGCCGGCGGGGCGGTGAGGAAATTTCTTTGAGTAAGGGCGGGTATGAATGATCATCCGAAGTAAGTGACGAAATCGCATCGTCGTATTCCATGTGTATCATCATACTCCAAAAAACAAGGAGGACACAAGCAGTAACCCGGGTCAAATTGACAGGGCGCTCTATATATAGGTAGGGTGAGGGCATGGGAGTTCGTTGAAAAAATAATAAAATGACAGGATTTATACGTCCGAGAGGACTGATAGGATTAATGGAGGAAGTTATGATATCGCAAGAGGAATATCGGGAATTTCAGAAAGATTTTTTGGAGCGTTTCGCTCAAGCCCGGGGCGAGATTCATAAACGCGTCGTGGGGCTCGAGGATTTGATCCGCGTATTTTTCGGGTGCGTGCTCGGACGAGGACATCTCGCGGTGCAGGCATCTCCCGGAATGGGAAAGACCACGGCGATCATGACCATGGCAGGAATTCTCCACGCCAATTTTGTGCGCATCCCGTTTGTGCCGACCATGCAGCCGCAGGATCTGGGGCTGCAGCCGATTCCCGTTGAGGGCGGCAGAGAGACGACGCGCTGGACGATCAAAGAGGGGCCACTGTTTCGCGCCGATATCTTTTTCGGCAACGAATTTAACCGCGCGCCGGAGAAAGTGCAGTCGGCGTTGCTCTCGGCGCTTGAGGAATATGAATTTCAGTATCTTGGCGAGATGAAAAAACTCCGTCCGTTTTTCACGGCGGTGATTGATTACAATACGCTCGAGAGCGCGGGAACGTATGGGTTCTCCGAGGCGGCATTTGACCGATTCATGGCAACGGTTGACATCCGTGGTTATGATTCGGAAACGCTTTGCGAGATCATCGCGACGAGCGAGAGGAAAAAGATGGAACCCGATCTGGTGGATCTCAAGAAAATTTTCACCACGGAAGAACTGCTTGCGTCTGCCGCAAAACTTTATCAATATTTCAAGCGGTATGACAGTTCGTCGAGTTGGCTCGTGCGGTATTTAGAAGCGGTGTTGAGCGCGGTGCGAAGCGACGACGACGTGTCGCGCGATCCGAGGAATAGACAAGCGGTCGGCCCTTCGCCCCGCGGCGCGGAAGATGCGAAAGCTCTCAGCCGCGTGTTCGCATTTCTTGACGGCGAAGATCTCATCTGGCCGGAACACGCGAAAGAAGCGATCCGTTACGCCTTTGCGGGCAAATTCTTCGTCAAGCCGAAAGCGATGAATAAAGGCATTGTTGAAGAGATGGTGATCGAGCGGGCGCTTCGACAGACGCCGATCCCGGGAGTGCGGCGATGAAGAAATGGCGATTGCTTCTCGTTTTGAGAGAATTCGCGTCGTCGCTCTATCCAGGCCGGCATACCTCGCGATTCAAGAGCTCCTACGGCTTGGGAGTTGAGGGAGTGAAACCGTTTGATTTTGACGATGCGTTCTCAAGTTTTGATTTCGTCCGGTATATCATCACCGATGAAGAATACGCGTTGGAACGGCCGTCTGACCGGACCGCGAGAATTTACTTGTTTCTGGACCGGTCGCGTTCCATGGAGATTGGCTGGGGTAGCAGAACGCGGCTCGAGGCATCTGTGCATCTCGCGTCTCTTTTTATTGAAGGTCTCGCTGATGAGGGGAATCAGATTGGGATCGGCGTGGTCACGGACCGCATTGAATTTGTGCCGATTCTGAAGAGCGGAGGACGGGCGCTTCGATCGGAACTTGAGAATGCAATCCAAAAACGCTGTGCCGGACGGCACACCGATTTTCGCGCGATCCGCGATTTTCTTTTCGCCGATGCGCCGCCCGGATCAGTGGTGTTTATTATCTCCGACTGGGAAAGTTCAACGCTCTCGCGGGAATTGCTTGAAGATATTGATGATATGTTTTGGCTGATTCCGATCGTCCTTCTTGAGCGCGCGGAAGAAAACGAAAAGTGGCGGTGGGGGGACGCCGCGGCAATTGACGTCGAGACCGGAGAGGAGATCGTCTGCGGCGGGATCGTCAACGATCACCGTTTCCGCGGCATCTTTGAGAGCGCGGGTATTAAGGCAATTGAATTATTCACGGGAGATGATGATGAAGCATGGAAAGCCGCAATCGAAGAATTTTTCGAAGCGCGGAAGAAAATGCGTCTGCAAAGGAGGAAAAGATGAGGCAAAAAAACCGCCGCGTATTTTTGGTCATCGCGGGCATTATTCTCGCGTGCAGTTTTTTTTCTGGATCAGCAAATGGAGCAGGCGCGTCCCGTCAAAACGAGCCCCCTGAATTTATTCGTGCAGGGATCTCGGCGGCGGAGCCGGTATTGCCCGGAGAGACCGCCGTTTTCATGGGATATGTCGTCTACGATCAGCGATTTTCCATCCATTGGGAGGGGCTGGAGAAATATGTCTCTCCTCCCTTTGTCATGGCGCATCATCGCGTTGAGGCGCCGCGAGTTGCCGAAGGCGAGGAGGGTCTTTTCTATAACGTCGTGCGGTTTCGGATAATTATTTCCGTTCCTGCGGACATTGCGGAATTCAGACAGTATGCGCTGGCGCCTCTGCGTTTTTCCTATTCGTATCTTGCAGGCAAAAAACGTGTAGCGCGAGAGCTCGTGATTCCGTTCCCGGAGCTTGTGATTGTGCCGGCGCGGATTCAAGCATTGTTTGAAAAAGATGCGGTGCGGATTGGAGAAGAGAATCGCCTGCTCCTGCGGATTTATCACCTGTCGCATCTGCGAGTGCTTAATGAATATATCGGCATTCTGAAAGACGAGAAAGCGGGCGAGGCCGAGAAAAGCGAAGTGCGCCGATGGCTTGAATCTCTGGAGGTGCGTCATCTCCTCGCCTTTAATCTCGAGGACCCGGAATTAAAACCGTTTGTTGTCAAACAAAAGTCGCGCAGCCGTTCTCAAGAGGGAAATATTATACGCAGCGAATATGCATATACGTTCAGTATTTTTGAGCTTCCCGGCGTCCGGACGCTCGGTCCTTTTTCTCTTTGGATGATAGAGAAAGGCGGGAGCGTTCCGGAGGAATTGTCAGCCGGTCCGTATGCGGTTCATGTGCAGACAGGGCTTTCGCCGGAACGATCCGAATTTGAATGGGTGAAGGATCCGAAGAGTACGGGAACCATGTTTCCTCTCTGGTACGCATATCCTTTGTTTATCGTCGGGGGGTGCGCGGCAGCCGCAGGATTCGCGATGATTGGTCGGAGTGCGTATCGATGGATGATGCGGCCGCGATTTGGAGAAGGACGACGGCGGGTGCGGCGATCAGTCGGAGCGTTGCGGCGTGACGTGATGCGTATGCTTGAATCGAGTGCGAAGGCCGGGAATGTGTCTGTCGCGTATGCGGCCGCAGTGCGAGAGGTGGTTTGGACATATGCGGCGGCATTGCGGCAGGATCTCGCGATTCTGCCGGAAGCCCAGAGTGCCGCCGAAGTATATGGCGCATGTGTGCATCGTTTTGGCGAAGCTGCCGACGAGCGCGCGAAAGAAGCGGTTCGGAGTATCGAACTTACGCACGTATCGGGCGAGGCGTGCTTTCTTCCAAAACATGCAACTGCGCTTC
>CAYFJB010000007.1:4941-11338 GCA_964343395.1 uncultured Candidatus Saccharibacteria bacterium
GCTTCTCGCATGTATTCGTAAAAAGTAAACATCCCCCGCGGGCCGCTTCGCCTGTTCCCTCGCGGGGCAGGCGGCAAGGAGGCGTGTTTGCGGGGGTTCTTTCTTGACGCGAGAGGAGGTGATATTTAATGCGTTTCGGAGCGCTGGAGTTTTTTTGGCTGTTGATTCCGGTCGCTATTGTTTTTTTCTTTTTAAGAATTCTTGAGCGGAGGCGTTTCCTCGCGATCGCCGCGAAGCGTTTTGGGCGAAAAAGAGGGATACGGGTGCTTACGCGATGGACTCCAAAAGCATTGTGGCTCGCGCTTCTCGTTTCCTTGATCCTTTACTTCGCGAACCCCCTCACGGAAAGTTCGCGGGAGAGTCTTATCGTGAATGGGCGGGTCATGTGTCTTGTGATTGATCTTTCTTCCAGCATGCGCGGGACGTCTCTCTCGCGGTCGGGACGCTCGTCCTTTGCGGTGATTCAGGAGCTGTCGCAGGTTTTCGTCAAGCGGCGCGCGGCGACTGACTTTGTGTGTCTTACCGTCTTTGGAGGAAGAAATATGGAGCCCTCAGGAGGAGAGGCGAGCATTGTGCGGCTTCCGACGAACCAGCCCCGTATTCTTGAAGCGAGTTTGAAGAGCATTTATCCGGGGATGGTGGGGATTTACACGTCAATCGGCGAGGGAATGCTCGTGACATTTTTCGCGCTGCTTGATCAAGAATTGCGCGCGCATCATATTGATAGGTATCTCGTGCGGGAACAGCTTGAACAGGGAGACATGCGTTATATCCGTTTTATGGTTGAGGCGATCGGGAGAATGCCGAATCGCCGGGCAGTGCTTTTCACCGACGGGAAAAATAACGCGGGCATTGAGCCCTCAAAAGTTTTTCCGTTGTATCGCGCGTTTGGCATAAAGGTGGATTTGATTGAACTTGAATCTACCAGTTCAACGGGATTGAGCTGGGATCAGGAGTTGATCTCGCAGGAGAAAATTATCCGGGGAGTGCGGGAGACCGGCGGAGAATATTTTTTCGCGCAAAAAGTGGAAGACGTGGAAGCGCACTATGACGCGATCGATCGATTGGAGCGCGCAGAAATCAAGACGACGGAACATCAGGTTTTGAATTCGCATCGCGAGGAAGCGCTCATTGCGGCGTTTATCCTTGCCATCGCGCTCGCGATCTGGTCCCTCGTGTTCCGTACGCGGCCCTAAAAGAGGAAGCCGTCTTTGAAAGAAGGAGGAAGAGTGATGAGACAGTTTATTCGTGGGCTTGCCGTGCTTGTCGTCGGGGCCTTGTTGTTCTACGGAGGTTTTTCGTATCGCGGCTATGTCCTGTTTGACGAGGCCGCGCGATCGAGCTGGAAGAATCGCAATTACCTCGCGTCGGAGAAGCTCATGGACGCGTATGAGAAGTCGTTCGCTTATCGCGGACTTTCATTTTTCCCGCGCGGAAAAAACGCATTTTTGTATCGGAAGGCATGGATCGCTTTGGCGCTCGGCGATACGGAACGGGCGGCAAAAGAGTTTCTCGCGCTTGCGAATTCTCCGAGCGAGGGCGCGGACGCACTCTTTGCGTATGGCGTTCTCAAATTGAGTCCGAATGATCTTTCCATTTCGAAAGATGCCTTTCAAAAGGTGCTTACGCGCGCCCCGGATCACTATGCGGCGCGCGTGAATCTTGAACTTGTGCTTGTGGAGCAACAGAGACAGGATGCGGCGCGCGAGGCGCTCGAGCAGCAAAAAAAGAAGGGCGATAAACCGCAGGATCGCGATCGGACCAAAGATCAGTTTCGTTTCAAGGATCTTCCGAATCAGGAATCCGGAAGCGATGCGGGCGGGGTGCGATATTAGGCGGAGACGAATATGGATACGGTGATTTTTGGACGGCCGGATCTTTGGTGGTGGGCAGTTGGAGGAATTTTCGCGGTCGCGATTTCGCTCTCTTGGACAGTGATCGCGGGACGTCTTTGGATTCGAAAGAAAGGCGGACGGCTGCGCCTCATTGGGCAAGGATCGCGGATTCCTCACGCGATGCGGGACACGGCATGGGTGGTCTGGTATACGGCGGGAGCAGGGGCGCTTGGCGCGGCATTGCTTCAGCCGATCGGCAAAGGGTTTTCGCCGGTGCCGATCTATGATTCAGCGGTCGTGATTGCCGCGCTTGATGTATCCCGTTCATGCCTCGCAGAAGACGTGGTGAGCGAGCAGGGGATGCCTATTTCCCGATGCGAATTTGAGAAGGTCATTTTGAGAGAGCTCGCGCCGCATCTGAAAGACGATCAAGTCGGGATGCTTATTTTCGCCCAGAGCGCGATCGCGCTTGAGCCAATGCTGTTATCCGGAGAAGAGCAGATGTTCTTGTATAATTCTTTGCAGTTCATTGACGAATTTTTCATTGAGTATGTCATACCGCAGGGCTCCAACATTCCGGCGGCGGTCATGAAAGCGATTGAATTGTCGGAGAAAGCCGCGAAGAAAAAGATTTTTCTTTTTCTGTCTGATGGAGAGAACACGGAAGATCCGGAAGAAACGAACCAATCGTTCGCTGAAGCGAAAAAGCTCCTCGACAAATTCCGGGCAGAAGGGCATACGATCGCCTTTATTGTCGGAGGCGTCGGGAATCCGGAGGGCGCGGGCGCTCTCATGCCGCGGCGTGGCGCTGACGGGAAAATTATCGGATGTTATGAGGACGATGAGAAGAAGGGGCCGGACGGGAGTTCTTCATGCAAATTGACTCGTCCTGATCCGCGGTTCATGTCGGGCATGGCGCAGCTCTTCGGCGGCGCGTATGTGCATATCAGGAATCGCGAAGACGTCGTCCAAAATCTGGCGCCGCTTCTCGCGAGCGCTCATGAGGTGATTGGCTGGAGACAGCAGGAGACGACTTCAAATTATTCTTTTTGGTTCGCGCTCGCGGCATTTGGGATATTTTTGGGAAGTGCCCTATTGCGAGTTCCTTAAGTGTAGATGTGGTACACATCCCGCGTTTTCTTGACGCGGGTTTTTAATACTCACTACGGAGCTAAAAGCTTCGTAGTGCACTTGGAAACCGAGTTTCCAAGTGCCGTGTTTGTGGTTTAACCTCGTAGTGGACCTATAATGCGGATGGCAGATGGAATAGCTTTGGCTTGGTTGACGTTATTGATATGTGCGGGGTATGGTGAGTGGAGAAGACAAAGGAAGGATCTTTGAAAAAGGGAGCACGTCATGAAATGGACACGGACTTTATCGATAAGCATCTTTGCGGTGCTCTTCGCGGCACTTGGAAGTTCTGTTGATACGACCTTAGCTCTATCTTCGGAGCGAGGAACCCCGACGCAGGCAGAAGAGGCGCTCACGAAAAGTCAGGGGCGCGTGCGGATAATCACCCGCTTGGTCTCGGGCGGGATGCAGATTGAAGAGGGAATGGGATTCCTCGTTGATCAAGAAGGATGGGTCGTGACCGCGCTTCATCTTTTGCCGAATGATATTGACGCGGCGCATAAAATCGGAAGCGTTCTTTTCAACGGGACGCCCGCACTCCTTGAATTTTTTGATCCCGCCACGGATCTTGCGGTTTTGAGGATCCATCCGGTGCCATGGGGAATTGAGCCGGTGTCGTTTGTTTCGGAAATCACGCGCGGCATGCGCGTTTTCTCACAGCTCACGGGCTGCTACATGGATACCGAAGACGTGGAGAACTCGAAGGGCACGTGTTTTGAAACAGGACTCGGCTATGAGGGAACGGTCGCGGGAATCGCGTCATCAATTACTATCGTTGATGATGCGCCGGTTGAGAAGTCGCAGATTTATCTTGATCGCGCGATGAAGCCGGGATTCTCCGGCGCGCTCGTGGTGGACAGCGAAGGACGCGGCATCGGCATGGCGCAGAATATTGAGGGAGGATACTCGGTTGTCTTGGGGGCGTCCACAATTCAGGCAAAAGTGAAGACAGCACAGCGCGGATATCAAGATCGTATTGCGCGTGGAGAGCTCACACATGAAGAGATGTTTCAATTTAATCTCCAGAAGCGGGTCTTTGAACAAATCATGTGGCTGTATGCGGTGGAAGCTCTCGAGCGTCCTTCGGATCTTCGGCAATGCGCATATGAGATGTTCGCCATGCAGGAGAGAGGGAATTGCCGCGATCGTTTCTCGCACTATCTTAATCCAAATGAAGCACGCGACGCGATGGCGCGGATTGAGGGGAATTACGAAGGAATCGGGCTCGAGTTGACCATGCAGGACGGTAGGGTGACCGTGGTCACCGCATTTCCGGGCAGTCCAGCCGAACGCGTGGGTTTTGAACCGAAAGATATGATGATTGAAGTGAACGGGGAAAAAGTAAAGACCTTATTTGAGGCGGTCTCCCGCATCAGGGGGCCTGCGGGCACAGAGGTGACTGTGGGGGTGAGTCGCCTTGTGGACGGCGCGCCGGTGACGCTTTCTTTCACATTGAGCCGCGAGGTAATGTCGGTTCATCCAGTGACTTCATACATTTTTACGGATGCGGCGGGAAGTGTGGGCGTGGTGAAGATCAAATATTTCCAGGAGCGCATCTTTGAAGAATTTGAAAAAGAAATGCGCACGCTTATCCGTCGCGGCATTCGGGAGGTGGTGGTTGACCTCGTGAACAATCCGGGCGGAGTGCTTGATGAGGTCTTGCGTATCGTCGCGCTCTTTTTGAATGAAAATGACATCGCGATCGTCTTTCGCGACCGCGGCAAGGAAATAATCCATAATGGGAAATTTCTACAGAAGTATTTTCAGGAGAGGGGGTATCCTCCGGTTGCGTTCGGCGCATTGAGAGATTTCAAGATAGTGTTGATTGTTAACGCGGGAAGCGCCTCCGCATCGGAGATTCTTGCCGGCGCGCTTCAGGAGTTTTATCCGGTCGTGGGAGAGCGCACGTTTGGAAAAGGCGTCGGGCAGAAAGTATTTCCGCTCGCTGACGGCTCCCAATTGTTTCTGACGACATTTGAGTTTCTTGTCGGTAACAGGAGAACGCAGATTCGCGATCAGGGAGTCGCGCCGGATGTGACGATACCCACGGCAGATTACGAACAACTTTTGAAGAAAGCGATTGAAGTTTTGCGGACACGATAATTTTTTTTGAGAGGCGCATGCAGTGCGCCTCTTTTTTGCATCCGCAGTTCTCCGTCCCGCTTTTCTTGAAAAACGTATATGCGGGTTCCCCTGAATCTAGTCGAAATCTTACGAGGTTCAACCTCGTAAGATTTAAACCTCGTAAGATTTAAACCGCGCGTTTGAATGCTCGATGGCCTCTGACAGCATCTGGTAGTACAGATTGAGTCCCACTTTATTGATCGCTCCGGACTGCTCTTTCCCGAGAATATTGCCTGCGCCGCGGAGTTCAAGATCCCGAAGCGCAATTTTGTAGCCCGCGCCAAGCCCTGCGTATGACTGGAGTGCTTCAAGGCGTTGGGCTGCTTTTTCATCAAGTCGCTGAGGCCGGTAGAAAAAGTATGCGTATGCTCTTGTCGCTCCCCGGCCGATGCGGCCCCGCAGTTGATGCGCTTGGGCAAGGCCGAGTCGCGTCGCGTCTTCCACAATGAGGGTGTTTGCTGATGAGACATCAAGCCCGTTTTCAATGATGGTCGTCGCGACGAGGATCTGAATTTTTTTGTCGCGGAAGTCAGCCATGACGCGCATAATCTCTTTTTCTTTCATGCGTCCGTGAATGATGCCGATTGCCGGTGTTGTGCGTTTGGAAAAGAGTGCGGTAAGGCGTCGGGCGCTGTGCGTTATGGTATCAATCCGGTTATGGAGAAAATAAATTTGTCCTCCGCGCTCAAGTTCGCGGGCTATTGATTCACGGATACACTTTTTTGAATAGGGAATGACGTATGTGTGTACTGAGAGCCGGTCTGGCGGAGGTGTGTCAAGTATGGACATGTCGCGGAGTTTCGCGAGCGCCAAGTGGAGGGTGCGCGGGATAGGGGTTGCTGAGAGCGAGAGCAGGTCAACTTCGGCACGGAGTTTTTTGAAATGTTCCTTGTGGCGCACGCCGAAACGCTGTTCTTCGTCAATGATCGCCAAGCCCAAATTTTTGAAGGCGATGTCACCTGAAAGCAACCGGTGCGTGCCGATGACGCAGTCAAGCGTTCCTTCCCGCAGGTCTTTAAGGATTTGTCTGATCTCGTGCGGCGGCGTGAGGCGCGAGAGCATACGGACGGAGACGGGTAATTCGCTGAGGCGTTCGGTAAAGGTGCGTTCGTGCTGGGCGGCAAGAATCGTGGTGGGCGCGAGAAAAGCGACTTGTCTTCCTGATGAGATTGCTTTGAACGCGGCGCGGAGCGCCACTTCGGTTTTGCCGAACCCCACATCGCCGCAGAGAATCCGATCCATCGGGTAGGGACGCGCAAGATCGCATGCAATATCGCGTTCTGCGGTAAGCTGGTCATCGGTTTCGC
>CAYFJB010000007.1:11348-29078 GCA_964343395.1 uncultured Candidatus Saccharibacteria bacterium
CGCGATAGGGAAATGATGTACGGAGTATTTCTTCCAGTGAAGGATCGCCGTTGATGGGCGGGCGAGCGGCTTGTGTCCGACCGGCGTACAGCGCAAGAAGCTCACGCGCAAATTTTTCTGCATCCTCGCGTGCTTTTCTTTTTGTGGTGATCCAGACGGTTCCTCCGAGACGATGGATGCGCGGCGTGTCAAATCCAATGTAAGGAGTGAGGCGGTCTTTTTGGCTGACGGGGATGTAGAGGTAGTCAGGAATCCGGCCGGGCGCCGGAGAAGCGTACTCCACGATGTAGTATTGTGCATCTTGTATGCCTCGATATATGCCGATGCCATGATCTTCGTGGACTACATAGCTTCCATCGGGGAGATCAGTGGCATCTTTCGTGAGCCGCGGCCGCGGTGGGGCAGTTTCGGCCGCGGCTTCCCGCAGTCTGATATCGGTGATGACATTGCCGGTAAATTCAATCAGATACGGTGTATCTTCATTCAGGGGCCATACCTCAATGAGTCCGCCGCGCACCGCAAAAAGTCCTTTGCCGCGAAGGGTCACGGTGCGTTCATATCCAAAATCCATGAGCGCGCGGATGAAAATCGAGGGTCTAAGCGAGAGATCGCGTTCAATAAAGAATGTATTATCGCGCCACCAAAAATTGGCGCGGCGGCTCTGCTTGATTGAGGCAAGATTTTCTTTGAACCATAAAACGCCCCGTTCGAGATTCAGGGGGGTGAGGGAGGCGATGAGGAGTTCATTATGTGTTGTACTCATTCATTGCTTTATTGGGTCCTTTTTGAATGGTGATCGCGACCGCCTCAATGGTTTTTTTTGTGCTTTTTCGGACGCGCGGGAATTCCTGCGGTGTAAATTTTTTGAGGACGAGTTTTTCTGCAGGGATATCACGCGTCCCCGCAATGCCAATGCGGAAACGCCACACCTTTTTTGTTTTGAGTGCCTTGAGGACCGATTCAACGCCTTTATGCCCTGCAGCGTCTTTGCCGAATGAAAGTTTTGTTCTGCCGAGCGCGATATCTGCATCGTCATGGACAATGAAAATGCGTTCCGGTTTTACCTTGAGCGCTCCTGCGGCGCTAGCAACCGCGCCGCCGGATTTATTCATACCTGTTTGGGGAAGGAGGACCGTGATTTTTTCTTTTCCGACGTGCCCTTCTGTGGCAAGCGCCTGCCATTTTTTTTGAAGATGGAAAGCCGGGAATCCTAAGGACGTTTGCAGTTGGACGCCGATGGCACGCCCGATGTTATGACGGGTGCCTTGATAGTGAGGATCCGGATTGCCGAGACCAACGACAAGAATCATAGTTGCATGCGAATGCAAATTTTACTATACTGCTTTTATGGAAGAAAGTAAACCCTTGAATTTCGCGCGCCGCGCGGGGCGCGAGGCATGGGAGATTGTAAAAGTCCTTTTGATTGCGCTCGCAGTGGTGCTCCCCATTCGTTATTTTGTTGCCCAACCCTTTATTGTCCGCGGCGCCTCTATGGAGCCGAATTTTGAAAACAGCGAGTATCTCATTATTGACGAATTATCTTATTATACGCGCGAGCCCCACCGAGGGGACGCGATTGTTTTTCGTTATCCGGTTAACCCGCGGCAGTTTTTTATTAAACGGATCATCGGTCTTCCCGGGGAAGAAGTGGCGCTTCGCGAGGGAAGGGTGCGTGTGAAGAACGCTTTCTATCCGGATGGCTTTATGCTTGATGAATCGTATCTCGATCCGCCCCAGCGGCCGACAAAACCAGATCTTGCGATAACGCTTGGCGCCGATGAATATTTTGTGCTCGGCGACAACCGCGATGCCAGTTCCGACTCGAGGGTGTGGGGGTCGCTCAAGCGGAAATTTATTGTGGGAAGGGCGTTATTTCGCGTGTGGCCTTTTAACCGGTTGGGATTCCTGCCAAACTTTTCAACTCCCTATTAAATAGTAGGTAATTGGGAGTCACTAACCGTTATATCAAAAAATGACCACTTCTCGGCGATCTATCCTGATCTTTATCGCGCTTGTGGCACTTGCGCTTGCGGGGATCATCTTTACGGTGCGCCAAGGGTCTCTTGGCGTGTCAGGCGTGCGGCGTCTTGAAGATACCCCAGCCTATAAGGAGCGAAAGGCGTTAGAGGCGGAGCCGTGAGAATAGATATACTGCATAAATAATAAGTTGCAGATTGAGGCGAATTGCGGTATGGTAGTCGCTATGGCGCGGCATTCTTTATCCGAAAAGGAGGTAGCGATATTTTTGAACCGTCTTCCCGGTGATGAACGTTTGTTGCGGAAAATCAAGGATGCCGGAGAAGAAATCGCCGGATTTTATGGATTTGAAAAGGTGGGCATTCCGACGATGGATGAAGCGCGTCTCTACACTCCGCTTTTCAAGGCAGGATTTTTCGGACAGCGCAATCCCCTTTTTGCGAAGATGAGCACCGGACATGAGGTTGTGGTGGGATTTCCGGCGGTATTTTCCGCAATCAGGGCGTATCATTCTCCGGAGTTTCGCGGTGGCCCTTACCCCGTCAAAATTCGTTTTGACGGGAGAGCATGCTGGACGCCGGGCGGAGGAGTGATCGCCGAGCGCGATGAATGGGGGCTTTTGATGGTCGGCGAAGAAGGTCCGGTCGCCGAAGCAGAGATTGTGTATGTATTATGGAAAGCGATTGAAAAGGGAGCGGGACTGGACGATTGCGAGGTGATGGTGAATGCCGTGGGGTGTAAGGAATGCAGGTCGCATTTCCGGTCCGTATTCATGACGTATGCGCGTGGACGGATTGCGAAACTATGCAGGAGCTGTGTGCGCGATCTGAAAACAAATCCGATGAAGATTTTGCGGTGTGCGGAAGAGAAGTGCCGCATGACACTCCACAACACGCCGCAAGTCCTTGATTATATATGTGATCCGTGCAAGAAACACTTGAGGGGGTTTCTTGAATTTCTTGACGAGCTTTCTGTGCCTTATTTTCTTGACCAAACGCTCTTTATTGATGGCGCATGGATGAATGAGTTTGTGTTTGAAATTGTGTCGCGGGCGGACAGTGTTTCAGGAGTTAAAAGAGCGGAAGGGTCTGCACAAATACAGGAAAAAGAGTGTACACCGGTGACAGGATCCCGCGTGGTCCTTGCTGAGGGCGGAAGGGTTTCGCAGGCGGGGAACGTTCTGACAGGCGTGCCAATGGAGGCGGCTTCG
Organism: uncultured Candidatus Saccharibacteria bacterium; assembly: GCA_964343395.1. Lineage (GTDB taxonomy): Bacteria > Patescibacteriota > Minisyncoccia > Sungbacterales > HO2-52-23 > CAYFJB01. The sequence continues at coordinate 14,536 of CAYFJB010000007.1, forward strand.
GGGACGTTATGGCTTGATGCGATCGTTGCTCATGCTGTGGCGCATGGAGTTGTTGCCCGTGAGAAAAAACCGCCACATGTGTTTGTTGCACAATTGGGAGAACTTGCGAAACGCAAAAGTTTTGCGATTCTTGAGATACTGCGGGACGCGGGGTTCACTGCACAGGAATCCCTTGGCCGCGATTCAATTAAATCGCAGCTGAATGTTGCGGAACGCGTGGGCGCTTCTGTGGCACTGATTGTTGGACAGAAAGAAGCGCTTGACGGGACGGTAATCGTGCGGGAACTTTCTTCGGGAGTTCAGGAAACCGTGCCGCAGGAAAAGCTCGTGGAATTTTTAAAAAAGAAAGTGAAAAAGTAGGGCTTATTTGGTCAATGGGAGTTATATGTTCTATGGATTGTATGGACTGCCTTTTCTGCAAAATTGCGAAAAACGAGATTTCTTCGGACGTGGTTTTTGAGGATGTTGACCTTAAGGTATTTAATGACATTCATCCAAAAGCCCCGGTGCACATGCTCGTGATTCCGAAGATCCACATTCAGTCGATCGCGCACCTTGAGGCAAACCACAGTGATATCATCGCGAAGCTGATTTATGCGGCAAAGCGCGTTGCGGCATCGCAGGGCTTGAAGGGGTATAAACTGGTGTTTAACGTCGGCCGCGAAGGAGGGCAGATTGTGGATCATCTGCATCTGCATCTCCTTGGGGGGTGGGGCGACAAAAAAGTTTAAACGTTTAACGGTTTACATTATTATGGTGGAAGTTCGTCGCAGACAACATGAGACCGTCGGAGCAATGCTTCGGAGATTCACCCGAAAAGTACAAGGGTCGGGGATTTTAATTAATGCCCGTAAAAACCGATTTTATGCGGCCGCTCCCTCCCGACGCGCGGTGCGCCTAGCCGCGCTCCGGCGCCTTGGCCGGGCACGAGAGAGGATGCGGTTGGAGAAGTTGGGCAAGGCAGAATTAAAATAATGAGAGGTTTGTACTGATTGAAGTCTCACTTCAGTCACGCTGCACTCTCTATGAGTCTTAAAACCACTATTGAAGATGATTGTCGTCGGGCGTTAAAGGAAAACGAGTCTGCACGGCTCTCGACATTGCGCATGGCGCTTGCCGCATTGAAGAATCGCGAGATTGAGAAACGGACACGTCTGTCAAAGAGCGGCATGTCTGGAGAAGAACTTGAAGAGGGTTCTGTCCTTACCGATGAGGAGACGCTCGGCGTTATCCGATCCGAGTTCAAAAAACGTCGCGATGCGGAGGTGGAATTTAAAAAAGGAGGCCGGAATGATCTTGCGGAAAAAGAAAAAACCGAGGCATTAATTTTGGAGTGGTATCTTCCGGCAGAGGTTCCGGACGAAGAGGTGGAGAAGGCTGTGCGGGAAGCAGTTGCGGCACTCGGAGTAGCCACTGAAAAAGATTTTGGTCGGGTGATGGGTGAGGCAATGAAACGGTTGAAAGGACAGGCGGGCGGGGAACGGGTGAGTGCCATGGTGAAAAAACTTCTTGAAGGGTAATATGAAAAAGAGTGCGGCGAGCGCACTCTTTTTCAAAGATACGTAAAAGGTTTTTTTGTCTCTTTTCTCGCGCTATATTATGATAAGTATTTCATCACTTCAAAAGAAAATAGTCAAGGTATTGCCAAAAATAGTGCGGAAAAATTTGCCGCGGGAAATTACAATAGTTATAATACAAGAAGACGTATCGCGGCGGCTCAATCGCACGTATCGCAGCCATGACTATCCGACTAATGTCCTTTCATTCCGGTATGGCGATGAATACGGAGAAATTTTATTGTGTCTCGCGGTTATTCGGCGCGAGGCGCGTTCCTACAAGCAGTCTTTTGAATATCAGCGTGCATGGATGATTGTTCACGGGGTAATGCATTTGGCAAAAATGCATCATGAGCAGTCGCGCGCAGCGGAAAAGAAATTTAAACATTTAGAGCAGGAGCTTCTTACGAAATTATTCGCATCACTATCACATGGCGTCCACTTTCCTCACGGTATTAGACATAGGCACCTCAACGGTGCAGACCGTTGTTGCCCGTCGTGATCGGGGAGAGCAGTCCTTTCGGATTGCGGGAGTTGGCGTGGCGCCTTCCCTTGGCGTGCGCAGGGGTGTGATTATAGATCTTGTTGATGCAATGTCTGCAATCCGGCATTCGGTGGATGAGGCGCGCCGCGCGTCGGGTGTGCCGATTCGTTCGGTGTGGCTTGCGGTCGGCGGGACTCATATTGTCATGGCAGCGTCGCGGGGCGTGGTTGCGGTTTCGCGGGCGGATCAGGAAATTTCTTTTGAAGATGTGCGACGCGCGATTACGGCGGCGGAGACCTTTATACCCCGTAATCCAAATCGCGAGGTGCTGCATATGATTCCCCGTGAATTCCGCGTGGATCACGAAGGAGGAATTAGGGATCCTGTCGGCATGCACGGCGTGCGGCTTGAGGCAGATGCTCTTGTCATCCAGTGCCCCACTTCGTTTTTAAAAAATGCGTTGAAGTGCATTGAGGGCGTGGGGCTTCGTGTGGAAGATTATGTATTCTCGCCGCTTGCCGCGGCAGAGGCGGTGCTCACGAAACATCAGAAGGAACTTGGCGTTATGCTTCTTGATATTGGCGGAGGGACTGCAAGTTTTATTGTGTTTGAGGAGGGAATGCCCATGCATGCGGGTGTCATTCCTGTTGGGGGCCATCACATTACGAATGATATAGCGATTGGATTTAAGACCCATGTGGATGCTGCTGAAAAGATCAAGTGTGCTTATGGATCGTGTGTTCCTGATGAATTTCCCAAGCGCGATCAGATTAAGCTCGCAGAATTTATTTCTGATGAGGCGCTCGTATACTCACGGCGGGAACTTGCTGAAATCATCAAAGCGCGGTTTGGCGATGTTTTTGAATTAGTGCAAAAAGAGCTCAAGCGCATCGGTCGGAATCGCCTTCTGCCTGCAGGCGTGGTGCTTGTCGGCGGCTCATCCGTTGTTCCCGGGCTTGTGGAGCTTGCGCGCGAGGAGTTGGGCTTGCCGGTTGAGCGCGGCGTGCCGCGTGCATTTGATGCGGTTGATGGAAAAATCGAGCCTTCGTTTGCGGTGGCGCTCGGCACGCTTCAGTGGGCTTATGGCCGCATGCAGGAGCCGCGTTCCCCATGGCAGCATCACCTCGGGCGTATGCGTCAAAGCAGATTCGTGCGGTGGCTGAAATCGCTTCTTCCGTAGGGGTGTAGATAACCTGTAGATAAAAAGTGCATAAGATGCATATAATTTTTTGTTGTAGCGTTCTGGGATAACGTGGTAGGGTGGTCGCAGAAGAATTTTTATGCCTCAACAAAAACCGGAAATTGAAACGTATGCGCGTATTAAAGTAGTTGGCGTTGGCGGCGGCGGCGGCAAGGCGGTCACGCGCATGGTTGATCATAAAATCAACGGTGTTGATTTTATTACGATTAATACTGACGCGCAGGATCTCCATTTTACCAAAGCGAAGGTCAAGCTTCATGTTGGCAAGAATCTCACGAAAGGTCTTGGCGCCGGCATGAATCCGGAAGTGGGACGGCAGGCCGCGGAAGAGAATCGCGATGAGATCCATGAGGCGCTCAAGGGGGCGGACATGATTTTTTTGACATGCGGTCTCGGCGGCGGCACGGGGTCAGGGGGTTCGCCAATTGTTGCGGAGGCAGCGCGGGATGCGGGCGCACTTGTCATTGGTGTTGTCACCAAGCCCTTCAGTTTTGAAGGAGTGCAGCGCGCAAGAGTTGCGGAGCAGGCATGGCATCTTCTCAAGGAACGGGTGGACGCCCTGATTACCATACAGAATGATCGGATTCTCAACATCATCCAAAAGGACACGCCGCTTCTGCAGGCATTTGCTGTCTGTGATGACATTCTGCGCCAAGCCGTGCAAGGGATTTCTGATTTGATCATTACGCCAGGCATCATCAATGTGGATTTTGCCGATGTGCGGGCAATTATGGCGGAAGCGGGTTCTGCACTCATGGGAGTCGGGTTTGCGAGCGGTGAAGATCGGGCGGTGGCCGCGGCAAAGTCAGCGGTGAGTTCTCCGTTATTGGACGTGTCCATTAACGGCGCGCGCGGTGTCCTTTTCAATGTTTCTGGCGGGCAGGATTTGACCATGTATGAAATCAATGAGGCGGCGAAGGTGATTACCGAGTCAATTGATAAAGACGCAAAAGTGATTTTTGGAGCGGTGCAGGATGATAATTTGAAGAAGGGCGAGGTTAAAATCACGGTCATTGCAACAGGATTCAGCAGTGATGCGCCCAAACAGCAGACCATTGTTTCTTCTGAAGATGGCGTGCCGGCGCGGCGGCCGGCTGCTGCCTTTTCGGGTTCGAGCGAACGGCCTATGCCTTCAGCAAGTGCGGGTACGACTGGCGACGAAACAGAGTGGGATTCAATCCCCGCGTTTTTACGGAGGCGAACGAAGTGATGTTGACTCGTCCCGCTCTTTTCTGAAAACAGCGGGACTTGTTGTCGTTTATACATTTACGTAACCTATGTTTGGAGGTCGGACCTCCAAACATAATTGATAATTTCAGAATAAAAAAGAACCGCCTTGATGAGGGACGGTTTGTTCTATTATTTTAGTAGATTATTTTTCCTTGCGAGGCCAGTATGTCATATACTTCCGGCTCCAGGTTCTTTATACGTAATGCTGTTTCCAGAAATATCTTAAATGAATCTGTGGACTGATGCGGAGACATCAGAAGATCTTTAAGTGCGTAGATTGCTTCTCGTGTTTGTTCTTCTGAGGGATTATCTTCTGGAGACATGGTTTTATCTGAAAGGATATAGCCCTCATAGAAGCTTGCAAGAGTATTATCAGTATACCAATCGCGGTAATTTAAAAGAGGAATACTTTTATTCCCGAATCTTCTGGCAAGCATTAATAAACTCATTCCATCGCGATACTTTTCATCTGTAGAAAAATTTTCGATGAATGAATCTATCCATTCATCCAGGAGCTCTTGAGCTCTTTGCCGTTCTTCTGGTGTCCAAGAGGGATTTAATTCGCCTTCATGTATATACCAGGGGTAAAAAATTTTGTCCAAACTATCAGAGAGTAGGTTAGATGCTTCATTAGCTTTTGGATTGTTTCCTGGGTCGCTCGGATAAGCATCGTACCTTTGATTTTCGGGCGAGCCTTCGCTGCGGATAGAGACCGGGGTGTTCCTCGATCCGTAGACGGCCATGTCGCCATTGGTGAAGCGCACCATGACGGTGTTGGGGGCGAGGATCAAAAAATGAGTCGCATGTTTGAGGATTTGTTTCAACGGCGCTCGCATTTTGGTGTGTTCACGAATAATCTTTTTCTCCAAAGCGTCGAGCTCGTACAGAGGTCTCCAATGAGCTTCAGCTATGCTCACAATGAAGAGGAGAATTGTCGTGAGTATCACTATCATGGGACCTCCTTTGCCTATTAGGGTTTTCAATGATCTCTCAGGCAATTTTTAGCATGTAGTCGGAAGGTTGTCAACAACCGCTGTTTTATCCACAGAAAATTTTGACCGTGAGGAGGAGGACGGCGGTATACTGATAATACAAAGTCGTATAACTTACTTGTGTGCATAATAATTATATGAGTTCTCTTTTGTCCGTGATTCATCATGCGGGCGGAAGAGAATTTTTGTCTTCATCATGTTCAAAGCCACTGTTTCAGAAGGCAGAGCGTCCAAGGCGGTAGTTGCTGTTCAAAAGAACGGCAAAAAAATTCCGCTCAAGCGATTATTCACGAAAGAAGGAACGCATCCTTTTGATGAGGTGCAATGGAAAAAAATTAAGATTACCATCCGCGGGAGCGGGATGACCAATTATGTGGAAGAACGCGATCTTGAATTCCCGGAATTCTGGTCGGAGAATGCGGCGTCTATTGCCGGAGCAAAATATTTCCGCGGCAGAATCGGCTCGGCAGAGCGTGAGTCATCGGTGCGTGAGATGGTGAGCCGTGTGGCAGGGACGATCCGCGGCTGGGGTATCAAATTTGGATACTTTGACACCGATGAAGATGCGAATGTGTTTGGGGATGAGCTGACGCACATTCTTCTTCACCAGAAAGCGGCGTTTAATTCTCCTGTGTGGTTTAACGTCGGCATTGAAGAAAAGCCGCAGTGCTCCGCATGTTTCCTGCTTGCCGTTGAAGACAATATGCGTTCCATTCTTGATTGGGTGTATACCGAAGGACTTATTTTTAAAGGCGGTTCCGGCGCGGGAATTAATCTTTCTACGCTCCGTTCATCGCGCGAGACTCTGTCCAAAGGAGGCCACTCCTCGGGTCCTGTCGCATTCATGCGCGGGGCAGATGCGGTGGCGGGTATGATTGCGTCAGGCGGGTCCACGCGGCGCGCGGCAAAGATGGTGGTACTTAACGTTGACCATCCAGATATTGCGAAGTTTATTCGTTGCAAATCGGATGAAGAAAAAAAAGTGAAGGCGCTCGTTCAAGCGGGGTACAACATGTATGACCTGAATGATCCCGCATGGAATTCAATCCAGTACCAGAATGCGAATAATTCTGTCCGTGTCACTGACGAATTCATGCAGGCGGTTCTGGATGATGAGAAGTGGACCACGAGTTTTGTGACGAACGGAGAGACGGCCGATACGTACCGGGCGCGGGAGCTTATGCGCGAGATCGCGTCTGCCGCGTGGGAATCGGGCGATCCGGGGATGCAGTATGACACGACGATTAACCGGTGGCACACGTGTCCGAATTCGGGAAAAATTACGACATCAAATCCATGCAGTGAATATGTCCATATAGATAACAGCGCCTGCAATCTCGCCTCAATCAACTTGCTGAAATACGTTAATCAAGATGGAACATTCCGGGTGCGCGATTTTATCCATACGGTGGATGTGATGATCTTATCACAAGAAATTATTGTTGACGGTTCAAGTTATCCGACTGAAAAGATTGGCGAGAATTCTCATGCATTTCGACAACTCGGGCTCGGGTATGCAAACTTGGGCGCGATGCTGATGACCGCTGGTTTTCCGTACGATTCCGATGAGGCGCGTCACTCCGCGGCTGCAATTACCGCGCTCATGACCGGCGAGGCGTATCGCTACTCGGCGGAAATCGCACAGCGCATGGGGCCGTATGAAGCATATGCGCTCAATAGAGAAGGACAGCTTGGGGTGATCGCGATGCATGGTGGTGCGATGAATCGCGTGCGCAAAGGTATGGTATTTGATGAGAAAATTTATGAGGCCGCAGCACTGGCGTGGCAAGGTGCTGGCGTACGCGCAAAGCGTTATGGCGTAAGGAATTCTCAAATGAGTCTGCTCGCACCTACGGGAACAATTGCGTTGATGATGGATTGCGCAACCACGGGGATTGAACCGGAGTTTGCGCTCGTCAAAATGAAAAAATTAGTTGGCGGCGGCACTATGAAGTTCGTCAATACTTCGGTAGCCGAAGCATTGAGGCGGCTGGGTTATCGTGACGATGAGGTACGGGTAATCACGGAATATATTGATGTGCACGGCACTATTGAGGGCGCGCCGGGGATCAAAGAAGAACATCTGGCGGTGTTTGATTGTGCCGTCAAGCCCGGCCGCGGACAGCGTGCGATTTCATGGCAGGGGCATGTGAAGATGGTTGCCGCAGTCCAGCCGTTTCTTTCCGGGGCGGTGTCAAAAACATTCAATATGCCGGTTGAGACAACTGTTGAGGAGATTATGGACGCCTATATCATGGGATGGAAATTGGGCTTAAAAGCGTTCGCAGTGTATCGCGACGGTTCCAAGGCCGCGCAGCCTCTCACGACTTCGGGAACGCCGTTGGTCAAAAAGGAAGAAGCTCGTGCAGTGCGCCGGCGCCTTCCGGCAACTCGTCCTTCCGAGACGCACAAATTCTCAATCTCCGGACATGAGGGGTATTGTACCTATAGTATGTATGATGATGGGACGCTTGCAGAAATTTTCATCCGCATGTCAAAGCAGGGTTCAACGCTTGCGGGGCTTCTTGATGCGTTTGCGATTGCTGTCTCAATCGCGCTCCAGCACGGTGTGCCGTTAAAAACACTTATCAATAAATTTGCATACGGACGATTTGAACCGGCGGGATACACCGAGAATTCGGGGATACGGGTTGCAACTTCAATCACGGATTATATTTTTCGTTATCTCGCGGTGCGATTCCTCGGATCATCTGACCTTGATGAGCTTGGCATTAAGGCGTCGTCAAAGGAAATCCCGGAGACGCAGGGGGCCGCGGCAGAAAAAAAAGAACCGCGGCTTGTCCCAGAGACCGTGCGTGCGACGATATCTGATGCGGAGCGCGTCAGCGTGGTGTATGCGGATTCGGTTTGCCGCGCCTGCGGGGGGATGCTGGTTCAGACGGGTACATGTAAAACCTGTATTCAATGCGGCACCTCTAATGGTGGCTGTTAATTCAGCGATGCTCTACATCTTTACCGGCAATGGCAAAGGGAAAACCACTGCCGCGCTTGGGCAGGCGATGCGGGCGATTGGGGAAGGGAAGAAAGTGCTGATGGTGCAGTTTATTAAGGGGCCGTGGAAATCGGGTGAGGATTTTTCTGCCCTGCGGCTGAATCCTGATTTTAAACTCATTAAAATGGGCCTCGGCTTTGTGGGTATTATGGGCGATACGCTCCCGCGCGAAGAGCACGAGAAAGCCGCGGTTGCTGCGCTTGAGTATGTAAAAAACGAATTGAAATCGGGGGCATGGGATATGGTGATTCTTGATGAGGTGAATAATGCGGTCTCGCTGGGTTTGATTTCTGCGGGCGAGGTAGTACGCGCAGTAAGTCCCGCAAATCCCACAGTCCAAAAATCACCTCATCTTATTTTCACCGGCCGCGACGCGCCGCACGAATTTCTTGAGCGGGCTGATTTGGTGACCGAGATGCGAGAAATCATCCATCCTTACGGAAAAGGCATACAAGGGAAACGAGGGCTGGAGTATTGATAAATTTCCATCTTTAAATTACCATCCGAGGATGGCGTCCTTTGAAATTAGTTATAGATAAAGAAAGGAGCGCGCAGGTTCGGGAACGGATCCGACGACCCTCATAATTTTTAAGAGTTTCTTGGTGAGAAGCTCTTTTTTATATGGTAAAGTTTTTGAAGTATAGGCGGGTCTTGACTATACTGCGACAATGACTCCTTCAAGGATTTTTCTTTTTATGCTCATTTCATTTATCGCGGGCGTGGCAGTCCGTTCGTTTATCGCATTGCCAATGCTTGTGGTGTTGGTGAGTTTTCTCATCGCGGCCGGAGTAATCGCCTTCGGGATACGTAGAGCGCGCACACCATGTATCGTTTGGGGAGTATGCGCATGCGTGTTTCTCTGCGGCGTCATCCGGTTTTCTTATGCGGCAGAAGTTCGTCCTGACCTTTCAAAATTTTTAGGGGAAGAGTTGTTGATGCACGGTATCGTGTGGGAAGCCCCGGAGTATACAGAGAAATTGCAGCGTGTCAAAGTGAAAATCACCGAAATTGACGGGCGCATGGTTCGTGAATCTTTTTATGCACTCGCGACCGTGCGCCGTTATCCCTCGTATATGATTGGCGATATGCTCGGAGTGCGCGGCGTTCTTGAGGCACCGTCCAATTACAGTGAATTTGATTATGTTTCGTATCTCGCGCGCGACCGAATTTTCAGCACGATTTCATTTCCTGCGGTTACAAAAATTGGTGAAGGAAAAGGGCCGTGGCTTCGTTCGCATCTCGCGCTCTTCAGGCGCGCATTTGAAGAAAAGATTGACGTGGCGCTTTCTGAGCCGCATGCGGGATTTCTCAAAGGATTAGTGCTTGGGGAGCGCGAATCAATTCCTTCTGATATTGTTGCGCAGTTTGCGCGTACGGGAACTTCTCACATTGTGGCGCTCTCCGGGTATAATATCACGCTTATCGGCAGATTCTTTATGGCAACACTCCTTTTTCTGACAGTGCCCTTCCAGATTTCATTTTGGGTTGCGGCCATAGGCATTATCCTTTTTGTCATGCTCACTGGCGCGTCAGCGTCGGTCGTACGTGCGGGAATTATGGGGGTTTTGGTATTGGTTGCGGAGCGGGAGGGGAGGATGTATCACATGACCAACGCGCTTATGCTTGCCGCGGCCGCAATGATTTTCCATAATCCTTATCTTGTCCGTTTTGATGCGGCGTTTCAGTTGTCATTCCTTGCGACTGCGGGTCTTGTGTATCTTTCTCCATGGGTGGAATCAGCGTACGAATGCGTACGTTTTCGGGTGCGTGATGGACTCGGATTTGCGCAGAAATTTTTCAGGAAGCGGAAGACAGATCGATATACGCTTTTTCCGGCGCGGCGGATTTTGCTGGAAACGCTCTCGGCGCAATTGGCCGTACTGCCGCTCCTGATATATCTTTTTGGCCGCATCTCGCTCGTAAGTCCCCTGACAAATGTTTTGGTGCTTATCGCGGTGCCGTATGCGATGACCTTCGGTTTTATCACCGGAGGCGCTGGTTTTTTGTGGGGACCGCTCGGGATTCTTGCGGGATGGGTGACATGGATATTTCTTGAATATATGTTGAGAGTGATTGGATTCTTTGCGCGGTTTCCCGCGGCTTCAGTTGAGGCGGGTGTGTGGGTATACGCGTTTGTTGTTTTTATCTATGGATGGCTGTTGGTGCGTTTTTTGAGGAGCAAATCCGTACGTGGTGTGGATACGTAACATAAGGAGGTTTTGATAGGGTTTCGACCGGCCCAAGACTTGACTTTTTTATAATCTTCGTTGCAGGATATATTTATAAGTTTTTGACATGGTCAACACAGATATGGTTAACAGAGATCTGATCTCTTGAAACATATCTAGGCTTAGCCTAGATATGAGGAAACCAACAGAGAGAGAAAGTATTATATTCAAGGAGGTGGCTCATGTCGATTATCCAGTCGTTTCTTGACACTGATTTTTATAAATTCACGATGGGTCAGCTTGTGTGGCGTAAGTACCGTGACATTCCGGTGCGGTTAGGATTTATCAATCGTACCAAAGGGGTGCGGCTTGCCGAATATATCAGTGAGTTTGAGTTACGCAAGGAACTTGATGCCGTACGGATGGTTACATTGACTCGCGAGGAGCATCACTATCTCGCGTCAATCAGGAATGGAGATACGTCGATGTTCTGTCCCGAATATCTTGAGTTTCTGAAAGAGGTCAAACTGTCCCCCTATGAACTTGAGGAGCGTGATGGATACTTCCGTCTTGAATTTGCGGGAGCATGGAGTGCGGTAATGCATTGGGAAGTTCCTGCGCTTGCGATTATCAACGAACTGTATTCAAAAGGGGTGATGGTACGGATGGATGGTTGGCAGACGGCGATGTATGGAGAAGGTCATCGGCGACTCATGCATAAAGTGGATATTTTGAAAGGCCGGCCGGATGTCGTGTGGTGCGATTTCGGCACGCGGCGGCGGCACAGTCGCGAGTGGCAGGAGTTTGTGGTGGCGAGTGCCGCGCGGGAGCTGTCGGCGACGCAATTCGTAGGGACATCCAATACGTATCTTGCAATGAAGAATTGCCTGACGCCAATGGGTACATGCGCGCATGAGGTCTTCAAGGTTCTCGGCGCGTGCGCAATGGGACGGTCTGACGAGGAACTGGCAAAGACGCCGCGGCAGGTGCTCCGCGATTGGTGGAAGGAATATGGGTACGGTCTTTCAATCGCGCTCACGGATACATGGGGAAGCCCGTATTTTCTCCAGCAGGTGTTTCCGGAGTATGCGTATCGATGGAAGGGCGTGCGGCAGGATTCAGGCGACCCGTTTCAATTCGGCGAGACGATGATTCAATTCTATGAGGGATTGAGGATTCAACCTCGGGAGAAAATGATCGTTTTTAGCGATGGGCTGGAGCTTGAGACGATTCTTGCGCTTACCGATGTTTTCAAAGATCGGATTCGCGTGACCTTTGGTTGGGGGACGAATTTGACGAATGATCTCGGCGTACCGCCGCTCTCGATCGTCATTAAAGTAATTGAAGCAGGGGGATACGGCGCGGTGAAACTGTCTGATAATCCTGCGAAGGCTGTTGGGAAGCCCGAAGACATCGCGCGCGTCACGCGGGCTGTGAATTATTCGGGGGGAATTTCCATCCCGTGTAAATATTAATTCTATTGAGTTGGGCACTGCGTCAGAGCGGTGCCTTTTCTTGACGTAGAGGCCGAAAAGTTTGTTGCGCTAACTCTTGATAGTGGTGTACAGGAGTGATATGGAGAAGTTTCGTAAAAATTTTCCCGCGATAGTCCTTGCGATGTTTATTGCAATGGCCGTAGTGACATGGTATGCGGTATTCCATCTTCAGAGACGGCAGGATCTTGTCGTAACCTTTTTTGATATCGGGCAAGGGGATGCGATTTTTATTGAAGCGACGAATGGGAATCAAATTTTGATTGACGGGGGACCGGGCGATCGAATTCTTTCAAAACTCGGGCGCGCGATGCCTTTTTGGGATCGCTCCATTGATCTTTTGATTTTAACCCATCCGCATGCGGATCATCTTGACGGATTGCTTGAGGTTTTGAAGCGGTATCACGTGGCTTATATTCTCGAATCGGGAATTCATCATTCCATTCCCGAATATGAGGAGTGGCGTGAACTGCTCAAGAAAAAGAGCGTATCTTTAGTTACGGGGCATACAGGACAAATGATTCACGCGGGAGATGGCGTGAAGCTTGAAGTGTTGGCGCCTTTTGAGGATTACCGCAACTCTGTATCAAAGAACATCCATGATGCAACGGTGGTTACCAAACTTGTGTATGGAAATACTTCGGTGTTGTTCATGGGAGACGCGGAGAAGAAACTGGAGCACAAGTTAGTATTTTCCGGCATTGCTGTTGATGTGGATATTTTGAAAGTCGGACATCACGGCTCCAAGACCTCGACGTCAGAGGAATTCCTCACGGCGGTCTCTCCTTCTGTTGCGGTCATTTCCGCGGGCCGTAAAAATCGTTACGGTCATCCGCATCAGGACGTGCTTGATCGGCTGACTCGTTCAGGCGCACGGGTTTTACGCACTGATCGCGATCATGACATACGATTCTTGAGTGATGGCATAAATTATGATATACAATAAGTAATGGCAATGCATACAAGAGAAGAACGCACCTTTATGCTCGTTAAGCCCGACGGCGTGAAGCGCGGTTTGGTGGGTGAGTGTATGCGCAGAATTGAACAGCGCGGATTGAAAATCATTGCGCTCAAAATGGTACGGGCGGGTGAAGAGCATGCGCGGACGCATTATCCGGGAAGCGAGGGATGGCTGCGGGGCATGGGGGAGAAGACACTCGCGGGGTATGCACAATACGGTAAAGACCCGGTGCGTGAGTTTGGAACTGATGATACGTTGAAAATTGGGGAGATGATTTATAAATGGAATACTGATTTTTTGACGTCGGGACCTGTAATTGCAATGGTGATTTCCGGAATCCATTCGATTGATATGGTGCGAAAAATCGTGGGAAAAACAGTGCCGGCATTCGCCGAGATGGGGACTATCCGCGGAGATTTTTCCGTTGATTCGCCGGTGCTCGCGAATGACGGCAAACGCGCAATTCATAATTTGGTACACGCCTCGGGCGATCCGCGGGAAGCGGCGCATGAGATTGAACATTGGTTCAGTCCCGAGGAAATACACGATTACAAGAGAGCGGAGGAGGATATAATGTTCTGATATTTTAACTAGACAATTCCGCGTCAGCTTGCTGCACGGAGTTTCATTGGTATACTTTTGATTCGACTTGACAAACTGTATCATGCGGAGATTGTCGTAGCGCATAATGACGTAGCGCCCGTACGATACAGATTACCCTCTACCGAGAAACACTCTCCGTATAGTTCTGAGCGTGATAAGTGAAGGCGAGGTCAATACCCTTCGGAGTTTACTTGATGGCACCAATATGAAGATTACCGTCCCGGAGAAAGGAGTGGCGGTGCTGGATATAAGCCTCGAAGGATAGAGCGCATACTCTTTATACCCACATTCGTGAGCCGCGTACTTCAGTGCGCGGCCTTTTTCTTTCCCTTAATTCTGAAAGTACAGCTCCCCCGGCGTCCGGTCATCCAATGACTGGTGCAGCCGTTCATGGTTGTACGTGTAAAAGTATCGGCCAGGGGAATCAAACCCGGTCTACATGCTTCGGGGAATCCTTGGTTTCCATAATCAATCTCGGGCCGGGGAGAATCGGACTCCCACTACAACATCCGGGGAATCTTTCGTTTCCATTCTCAATCTCGGGCCAGGCAGAATTGAACTGCCGCTACATGCACCCCATGCATGCGTACTACCACTATACTATGGCCCGAGATTGAGAATGGGGAATGATGGTAGATTCCCGCGAAAACAAATAAAAATGTTTTCGCCCCCCAGCCTTGTGTACTACCACTATACTACGGCCCGTTTTATGATTTGAATCATGAATCAAGAATCATGTATCAAGGAAGAAAAAATTAAAACAAAGGCAAACTTTCCCTTGATTCTTCATACTTTATACTTGCTTCTAAAAACCATGCAGAGAATAACTTTTTGCATGATTC
>CAYFJB010000007.1:29088-34422 GCA_964343395.1 uncultured Candidatus Saccharibacteria bacterium
TTTCTTTTTTCCGGAAGCCGTGATCGGCTCCTTGTATAATAACGCTAGTGAATGATTTGGTCGAGCGAGCATTTTTTTGAAAAATTTCAATGAGTTTTTTCGCGGGGCGATCGAGAAACTCATCACGTTCGCCGAAAATAACCGCAATCGGCACGCGGATGCTTTTTAATTCCTTCCATGATGCCGAGGGATTGTGATACGGAAATACGTCTTCGGCGTCTCCCGCGTGATATAAACTAAGATATCGGCATGCGGTGTAGATGCCATATCCTTGCGGCATGAGCGCGGAGGGATTTTTCCTGTTGAGTTTTTTGGCGATAGCGATCCCGTGCGTAAGCCGCGTGTGCCCGCTTCTTTTTATTTCCGCGGGGATATCACTTACCGGGCCCAGAAGCGCGAGCCCCTTGATCACAGGATCTCGGGTTTTATAGAGATAGTAGAGCGCTTTGTTGGCGCCGGTGGAGTGTCCAGCAAGAATAATTTTTTTGTATCCAAGTTTTTTTGCAAAAGTAATCATTGCGCGGATGTCATACACGCATTCTTCAAATTTTTCAAAACCTGCGCCGATGAGTCTTTTCTTTTCGTTGCCGTGAGCCGCGATATCATGTCCGCGCGTATTGAATTTGAAGTAGCCAATGCCTGCGGCACAGCATTTTGATGAGAGTTCTTTAATAAGAGTGTGCCCTCGCGCAAAACTTGAGCCTAATCCGTGGAGCCATATAAGTGCGATGTTTCCTTTGCGACGTGACTTTATATGGATACCCTGAAGTGCCATGCCATCGCGCGTTTTGATGCGAGTGAGGAAGACCGGGATCATTGTGCGGTTTGCAGTTCTTGATAGTGTTGTGCAAGTTCCACAATATAACGTACGCCGACACCAGAAGCGCCTTTGGCAAGATATTCTCCGTCCGGCGAAGTCATCCGCGGCGCGATATCCAGATGCGCCCACGGAGTATTTTCAACAAATTGTTCCAGAAATTTTGCTCCATGGATCGCGCCGCCGTATCGATCTTGTTTTCCGATGTTTGCGATATCACCGAATGTTCCTTTAATGTCGGCAAGATATTCTTCCCATAGCGGCAGAGGCCATACATAATCGCCGGATTGAAGTCCCACTTCAATCAATTTTTCGGTGAGTGAGTCGCGGTTGGTGAAGAGCGCGGAGCAATAATTGCCGAGCGCCACATGTGCCGCACCGGTGAGGGTAGCGAAGTCCGCCATAAGTCCTGGTTTGTAGCGGAGGCCGTAGGTGAGCGCATCAGCGAGAATAATTCGTCCCTCGGCATCGGTGTTTAAAACCTCAATGGTTTTCCCGGAAAGAGATTTGAGAATATCGCCGGGACGATAGCTGGAGCCCGAAGGCATATTTTCTACGGCAGGGATGAGGCCGATAACATTGATGGGGAGTTTCAGGCGCGCGATTGCGGCAATGCCGTGAATCACCGCCGCACCTCCGGACATATCCATGTGCATTTCATACATGGATTGTTCTGATTTTAAATTGATGCCACCGGTGTCAAATGTAACTCCCTTGCCTGCGAGTACCAGCGGTTTCTGTCCCCGAGCTCCTTTTAGATATTCGAGAATAATGAATTTTGGTTTTTCGGTTGAGCCGCGCGCAACACCGAGTACGCCCCCCATGCCGAGCCGTTTGATTGCAGGCTCATCAAGGATTTTTACATTGATATGATTCTTTTTTCCAACGCGCACTGCTTCTTCGGCAAGAACCCCGGGTGTCATATCACTTCCCGGAGTATTGGCAAGCGCACGGCAGCGGTTTACTTCTTCTCCGATAATCGTTCCTTCCTGAATCCCCTTTTGAATTTCTAAGTGCTCCTTGTTTTCTGCCACATAGTAGATTATTTTTACTTCCGGCCAACCTTCCGGCGGCGGAGTCTTGTGGTGCGTGTACTCAAAGTGCGCCATGAGGGCATTCGTGCTGAATATCTTGGCGTCATTTCTATGGAAGTGAGACTTCGATAGATTAAACTCCGAAATTTTTTCGCGCTTCGCGTACTGCACCATGCGTCGCGCAATGAGCGGCGCTTTTCGTTCGTTCCAGGCGTTCCGCTCACCAAGGCCGAAAAGAACGATATGTTCCGGCATCCCGTCGCCGAACCACAATGATTTTGTTTCTGTTTCCTCCCCCTTAAACCCTTTTTTGGCAAAGGCGTCGAGCTTTTTTTGCGTCGCTTGGGGGAGGTGCGAAAAAAATTCCTCTTGTGCGAGAGGATGTTGTTGAAATAGTGCGATAAAAAGATTTTGCGCGCGGCAAGTGTCTTGCGGGGTGGTCGTTTTTATTTTCATGGCCGATGCAGTCCCTTAAGACACCGGACGCATATCTTTGCCCGTTTGCCTGTGAGAAGCCGGGCCCACTGAAGGTTGGGATACTTGCGCACGGTGGCGGTGGGGTTATAATGACTGCGGAGAAACGAGCGCCTTCCGCCCAGGACCGATCCTTTGTGACAGAGAGAGCAGGTACGCATACATACCATTCTATTGGATTCTTATGGAAAATGCAATCCCCTTTTTATTTCAGATTGTGATTCTCATTTTTTCGGTGGTGATCCATGAAGTCTCGCACGGCTATGCCGCACTCGCGTTGGGCGACAAAACCGCGCAGTACGAGGGTCGCCTCACGCTGAATCCGTTCAAACACGTGGATCTTTTCGGTTCTCTCATTCTGCCGGTGATGTCATGGTTTCTTGGCGGGATCATTTTTGGCTGGGCCAAGCCCGTGCCGTATAACCCCCATAACTTGCGAAATCAGAAATGGGGACCGGCGATTGTGGGAGCGGCGGGGCCTGCGGCGAATCTTGCCGTCGCTTTTGTATTCGGCATGTCGCTGCGCGCGATACCGGAACTTGCTGATACTATTTCCGGCCTTTTTATATTCAATTTCATGGCCATTGCAAGTACGGTGGCATTCTTAAATCTTGTGCTCGCGGTCTTCAACCTTGTGCCGATTCCGCCGCTTGACGGTTCAAAAGTACTCTTCGCGCTGATGCCATACCATTGGCATGGAATTCAGCTCATGCTTGAGCGGTACGGCTTTATGTTCCTGCTTCTCTTTATTTTCTTTTTTGCGCGATGGACCTTGCCAATCGTGTTGTTTTTGTTTAAAGTGTTTACCGGAACGTTTCCGTTCTTTTGAGGAGAAAATAAGAGGGGGTGGATGAAATGATTGCCTTGGTATTGCTTGCGGGGATTGCAAGCGCGGCGTTCGGCACGCTCGTCGTTGCGTTTCATACGTATCGTATATCGCGCGAGGGCGAAGTGATTTTTTCGGGATTATTTTTTCTTGCATTCGTGCTTTTTCAGATACTGCTCGCGGACTGGATGAAGAAGATGTGTTAAAGTATTGGCTGGCTCTGCCGGCTTTTTCGTTTGACGTATACAGTTCATTTTGGTATTCTTTTTATTACCTATGCCGACGATTAACCAGCTAGTACGACATGGACGACAGTTTAAACGCTACAAAACAAAAGCGCCGGCGCTCGCGCGCGGATTTAATGTACTTGGCAACAGGCCGGTGCTTTATGGATCGCCTTTTAAGCGGGGGGTGTGTATTAAGGTGACGACGATGACGCCGAAAAAGCCGAATTCCGCGTTACGGAAAGTCGCGCGCGTGCGGCTTACCAACGGCATGGAGGTGACCGCATACATCCCGGGCGAGGGACACGCGCTTCAGGAACACTCGGTCGTGCTCATCCGGGGAGGGCGTGTAAAAGATCTTCCGGGGGTGCGCTACCACATTGTGCGAGGAGTGCTTGATACGACTGGTGTGGAAGGAAGGAAACAGCAGAGAAGTAAGTATGGAGCGAAGAAGCCCAAGTCCTAAAAGTCATACGTTGACTGGTCTTATGCGTCGCAAACGAAAATTTGCTCGAGAAATAATTCCTGATCCGAATTACGGCAACGCACAGGTTGCTAAATTTATCAATTATGTGATGCGCAAAGGCAAGAAGTCCACTGCGCAGAAAATCATGTACCGGACGTTTGATATCCTCCAGAAAAAATATAATCAGGATCCCATTGCCGCGTTTGACACTGCACTACGCAATGTCGGGCCGATGCTTGAGGTGAAATCTCGGCGTATCGGGGGTGCCACGTATCAGGTGCCCCGTGAAGTAAGGGGCGACCGGAAGTTCGCGCTTGCGTCCCGTTGGATCCTTGATGCGGCGCGTTCAAAAAAGGGTAAGCCAATACACGAAAAACTTGCGGAGGAACTTCTTGCCGCGACAAAAAATGAAGGGTCTGCGATCAAGAAGAAGTTGGATACGCATCGGATGGCAGAGGCGAATAAAGCGTTCGCGCATTTTGCGTGGTAGATTCATAAAAATGGCATGCACCCCATGCTTTATCATCTTACTGGGTGGGGATACTGGTCGAACCGATACCGGCGGTGTTCGCTCGTCTCGTAGAAGCCCATCGTGGGACAAGCAATCTTGCCTTTGAGAATGTTGCGATAGATGCGGTGTCCGGAGAACGCTCATTCTGGTACATCCGTCCCGAAACCATTAGCAAGCTTTGCTGGTATGAAAATAAACATCTATCGCCGGGAGATAAAAAAGCATGCAAAGAACTGCTGCGGCGTCACGGATATGTAATTATAAAGGCCAAAGACACTTTTGCGTATTTACATTGAGAACTAGATGTCAATTTTTAAGTTGCGCGTCAATGGGATTTATGGTAACATCAAATTATGCCTACCATTACTATAGAAATCCCAAAAAAGATGCTTGTAAGTCGTTACCGGACAAAGCGGCTTGTTCTGGTTGAACCAAAGGAACTTACGAGAGAAGCAAGACTTCGATGGGAAGTTGAAGATGCAAAAGAGGCGTCGCTTGGGGGGCGCAGAGAATGGCGTGAAGGCAAAACACGAGAGATAAAAGATTTAAAGGAATTGATGTAGCTGCATTGTGTCTCGTCCGATTTTTCGTATTGATACTTCTGAGCAGTTTTCGAAAAGTTTCTCTTGCCTTCCAAGGCGAATCCAAAATCTTGCGTGCAAAAAAGATAGGTTGTTCCGAGGGAATGCCTTTCATCCGTTGTTGAGGACTCATAAATTGGGTGGTGAATTAAAAAACGACTGGGCGTACTCGGTGAATCGTGAGTACCGAGTGCATTTTTATTTTGTAGATGATCACACTGTGGTTTACCTCAATATGGGTACCCACGAGATTTATAAATGATATGGTAAGAGAACATCCGTAAATTTATGGCAAGGGAGTATCCATTAGAAAGAACCCGTAACATCGGCATTATCGCACACATAGATGCCGGCAAGACCACTACCACCGAGCGGGTGCTTTTTTATACGGGCGTGTCGCA
>CAYFJB010000008.1:0-3955 GCA_964343395.1 uncultured Candidatus Saccharibacteria bacterium
CAAGAAAGCGTTCTGCCACTGAACTACTCCGGCACGATGTTAAACACTCGGTGTTGCACAATGCCGAGGGAGGGGCTCGAACCCTCACATCCTTTTGGATACAGGCTTCTAAGGCCTGCGCGTATTCCAATTCCGCCACCTCGGCAAAGTTAGTGCGGGACAGATCTGTCGTTTCATCACCTGCCCTTTGCAGTGTAGTTAGAATTTGCCCAAAAATCAAATGCGCCGAGCTCAAGCTCGGCGCACCAGATGACTTTTTGGGTATCTGATACTATACATTCCCAAGCGGGAAAATCTCTGCGCAGGTCACAAAAAAGAAACATAAAATTCGTATAATACCCCACGCCGATGACATGATAAACATCCCAATAATTCCGTACACCATTACGCGCTTGCCACGTGCGAGCATGGTTTCATTGCCGCCGCTTCCAATCACGTATTGAATCACTCCCCACATGAACGCTACGGTCGCGAGCACAAAAAGAATCGTGATCACCGGATCAAGAATTTCTGTTTGAATTTTTTCAATAATCTGACCGATGGTCATAGTTGTGAACAGGCGTACCCAATCAAAGGTACGCCTGTAATCAAAAACCAAAGCCTCCTCTGTACCAGATTTGAAACAAATTCATGAGGATAGTACGTACTCGACTATGGTGTGAAAGGGGTATTTAAGTTTTGAGGTATCGCTGTTCCTCCTGCGCCGAAGAAGTTGACAAGAATCCGCGCAAATCCCCACATTGCCGCCATGACCGCAAGCGCAATAATGCCCCACAGCATGAGGGTTTTTGCCTTTGCCTGTTCATCCGGGCCCTTGGAGATGATGTATTGGATAACACCCCAGATAAAGGCAAGCGTCGCAAGAGCAAAAAGAATAGTAATAATCGTGGTAAAAGCTCCCTCAATACTCGTAAATATGGGATCAAGAGCCGTTGCCCCAAATACGGTGAGCGGTGCGCCAAGAATGCTTCCCATAAGAATCATTACACGATATTTTTTCGCGATGAATCCGGTCCGGATTCTATTATAAGGTATGGACATAGATAGTGTTGTAGAAGTGTATCTTTGTTGCGGGCGACTGCCCCGTTCCAAAAACATTTGTTTTATATTTATATGAAATTATTGGCCCACTCCGCTCGGGATTCCGGTTGCTGTCGTGCCTAAGAAGAATTTAGAGATAATGCTTGCAAATCCCCATGCGGCAATGATGACTGCAAGGCCGATGATCCCCCAGAGCATCAGCTGTTTTGCCTTTGCCTGTTCATCCGGGCCCTTGGAGATGATGTATTTGATGATGCCCCACATGAAGACAATTGTCGCGAGTACGATAAGAACTGCCACAGTGCGGTTGATGATGGTTTTGACGTTATTAAGAATTGTCGTCACGTTCTGCGCGTAGGCAATGGCGGGGAATAAGGCGCTGGCGACAATCCCCGGGGATATTCTTTTGATGATGTGCTGCATAGAATAAGATTTTAGATTAATACGTTCGACTTTTTATTGGTGAAATTAATTATTGAAGCGTTTTTACAAAATTGACAACTGCTGAAGCGAGCGCTGAAGCGCCAACCAATATGGCAGTTCCAACGAGAGCGTACCAGAGTAGCGTCTTTGACTTAGTGATTTCCGCGTCATTGCCACGCGCGCTCGCAATCACCAGCCGGAATCCCACAAAGATAATCGCGGCGGCCGAGAGCGTCACCGCAATAGGCACAAGCTGGGTTATGATAGATGCGATGAGCTCCTCAAACGAGCAGACGCTGATGGGGTTGGGGATGGTCGTGCCGACGTCGTGACAGCTCGCCCATGCGGAAAACGCTGGAATCATTATAACAGGAACAAGTAAAAATTTCACGAGAGTTATCCACATATGAATTTAGTATACCGGATATGTCCCGTGTCAAACACTTGAAATTTATATAAGTTTGTGGTATTATGAAAAATACGTGAACGTTTACAACCTATTTGCTATTTGACCTAAGTATAAAAAGGGGGATGGTTATGACACGAGGAGTATCGCTGGTGATGGGCATTGGGGTAAACATTTTTCTCGTGATGGTTACATTGTGGATACTCCCGCTTCCGGGAACCCTGAAAGGATTTCCCGCGGGGCTTGAGCATTTGGCGGGAATCGCGCTCGTACTTCTCTATTTCGGGTATTCGGGCATCACGGTGGTGCCGGTAGGGCATTCCGGAGTACTCAAGTTGTTTGGAACGCGGCGTCCCGGAACAACCTATATAGAGGGATACTGGTATCTTCTGCCATGGCCCATCATGGACATGGTCGCGGTCAACATAAAACGGAATGTGATCAACCTTGAAAATTTTGAGGGAGTCACCCAAGACGGCATCCGCGTTGCGGGGAAAGCGAGCGTGTATTATCGCATCACCAACCCCTACCAGAGTTTATCCGTGGAAGAGGGCGTGATTGGCGAGGGATTGCGTGAGCTCATGGAGTCGGCGTTGCGCGAAGCGTTGAGCGCGGTATCCGTTGAGAATCTTGTCAACGATTACGGGAGCGCGGAGGAGCGCATGCGTATGCGTATTCGCGCTGAAGCAGATCGTAGAGCGGGCGACTGGGGGCTGGAGATTGATGAAGTTAAAATATCAAATCTCCGGCCTGATGAAGACGTGATTGAGCAATACGGCAGGATTAAACAAGAAGAAAAACAGAGGCTTGCTGAACGCATCGAGGCCGAGGGCGTCAAAGAACGTATTGAGATCTACCGAGGATCTAATTTATCGCCAGTTGAGGCGCGGGACACTGATCAAGTGGAACGCAGCAAAACCAAGAAAGTTATCGACGAAACGCGTCTTGGGATCTCGGAAGAAGTCAGGGATCTCGCGCTCGCGATCGCTCAGGTCTTTATGGCGGGGAGAAAATAGACATGCATATTGCGGTTCCGGAAATGAAGAAAAAAGTCATGAAGTGGGGAGGAATCGGTGCAGGAGTATTGTTCGGTTTTGCAATGCTCTATGGGTACCTAGGGGATGCGGTTACGAAAAAACCTCCGCCGCGTCCACTCAAGCCAACAGAGCTGGTTCTTAAAATGGGGGAGCGAACGCCCATGGTATGGGTTGAACCCGGAAAAACATTTTATATCCGGGCAAACAGGCCGTATCATATGGTTTCGTTCGCGACGAGGCCGCCGATACGATATGAAAAGCCCTCTGGCTGGTCAGATGTTACTGGACTAGCACCCGCAGGATGTTTGTTTCTTGAAGCGATTGAAGAGAGAACCGTGATTCACTGCATCCATCGGGACGAGACCCCGAATGAATGTATTCCGCTGCAAAAAAACAAATGCGCAGGAGTCCCGCTGTTCGCCCCGCGCAGGTAAGCTCGATGCCGTTCTTTTGATCTATCAGAAGAACGGCGTTTTAATTTATATGCAAAGCTATTGAAACTCAACGTGGATATGGGTTGCGGCACTGCAGGAAACCTTGGTGCCTGTATTATCTTCACAGCGCGTTGCTGATGCAAGATTTTTAATGGTACCTGCATTGTTGGCCGCATAGATATCGCCAAGGCACGTATCCCAGTTTATGGAGCCCCGCGGCGGCACCAGGTCAAAAGATTTCCCTGCGTAGTGACTAGGGCCGCTGTGACTTCCTCCGCTTATAGAAGTGGTTATGGACGTGCCGCACCGCGTTGCGCCCGGTATGCTTGCAAGGCCGTTGAGCATATCTAAACTGGGCGCAACAAAACCCCCGCCGCCGACTCCGCCGCATCCTTGTCCCGGGGTGCTTTTACAGCCGCTTGAACAGGTAGTCATGGGCCGTCCGGACTGTGCTTCGTTGATGTTGGATTGCGGTGATACGTTCATGCAGTCACCAGTTCCTTGGAGTACAAGTCCTCCGGCTGACGCGGCCGCAGACACATTTTTTGCGGCTGTTGCGAGATCAGTCGCAATCACTCCCGTGCCTGGTGTAACCCCGCCTCCCGGAGCAACCG
>CAYFJB010000008.1:3965-4403 GCA_964343395.1 uncultured Candidatus Saccharibacteria bacterium
ACACATTTTTTGCCGCGGTGGTAAGATCGGTTGCCTGCACTCCTGCGCCGGGTGTGCTACCACCGCCCGGGGCGGGACCAGTCACCGTAGGAGGTGTGTAGGTACAACTGATTTGATTCCATGGGCCGAACGCGAGCTGGCCCTCGGCGGGGATTTGGGCGCTTGACACAAGCTTGCTTCCGAAGAGCTTCATCAGCGTATCAATCCCGAGCCACGCAAAGAATATAATGACAACGCCGACCACCGTATTCCAAAGAATTTTTTTCCCCTTTTCAAAGGTTGCGGGTTTGGCGCTCGCAACAAGCATGAGAAATCCGCCATAGGCGAACATTGCCGCGGCAACGGGGATTGAAATTTTATACCATAAAAAATTAAGAATATTTTGAAAAAGAGAAATGAAATGACAGGGGTTGCACAATGGTCCTCCCTTAAACCCGC
>CAYFJB010000008.1:4413-6988 GCA_964343395.1 uncultured Candidatus Saccharibacteria bacterium
GACGCTCCTGGGCAAACAGCAAAAATGGTCCTGCGAGAAACAGCAGAAAGCATAGAGAAAAAAAAGCATATTGGTATAACGTCTTCTTTTTCATTGACGTAGGAGTAACTCCATTTTTTCCCGTAATTCCGCAATTGCCCGTGAGGGATTCACGCGTCGATTTACTACCGCGTCCACCGCGCCTTCAAAGAGACGTGCGACTGCAGGTTCGTCCGGCACAGGCCATCCTTTTGCAATGAGAGCCTGCCGATACGCCACTGCAAGCTCTTGAGATGGTGCGTTTTCGGAGAGAAGGTCGCGGCGGCTGGGCGGGCGTCCGGTTGCTTTTGTGTATGCTTCTGCGGCCTCTCGGGAAGCAAGAAACATTACCAATTCCCACGCTTGAGTTTTACGCCGGGACATCGTTGATACCACAGGAAAGTAATAACGTGCATAGACCACGGGGACACGCGCCTCTTTTAACTGGGGGAATGGCAATACGCCGATGTTGAGATGGGCGTTGCGGCTGCGCAGCCGGCTGATGTCTTGGGTAAATGCTGGCACGATCGCGGTGCGTTCTTCAACGAATGCATCAAACGAATTGCCAAAGCGGCCTGACCATGAGAAGTTCTCTCCCGATGGATTCGCAAATGACGTATACGTCTCAAGCGCTTGGATCGCTTGATCGCCAAGGGCAACTGCGGGCGGTATGCGGTTTACCACCGCATCCCCATGTTGTAAAAAGAATGTGGAGAGAACTTCAAACGCATAGGTGATTTCGCTATACGTGCCGAGTGCGCCGCCGCTTTTTATAAGATCTCCTGCTGGAGTTTTTGAGGAAAGTTTTCGTACGACGAGTGCAAAATCAGTCCATGTGCGGGGGAGCGCGGCAATGCCCGCGGCATTGAGCATATCTTTGTTGTAGAGGAGCACCGGAGAATCAATAGAGAGGGGAAGACCGAGGAGAGCGCCTTCCGGAGTCAGTATTTCTGCCGCAGGTCCGTCTGCGAATGGTGCGATGACTTCACGCGCTGGAATTTTGAAAAAATCCGCAGGGAAGGGGAATACTTTGTCGCGATGTTTTTTGATCCATGTATTTTTGAGCAAAAACACATCAGGCCCCCTTCCTTCGGCAAGGCGATTTACGAGGACGGTTTCATACGACGTCTCGTCAAGACGCTTGTAATTGACCGTAAGGTGGGGTTTTGTTTCGTAGAGCTTTTGGAAAGCGCCGCGCCAGACGCTTTCGTCTTCAAGTCCCCAGAATTCAATGGTTGCGGCCGGAGGAGCGCCCTCTTTACGGCCTACGCCCAATAGCGCCGCAACCGCGATGAGAGCGAGGATGCCAAGTCCAATGAATATGATAAGAGGGAGACGGGACATACACTGCACTATTTAAAGATTTAAATAGTGTTTATGAGGCGACGCCTCATAAACTGGATTATTCCGCGTCAGCTTGCTGCGCGGAGGTTCATTGTAAGAATTAAACACAAATTTATGGTTTGTGAAAAAGAATACAGTAATGGCGGCTTCCCGCCTCACACTCTTTTTCAAATTCAAAGCCGGCATTTGTGGCGAGTTCCAGCGCGCGTGCTTTTCCTACGCGGACCTCGGGACGGGGACCAATTGTATTCTCCGGCGTCTCATTCCATTCTACCACAATGAGTCGGCCTCCTGCCGCAAGAATTCGATATGCTTCCTGAAACAGTGCATCTTTTTCTGCGGCCTGAAAAAGGATATTCGCGATGATCACTGCTTCGCACCATGCGTCTTTAAGCCGGGAACCGCGGGGCGCTTCCAGATCCGCCCAGATATAGTCAATGTTGAGAAGATGTTCAAGCTGAACTTTTGCGCGGATGACATCGAGCGCGTGTTTTTGAATATCAAGCGCATATACTTTGCCCTCTGTTCCCACTGCGCGCGCGAGAGGAATGGTGAAATAGCCGTGCCCTGCGCCAAAATCCGCGGCTTGATCGCCGGCTTTAAGTCCGAGTCCGGCAACAACGCGCTGCGGTTGAAGAAAGGTTTCCATGAGAGCGATAGCGCTGATAAGACCTACTAGGATCTTTATAATGTCGTGATTGACGCAACGGCGTCCTCTTCTCCAAGCCGCATGATTCTGACTCCTTGTGTTGCACGGCCGAGCACGGGAATGGTGGAGAGTTCGGTTCTGATCACTTGTCCTTTGCGTGAAATGGTAATCAGTTCAATTTGTTCGCCGCCCGGAATGCGGCCATTGACTACAAGACCTGTTTTTGGCGTCAGTTTCGCGGTTTTGATGCCCGATCCGCCCCGCCGCTGTTTTTTGTACTGTTTCAAAAGCGTGTGTTTGCCGTAGCCATTTTCCATGACGACCAAAAGTTTTGAATTTGGGGCGTGGAGCGTGGCAGTGGAAATAACATCCGCCCCCACGACTTCATCATTTTTTTTGAGCCGGATTGCGTGGACTCCTGCCGCAGTTCGTCCCATGGGGCGGACATCCCGTTCCGAAAATCTGACTGACTGGCCGTGTTTTGTGACGAGAATCAATTCATCCCGTCCGTTTGTGAGTTTTGCAAAGCGGAGCGCGTCATCCCCTTTGACCGTCAACGCGATG
>CAYFJB010000008.1:6998-30218 GCA_964343395.1 uncultured Candidatus Saccharibacteria bacterium
GTTGCGGCGCACCTGCTCAAATGACGATGCCTCAACTTTTTTGATTATACCATGACGCGTGACCATGACGATATATGAGTCGGACGTGTGGATGATGGAAAGCAGGGGATGATGTTTTGGTTTCGCGGCCTTTTCAATGGGGAGAATTGAGGTGATTCGTTCCTCGGGCGTGAGCGCGAGGAAGTTGAAAATGATTTTGCCTTTTGCGATCCGCGAACCCTCTGGGATCTCGTATGCGGGCACCTGATATACTTTGCCGAAATTGGTGAAAAAAAGAAGTTGGGCGTGCGTAGTGCATGATATTAAATGTTCAACCACGTCTTCTTCTTTGGTTTCAATTCCCATGAGTCCTTTGCCCCCGCGTTTCTGCATGCGGTACTGCTCCGGCTTGATCCGTTTGATATAGCCGCCGCGTGTCTGCATGACAATCACTACCTCTTCCGGGATCAAGTCTTCTTCGGTGAGTTCCCGCGGGGAGTTTTTGACGACGCGGGTACGCCGGTCGTCACCGTATTTCTGCTGTATCGCCGTGAGTTCCTTGTTGACCGCGTCGGCAATTTTGCGCGGATCTGCAAGGAGGGTTTCAAGGTAATGCGCAAGCGCCACTTTTTCTTTGAGTTCATCTTCAATTTTCTGGCGTTCAAGTCCGGCGAGCGTCTGAAGCCGCATCTCAAGAATTGCGGTCGCCTGTATCTCTGACAAGCCGAATTTTTTGATGAGGTTGGCGGCCGCATCATTCCGATCGTTTGATTTTTTGATGGTGTCAATGACGCGGTCTATGTGGTCAAGCGCGATTTTCAGTCCCTCAAGAATGTGGATTCGCTCGCGGGTGCGGCCAAGGTCAAACTTCGTGCGTCTGGTCACCACGTTCACCCGATGCTTGAGGAATTCCTCAAGCACTTCTTTAAGGGAAAGCACCTGCGGCTGAATCCCGTCCACGAGTGCCAGCATATTCACATGGAATGTTTTTTCCAGATCCGTGCGTTTGTATAAATTGTTTAATACTTTTTGCGGCTGGGCGTCCTGTTTTAATTCCACGACAATTCGCAGTCCGTCTTTGTCTGATTCATCGCGTATGTCCCGGATTCCTTCAAGCCGCTTTTCATGCACGAGGTTGGCCATGGTCTCAATCATTTCTGCCTTATTGACCTGATAGGGGATTTCGGTGATGACGATCTGATACCCTCGTGGTCCTTCATCAATTTCCGCTTTTCCGCGATTGAGGATGGCGCCTTTGCCTGCCGCATAGGTAGCGCGAATTTCTTTTTCATCAAAAATAACGCCGCCGGTCGGAAAGTCAGGGCCTTTCACGAACGCCATTAAATCGTCGCTTGAGGCATTGGGGTGGTGAATCAGGTGGATGAGTGCGGCGATGAGTTCGCCGAGGTTATGGGGCGGGATGTTAGTCGCCATGCCGACTGCGATTCCGAGGGTGCCGTTCAAAAGAAGATTAGGGACTGCGGCGGGAAGCACCACGGGCTCTTTTTTGGTGCTGTCGTAATTGTCACGGAAACCGACCGTATCTTTTTCAATGTCGCGCAGAAGTTCTTCGGCGAGCCGTGTCATGCGCGCTTCGGTATAGCGCTCGGCCGCGGGCGCGTCTCCGTCTATTGAGCCGAAATTTCCCTGACCGTCAACAAGCGGATACCGCAGGGAAAAATCCTGCGCCATACGCGCAAGAGTGTCATAGAGAGCCGTGTTCCCATGGGGATGATATTTCCCCATGCAGTCCCCGACGATTGCCGCGCATTTTCTGAATTTTGCTCCCTGGGTGAGCCCCATCTCGTGCATGGTGTACAAAATCCGCCGGTGCACTGGCTTGAGGCCGTCCCTGACATCAGGAAGCGCGCGCGCAACAATGACTGACATTGCGTAGTCAATGTATGACTCCCGCATTTCATCAGTAATCTCGCGTTGTTGGATTGTGCCGATATTGGCCATTAAATTATTAATTTTTGATGTAAGTATGTGACTTCATAACCCTTTTTCGCCGCACGCCTCTATTTTAAAGATAAGGTATCCCCTGGGATCGCTTGTATAGAAAACGCTCACTATCGTTCGCGATACTCATGGAAGCGATCCCGCGAAACGACTTCATCGTTTCGCCCCACCGCCAGCCCGATGCGGCTCAAAAGGGCTATGAAGTCCCTTATAAATTATTGATTAACCTCCCTGCTTAATTTTTCATACATATACTCGGTTCCCTTTTCAAGCCACGAATGTCGCGGCGATTCTTTCTGCGGTCCGTCTGCTCCCATGAGCGCGGCAATTGACTGAAACGATGCGCCGATGGCAACAAGCGGAGGCGTATATTGAATGCCGGTCTTTGGAGGGGCAACAATGGGATTTTCCGCCCGGTCTTCAACCGCAAGGGATTCCAGGCGTTCAGGCACTATTGCGAGCCACCCTGTGAACATGAGTCCTCCGGCGATTACTATAAGTATACCCGCGATCAGCCGCCGTACGAATTCGGGGAATGATTGAAAATAGGTTTTCATGAGGAACTTCCGGGAGTAAGGACCACAACGTCTATTTTTTCCTCCTCGCCGCGCTCTTTCTTTTTGAACACAAGTTTTTCCTGCGGGAGTGCAGACATCGTGCCCATTTCTTTCAAGAACGGTTCCACGGGTCCAAGGTCTATTTTGAGCCCCGGAATCTTATAAT
Source organism: uncultured Candidatus Saccharibacteria bacterium (assembly GCA_964343395.1). Taxonomy (GTDB): domain Bacteria; phylum Patescibacteriota; class Minisyncoccia; order Sungbacterales; family HO2-52-23; genus CAYFJB01. Next base: position 9,663 of record CAYFJB010000008.1, read on the forward strand.
GCATAGGAATGGCTATCTGCGGCTCAATCTGGCGCAGGGCATGGCTAGCTTCTTTCGGTCCGATGGTATAGATTCCTCCCACCGGAATAAGTGCGATGTCTGTTTCGCCTATTTGTTCAAGCGTTTCCTCGCGAAGTTCTTTTTCTCCGAAATCGCCAAGATGCGCGATAGTCACTCCTTCAACCGTGAGCGTATAGACCGTGTTCAGCCCGCGTTCTTTGCCGTTGATCTCGTCGTGGAATGTCTTGATTCCGCGCACATACACTCCTTTTACTTCGTATTCACCGGGACCGGATATGACAAATGGTTCGCCTCCGAGAGTTTCGAGGTTGTTGTGATCGTGATGGGCGTGGGTTGTGAGTGCGAGTGCGGCGCGAAATCGGGGCGGGGTGAGCCCGATATCTTTTGAAAAAGGGTCAATGGCGATCACGAGATCCCCTGATTGAATCTTAAAACACGATTGTCCGTACCATGTGAGAATCATAGTAATAGAGTCAGTTGTAGGAATACAACGCTCTGGTTGCTTACGCATCATACCAAAAATTTTCACTCTTGCCAATGGCCCTTTGTTTCCGGTATACTCGGCGGTATGAATGAAATTTCTTCCGATGTAACGGGATTGTCCGAAGTTGCGGAGGTGCGTGTGCCGCTTAAGCCTCGCCACCCCATGGAGGCGCTTTTGAAAACGAGCGGCGGGGTGACCCTTAAGGTGGGCGACACTGTTGAGGGCGCGGTCCTTGAAAGAAAAGGAACGCGGCTCTTTGTTGATCTCGGGGCGCTCGGTACGGGGATTGTGTACGGACGTGAATACTATGCGGCGTCTGAACTCATCAAAGATCTTAACGAAGGCGATCGAATCAGCGGGAAGATCGTGGAGCTTGATAATGATGAAGGGTATCGGGAACTTTCTCTTCGGCAAGCGGGGCAGGAGCGGCGCTGGATTGACCTGCGGCGGATGATGGAAGAAGGAATCGTGCTTGAATTGCTGATTAAGAAAGCAAACACAGGCGGGCTTATTATTGAATACATGAACGTGGAAGGATTTTTGCCCGCGTCACAGCTTGGGGCACAGCATTATCCCCGCGTTGAGGGAGGAGAGAAAGAAAAAATCCTGCAGGAGCTTCAAAAACTCATTGGGACTGTTCTCAAGGTCAAAATTCTTGACGTGGATCCTTCGGAAAATAAACTTATTTTTAGCGAACGGCGTGTGGAGAGCGAAGCAATGCGGGAGGTTCTCGCGCGCTACAAAAAAGGAGATATTGTTGAGGGCGAGGTGACCGGCGTCGTGGATTTCGGCGCATTTGTGCGGTTGGACCAGAGCGGCGCGGAGGGCCTTATTCATCTTTCTGAAATTGACTGGATGCTTATTGAAGATCCGCGCGAACGAGTAAAGGCGGGGGAGCGCGTGCGGGTCAAAATAGTTGACATTCAGGGTGACAAAATGTCACTTTCGCTGAAACAGATAAAAGAGGATCCATGGCGCGCGTCTGCGGAGATGTATCATAAAGGAGATACGATTTCTGGAAAGGTAATTAAATTCAATCCGTTCGGCGCATTTGTGCGGGTTGGAGAATCACTGCAGGGATTGATTCATGTCTCGGAGTTTGGCAGTGAGCAGAAAATGCGCGATGCACTCGCGGTCGGGCAGGAGTATCAATTTACCATTCTCCTTTGGGATCCGGAAAACCATAAAATGTCGCTCGGTATTGTGCGATCGGAGCAATAATGCATGCGTTTCCTTAAAATGAAACGTATGAAAAAGAAAAAAGCCGTCCCTGCTTATCAGGACGGCTTTTGGGCTTAACGTTGTTTAATGACAGAGGGTACAATTTTCATCATAACAGAAAATCAGAGTTTCATCCTTAAGCACTGACCATGAACTTAGGCGCGGCCGCCGTACGATGGGCGCGAGGATTCTATCGTCCTTTTCTCGGAGATATTCCTCGCGCTTCATATACCACCAGAACGCTGCGGCGTGATTGGCGTGGAATTCTCCATAGGCGATTCGCTCGTCGATTTCCTGAACACTCATCCATGAAATTTGGTCAATGTCGAGCCCATTTCTTAGTGGCGTATTGTAAAGGGGTGGATCGCTTTTGAAAAAGATTGTATGGTGTGTATCACTCGTTCGGTACATGGAGGGTTTGTGCACTACGATCAGTACCTGGTTTGGATCCATGATACGCGCGCCGGTTTCTTGAAAAATTTCTCTGGCTGCTGCAGTTCGGGTGACTTCTTGTGGCAATGCACTCCCGCCGGGCATTTTGAGTTTTTGCAGGGATTCGTGCGGGTCATGGGAATCACGCACGACACAAAATTCTTTTTGTTCCGGTGTTCGCGGCATTGCCACGAACACGGAATATGACACTTTGAGTTCTTTTTTTTCTGGCTCGATATACTTCGGCATTTCCTCTTTTCCTTTCTATCGAGGTTCAACCTCGCTAGATTTGGTTTCGACGTTTTTGATCAACGTTTTTTCAAGGGTCGCCCTTATTATACACCCTCTTGACTTTTTGGTCAATGGTGTGATAGAATGACGCCACGTTAGTTTTTTGACACATTTGAATATTTTAGTGGAGGGAACGAAAAATGAAGGCCTTTGAAGGATTTCAGAGGTTCGAGCAGCTTACCCCGCATCTCTATGCTCAATGCTGCTTTGTCTTTACGGCTGAAGCCGCGGAGAAAATGGCAGCAATCTCTTGGCCCGCGGAACATATACATAGTCGTGAACCGCGGGAAGGGATTGATGGCAAGACGCTTCCAGCCACGAGAAAGTTGTATCTCGCGGCAACAAAAATGAGCCTGTTTGAATTGACGTTTCATTTCGAGTCCCTTGTGGTCCAAGCCGAGGGCCTGTGGATCCATGAGTCCTGGGTGGAGTGGAATTTCTTGCGGAATGAGGGTGAGGCGCGGATCGCGTGCATGCGGATCTCGGAGAAAATTCCATTCGGGTTTGGCAGGCCGCATCCTTTCAAGCCGCATTTCAAGGCCAACCGTCTTTTTGCCGGCCCGCTGGTGGATTATCGGCCTGGCATGAAGGAGGGGTGGAAGTTTGAGCCGGTTTGGATGAAGGTGCGGCCGACGCAAACAATAGTGGAACATTATCTCTGCATTGAGCCGTCATGGCATGAGCATTTTGTTACGTTGACGGCAAAAGTAGATGTTGATGTGAGTCCTGCGTCAGCGCCGGCGGAACTCGTTGCCTACGAGTTTCCGTTAAGGCGGCCGTCGCAAAAAGCGCGTTTTGACAACAGGGTTTACCGGAACATTCAACACGGTGGGAGCCGCTAGCATTCTCCGGTCGAAACTGCACATTCAATGTGTTCATATCTAGGCTAAGCCTCGATATCGAGGCTTAGCCTAGATAAATAGCCTAGTAACCAAGGGAAATAGGAGGAGAGGACAATGACGATCGATCCACAAGCTGTTTTGCATAATAACCCCGATGAGAATAATCAGGAGTTGTCTCTGACTTCGACCGCGGACCCTCTATTTGATTCGTTGCAAGTATTTGATTCGTTGCAAGATGGGGACGATGAAACGTGCACCAGGCCCGGATGTGGACGAACGTTTACGCCAAATACCCAGCGGGTTGTCGTCAGGGGAAAGCCCCTTGTTGACAAAAGCGGGGAGTGCGTCCGAAGCGGCTGTTTCGTAATGGTTCACGAAAGCGGTTGGTTAAGAAGCCTTCCGGTCTGCCGTCCTTGTCAAAAAAAGACTAAGGATGGGATTAGGGAAAGTCATGGGTATGAAGCGGCTCGTAAGCTCTACTTTGTGTCCCGCGCTGACGCGGAGAATCTTCTTGCGGAGGAGGCAATGAAAGAAGAGCAGAGGACGTTCAATAGCGCACTGTTCGACGCGCTCAATAAGAGGTTGTCCAAAAACGAACGGCGTGACAATGACCGCTTGCATCGCAAAGGCGATCACGACCGGCGCCGCGATCGGTAAACAGCGACCTGCCCCAGAAGCACACTGATGAATTGCTTCTGGGGCTTTTTTGTTGGTATTTGCAGCAGTATGGCGCAAAAATACGCGATAGCAGAAGTTTGACCATCTTCAACAACAAGTTGAAAAACAGAGCGAAGCAAGGTATACTCACCAACGTATGAAAAATCTGTCCAAAAATTTCATCTTGGTACTCGTTATTTTGATGGCGCTCTCGGCAGTCTATTCATTGGTTGCCGGACAGTTTCACCAGCGTGAAGAAATTGCGCTCTCTGACCTCATCGCAAAAATTAACGCTGGCGAGGTCGCAAAAATCACCGTGGTTGATTCCACGCTTGAAATCGCGTTGAAAGACGGAAAGGAAGTGCGCGCGTATAAAGAATTTGAGGCGGGGCTCATCGAGACCCTGAAAAACTACGGCGTGGATCAGGGAAAATTGAAAGATATTGCCATTGCGGTTAAAACCCGCAGCGGTTTTCAATTCGCGATGGGGTTTCTTCTTCCCATTTTGGTACCGGTTCTTTTGATCGCATTTTTCATCTGGTTTACGGCGCGTAAAGTCCAGCAGGGCTCCATGCAGGCATTTACTTTTGGTCAATCGCGGGCGCGGCTTATCACGCCGGACAACAAGAAAGAACGGATCACCTTCAAAGACATTGCAGGCGTGAAAGAGGCAAAAGAAGAGCTGAAAGAAATTGTTGATTTCCTCAAAAGCCCCAAAAAGTTTTTGGACATTGGCGCAAAAATTCCCAAAGGCGTTTTATTGATGGGCCCGCCCGGATCGGGAAAAACAATGCTTGCAAAAGCGGTGTCGGGCGAGGCGGGCGTGCCATTCTTTCACATGTCCGCATCGGAATTTATTGAGATGTTTGTAGGGGTTGGAGCTTCGCGCACGAGAGATTTATTCCGGCTTGCCAAAAAAGCCGCGCCTTCTATTATATTCGTTGACGAATTGGATGCGGTGGGTCGCATACGCGGTGCGGGCCTCGGCGGGGGACATGACGAGCGGGAACAGACTCTTAACCAAATTCTTGTGGAAATGGACGGCATGGAAACGGATGATCGCGTTATCATCATGGCGGCAACCAATCGTCCTGATGTCCTTGACCCCGCGCTTCTGCGTCCCGGCAGATTTGACCGCAGAGTGGTGCTTGATCTTCCCGACATCAACGACCGTGAGGAGATTTTAAAAATTCATACGAAGAACAAGCCATTTGTTGAGGATGTGGAGCTTCGCCGGATTGCCGAGCGGACGCCCGGATTCTCCGGAGCGGATCTTGCGAATCTCGTCAACGAAGCCGCGATTCTTGCGGCGCGCGAGAATCGCAAAAAAGTGCGGCAGCAGGATTTAATTTTGTCAATTGAGAAAGTGATGCTTGGTCCGGAGCGGAAAAGCCATATACTTTCGGTGGAGGAGAAAAAAATATCCGCCTACCATGAAGCAGGCCATGCGCTTGTCGTCGCATCATTGCCGAATGCAGATCCGGTACACAAAGTATCCATTGTTGCGCGCGGACGCGCTGCGGGCTACACCTTGAAGCTTCCGATCGAAGACCGGCACCTCTATTCACGCTCTCACTTTCTTGATGAACTTGCGGTGTCGCTCGGCGGCTATGCCTCTGAAAAACTTATTTTCAATGAAGTGACCACGGGTGCCGCGGATGACTTGCGTAAAGCAACGGATATCGCGCGTTCGCTGGTGATGCGCTTCGGTATGTCGGAGAAAATCGGCCCGATCACGTTTGGCGAGAAAGAAGAACTCGTGTTTCTCGGGCGCGAACTCACTACCGAGCGCAATTATTCCGAGGAGACCGCGCGGCTCATTGACGCGGAGATAAAACGCCTTATTGACGAGGCATATGAAAAAGCGCGCAAGATTCTTGGCGAGCGGCGCGAAAAACTTGATGAAATCGCGCAGATTCTTATTGAAAAAGAAACAATTGAACGGGAGGAATTTGAGAAGTTGGTTCAAAATAAGGAGGGTGCGTAGCTCAATGGTAGAGCATCCGGCTTATATCCGGACGGTTCTAGGTTCGAATCCTGGCGCACCCACCAGAATCAGATTTCGCGGTTTTTCGGAAGCCATTTCGTGGGCGGCTCGCAGAGCCGCGTGAGCGGCACGGCGGCGGGGCGGAGCGAATGGATTTTTTCAGAGATTTTTGCTAAAGTAAGTTCGAGTTAAGTTGTATAAACACACTTTTCGTGTGGATAAGGTCTTGACAGGGATAGATGCTTGACATTTTTCATGGTATCCCCAACAGTGGGTATATTGCGTGCTGGAAAGAAAAGGGCAAGGGTGGCTCAAAAAATAAACTTGAGTTGCCCCCAGTCTATTCCTAGGCAAGGTGTGTTCGTTGCACCTGCCTTTTTGTTAGGAATATTATTATTTTTCTAGGCACGCATCACGCGAAAATAACGTACCTTGATATCGTATTCTCGAGAAGATCTTAAGAAGGGGTATGCGCATGGGAGAGGAGGAACCGTGATGGCAATGATAGACGTAAAAGAGAACGAGACACTGGATTTTCATCTCAAAAAGGTTCTTGCTGGGGAACGGCGATTCGAAAATGCGGCGCAAGCCATGACGCGGATGATTCTGCAAAAAGGCGTCGAGAAGGTTAATCGCGCAGGGAAGACCGCATACGATTTTCATTTTTTCCGCCAGGGCAAAAAGCATCCCATTGCTTGGTTTGAGGAGATCAATGAGTTTGTGAACTTTGTCAAAGACGCGGCCGAGGGAGGTTCTTCGAAAGAAAGGGCGTTTGTGCTCGTAGGTGAGCCGGGGAACGGAAAAACGTTCTTCGTGGATCACTATCTCTGCTGGCACTATCGCGCATTTCTTATGCGGCCAGAGAACCAAAAGTACACTTTCGAGTTCGTCAACATGAGAGAGCTTGGGATATATGGGAAAATTCATACCATTCAATCACAGACATTTGAAGATCCGGTGATTCTGGCAATGAATCTCTTTCGGACCGTGGACGAAAACAAAGAGCGCCTTGCCCAATTGGGATTTAGTGAAGCATTGATCGAGAAGCTCTATGACAATTACCGGCCCCTGGGAGCGTGCACCAAATATATCTGGAATGATATCCGTAAGTATTGTGGTGGCGACATGGGGAAAATGTTCACTTTCGTGAGTGTGGTGCCGGTGCTTGTGGAAACGAGCGATACAGGGATTGTTACGACAAAATACTCGGCCCGCGACAAGATCACTTCTTCTGCAGACGATCTTCTGGGTACGAGGGAAGATCTGAAGCATACTCTTCAGCTTGACGATACGTCGAATCCCTATACCTATAACGTCCGCAAAGGAGCTCTTGCTCGTGTGGGCGGCGGGGGCGTTCACTTTTCCGATGAGCTTTTCCGGAATAAGCCCGATTTCGTCCAAATTTATCTTGGGGTGATCCAGGACCGCACTATTGAGTTAGACGGCTTCAAATGGCCCATTGATGCGCTCATCATAGGATCAAGCAACAACAACGCCTACAATGAGTTTGTGAATGATGCAAAAGAAGCTCCGGTAAGAGATCGTTGCCACCTGTGTTATGTCACGCACAACACCGATTATAAATTACAGCGTTTCTTGACCGAGTATTCTATTGGGTCCGGAGTAGGCAGGAAGCTTACTATCACTGAAGAACCGCTCCATGAAGATCCGAACCTGAACTATGCGGTTTCGGTTGGTGTCGCGCTGACTCGACTTATCCATAATGAAAAGTTGACGCCGGTTGAGATGATGAAACTCGAAGCCGGCGACATCGCTGGCGAGAAGAGCGTGAAGACGCTTATTGAGATCAAAGATGCTGCCAACGCGAGTCAGGATGTGACCAAACGTTGGGGGCAAACGGGTATTGGGCACCGCGGGGTGGGCAGAATCCTTCACAAGATGCTTTCCATGCCGGAGACTCATGAGGGAAAGTGTCTGTTTGCGCGCGACTGCTTCAAGGCTGCGGAGTGGGAGATTGTGAATTACGTTTCTGGAGCGACAGACCGGGAAAAGTTCTTGAGGGATCTTGTGGAAGCGCGAAAGCTCTATCGTACTCATGTAAAGACTTCAATCTTCAACGCGTATCTCGAGAATCCAGAAGCAATCGTCAAAGAGGTGCTCGGATACATCAATATGATCATCGGCATCGGGTCTGATCGTTTGGGGCCCGATAAGTTGTGGAAATATATTGATCCCCAGACCGGGGAGCCAAGGTCAATCAAGATTGACGAGCGTTTCATTGACAGCGTTGAGTCAAGACTCGGGCGGACTACGAAGGAAGCAAAAGAGGCTTTCCGCGACACAATGCGGAAAATTCATGGCCAGAAGATGTCTACTGATCCGCAGTATAATTTTATGGATAACGAGTCTCTGGTCAGAGCAGTGACCGATGTGCGTCTCAAATCCGATGTGGCAGGAGCTCCGTCGCTTGTCGGGGCTCTGGCAAATCAAACTAATGACGAAAATGTCCGTTTGCGCAACCGTATGATTGATGTCATGTTCGGGACGCTCGGGTACTGCAGGACATGCGCGATAAAAACGCTTGAGTACTATTGCGAAGAGGTTGATGAGAGTTAATTCAACTACGCATCATTCCCTCTCTTTTCTGAGAGGGATTTATTTCCAAGAAGGTAGATAAGTCCTGAAAGGAAGAATAACTGCCTTTTTGGAAATGAGCTTTTGAGAAAAATAAGCTCATTGCGCGTGTACTTTGAAATTCAAATACTACGTAATCTGCAGCAGAGGAGGATAAACTCATGAATGATAACTCGGAAGAGAAGTATATCACCGAATCGGATAAGCTCGGAATGCAGAAAGCCTGGGAAAAACGTTTCGACGAATTGGAAGGCCGGTTTTTGCCTGTAGGCGATCCAGTATTGCCCGGTAAAATCTCTTCATTGGAATCTTCTGACGATTTGGTTAAGCGCGATAAACAAAGGGAGCAGGACGGATTTCCCCGGAAGATCCGTTGGAGAAGGGTGCTCGTGGGGTCGGGAAAAGTTGTCACTGTTCCCTACGTGGAGGAGGGGCAGTTGGTTCACGGCAGGTTTGAGCCAAAGAATATTGTAGAGAGTTTTTCAGCGTATGGCGAGAATCCGAACAATCCTGATATTGGCGAGACCCCGGGTTCTGGCGATGGAGAAGTGGACGACGTGATTGGGCACGTGCCCATTGGCCGCGGCGATGACGGGGATGACGGAGACGACGGAGATGGGGATGTGCCCGGCCCTGGTGACCGGCCCGGCGAGGAACCCGGCGATCACCTTGAAGAAGAAGCGTATGAACTTGGCAAGCGATTGGCGGAGAAATGGCAGCTTCCCAATTTGAAAAAGAAGATTAAGAAATTTCCCACTGACGAATACACGTATGATTTGACCGACCGGCATCGTCGCGCGGGGCAGGTCCTTGACACGAACGCAACATTGAAGGAAATAGTGAAAACCAATATTATCCTTGGCCGCATTGACGAAGATAATCTCGACCCGACCAACATGGTGCTCAACCCGGAAGACTTGGTGTATCGCGTCTTTTCCCGTGAAAGGATCTGGAGAGCGAAAGCGGTGGTTTTTTTTGCCCGCGATTACTCGGGATCCATGCGGGGAGAGCCGACGCGAGCTCTTGTATCGCAGCATTTGATGATCTACGGATGGCTCTTGTATCAGTATGAGAAGCGCGTGATTCCCCGATTTTTTGTGCATGACACAGAAGCGGAGGAGGTGACCGCCGAGCAATACTTTTTCATGAATGCATCGGGCGGAACCTACATCCCCTCGGTGTATCAGGAGATCAACAAGACCGTGGAGAGCGAAGGGCTCGAGAAAGACCATGGCATTTATCTCTTCCAGGGCACCGATGGCGATGATGGCGACTCTGAGGGCGAGGTGGCGATTCCGGAAATTCGGAAGATTCTCGGCTATGTCAGCCGCATGGGCGTGACGCTCTTTAAGCATCCTTATTATGGAAGTGAGAAGACCATATTCGAGCGCTACGTGGAAAAGGGCGATATTCTTGGGCGGCGGGATGTATTTCGTATGCATATTATGCCGCGGTACTGGGGTGTGACTGATGAAATGAATGTTCAGGCGATAAAAACCCTCATTGCGCAGGATTAAAATGTGAGTTTCCGACAAGAAAGGAGGGAACCATGGAACTTCTTGATCAGAAGATGAAAGCCCAGATGGAAGAATGCAAAAGACGGGCGCGGGATGCGGGTCTTGTGTTTCAAGATAATACCCTGGAGTACATTGTAAGCAATCAGGATATGCTGGAGTTGATGCCTAAAGTCATGATCCCTACGCTCTACGACTACTGGGTGTACGATGTTGAGGTGCGAAGGAATAAATGGATCTACGACGCGTTCCCGCACAATCCCTATGAGACGGTGATCAATACCAGGCCACCCATTTCTTTCTACAATCAGGACAACGCGGATTGGTTCAATGTGATGATTTTTTACCACGTGCTGGGGCACATTGATATGTATCAGAATAACGTCTTTTTCCGCAACACATGGGATGACGATTTTTGTGGACAGGCATTAGCTGACAAGCGGTTGCTGTCAAGCATCCGCGAGGAATTGGGGGCAAACAAGCGGTGGGTGGATTATGTGATTGAGTTTGCCAAAGCCATTGATAATTTGGTGGGGTATTTCCCCGAGTTACGGGAGTCGGATCAGGAAAAGTCGCCGGAAGTCTTTGGCGTGTTCTCTCCGAAGATCGATTTTTACTTCGGGCAGTTTCTGAGGGGCCGCTACGATGAGAAGGTTATTGATATGAAGTTCTATCATGAGGAGCTTGACCGTTACGGCCGCTGCATCAAAGAGCATGGCAAAATTCATGGGGAGAATGTCTTTTTTGAAGATCGCGGCATCATCAGTAAATTCCCCGAATTTCAGGATGTCTTCAAGAGGTGGAGAGAAAAAGAGCAAAAACCCAAACCAAAGGATCTTTTTGAGCATATTGTGCAACATTCGGATGTTCTCAAGAAAGAAGAGAACAAATGGATGCATGACCCGATCCAGGTCGTTCGCCGCACCTCCCTTTACTTCCAGCCACAGATTCTGACGCATATGTGTCATGAGGGCTGGGCAAGTTATTGGCATGAACGGTTGTTTATTCCCGATGAGCGGATTAAAAGCCGCGAGACGGATTATGCGGTAGTGGATTCGGGCGTGACGCTCGATCCGCGGATCGGTGTCAATGTCTATGGGGTGGGCAGACACCTCTATGAATTTCTTGCGGATATGGCAACGAAAGGCAAGCTTGCCCCCGAGTATCGGCTGCTCAAGGGCATTGAACAACGGAAACGCTTTGACGAGCATCGGGGAGAAGCATTCGGACGACAGGTGCTTTTTGAAGCAAGAACCCATCTCAATGATGATCTCCTGGTGAATTTTCTCTCTGACGAGGACTTTCAGGATTTTGTGGATCGCTACAAGCTGTTTGTGGCGGGAATGCGGCCAAGCCGTATGCAGTGGGGTATGGCCGATCTCTATATCAAGTCCAAAAGCGGCAAGGAATATCGGCGGTTACTGAACCGTGCGTTATACCATCCTCCCAATATTGATTTTAGCGGAGCCAAGGCCAAAGATGGCGAGTTGTATCTCGATCATATCTACGAGGGAAGGTCTTTGTTTAAGCGATACATCGCGCCAGTGTTGATAGGATTGGAATTTTTGTGGGGAAAGCGCGTGCGGCTCGAGACGACTGAGTATGAACAGGAACAGCCGCAGGATTTGTGGGAATGGTGGAGGAACCGATTCGTCCCCAAGTATCGAAAGGTGAGAGTACTCTATACGTGTCAGAACAAGAGAATTGAGCGGCAGGTGATTACAGGGTACAAAGCTCCTGAGGACGATGAATAGGAGCTTGCCGTACAATCAAAAAGCAATGGAGTATCTCACAACGCCAGCCCACTCCTTCATAAGGAGGTTTCTTTGCGGCTGGCTTTTCACTACTATGAGATGAGAGATGAGATTCTTTCTCATTTTTCATGAGAGGAGAGGTTCTTTAAGAGAGGAGGATGGCTACGATGGAGAGACGTTACGAGTCAATAGACTTTCTTGAAGCGGAAATCGATAAGAGGGAAAAAAGAACGGTGTTGGGTTTTGATGTATATCTGGAGCTGTTGCTTCAAGATCCGCGGCGGGTACTCCGCAGTATCTCTCAGCTTTTCTATGACCTTGTAAAAGGATGTGTGGGAGAAGGAGTTGATGAATACCCTGATGATCCCGAATCAATCGGTTTCGTGAAGTATGACTGCACCAAACTCTTTGCAGAAGGAGCTGATAATCCTTTTTTTGCGGACCAGCTCTTTGCGAATCGCTTCATCAGGCAAATGGAGAGTTTGCGTCAGGGATTCCAGCAAAATCGCATCTATGCTTACGACGGCGCTTCCGGTTGCGGCAAAAGCATCTTTATTAACAACCTGCTGCGTACGTTCGAGGCATACACTGGTACTAAAGAAGGTCGGAGTTACGAGACGGTATGGGAAATTGATGAAGGAGTCGTCTTGAGAGCAAGGAATCTGCGCGGGACTCTTGTTATCCCGTGCCCGAGCCACGACTATCCGATTTTGATCATCCCCAAAGAATATCGAGTTGGATTTCTGGAGCATCTGTTGCCGGCCGACGTGTTGCAAAAGACCGGAATCTTTCGCGAAAAGGAATATGAATGGATTGTGCGGGGTGAGGTGTGTACCATTTGTAAATCAATTTTCTGGGGCCTCTTCGAGAAATTGGGTTCTCTTCGTGATGTTCTTTCCATGGTGAAGGCGCGTCCCTATAAATTCGACCGGAGAATTGGAGAAGGAGTGAGCATTTTTAATCCCGGTGACCGGCCCCTCGGGGGCATGGTAGATGGAAAGCCGGTTGGTGGATTCTTTACCAATCCTCAAAATCAGGAGCAACTGGATAAGATTTTTGGCACGAATGCGGTGCGCTATTTGTATTCGCTTCTTGCCAAAACCAACAATGGTGTCTATGTGTTGATGGATGTGAAGGGGTATAACGGGGATCGGCTGCTTGAACTTCACAATGTGATCAGCGAGGGAGTGCATAAAGTCGGCGACATTGAGGAACTAGTAACTTCTCTCTTCTTCGCGCTGATGAATCCGGAAGATAAAGACATCATCAAGGAGAAGAAGATGGAGTCGTTTCAAGGGCGGATTCAATACAATAAAATCTCCTATGTCTTGGAGCCTGCGACCGAAGTGGGCATCTATCGTACTGTTTTTGGAGAGTCAATCAGGAGGCACTTTCTTCCGAGGATTCTGGAAAATTTCGCGAAGGTCGTTATTGCCTCACGCATGAACGCGGAGTGTAAGCCCTTGAAGGAATGGATTTCGGATCTTGGGAAATATAAAAGATACTGCGATGAACAAGGATTGTTGCTTCGCATGGAAATCTATGGTGGCGTGATTCCAGACTGGCTTTCCGAAGACGATCGTAAAAAGTTTACCGCCCCGGTGAGGCGGGTGATGATCGCAGAGGGCGAAAAGGAAGGAGCTAGCGGGCTGTCAGGTAGGGATTCCATCAGCTTGTTCCGCGAGTTCTTCAACCGGTATAGTGGTCGATCGAGCTTGATTAACATGGATAATGTAATCGATTTCTTCAAGCACCGGATAGAGAGGGAGCAGCGCAACGAACACATTCCAAAAAACTTTCTTAACTCGTTAGTGGACTCGTACGACTATATGGTACTCAACGAAATCAAGGAAGCGCTGTACTTCTATAATACTGATAAGATTTCTAGAGATATCCTCAACTACCTTTTTGCGATTAACTACGATCTCAACACAAAAGTGCGATGTATCTATACCAATGAAGATGTGGAAGTGACCGTCGATTTCCTCAAAGTGATGGCGGGTTACTTCACGGGCAGAGCCGTATCAGAGTACGAGGCGTTAAAGTTCGCCCAAGAAACCCAGAAGAAATATGGAATCGTAAAAGCTACAGATCGAGGTCCTTTAACCGATACAGAACTCTATCGTGACCTCTTTGCTGCGTATGTGAAAAACTTGAAGGAAAAAGTACTGCAGCCGTTTGTCAAGAACCCCAATTTCCGTGAAGCCGTCAAGACGTTTGGGACAAAAGAATTTGAAACATTTGACACGCGGCTGCGGGAACATGTTGTCATCATGATGAGAAGTCTCATTGACAAGTTCGGTTATACCGAACAGGGCGCGAAAGAAGTATGTCTCTACGCGATAGATAAGAATTTGACTGAAAAGTTTTCGTAAGTCACGTTGTTCTTTCTTAATGAATGAACTCCGGAAAACCCCTATTTTTCCGGAGTTTTTATTTGCACAAGAACCACCTTTTTGTTAAGGTCAGGCCACGAGAGATGCTCTTTTATAACATATGGCATCAAGGAGAGGGGTATGCCTGAATCGCCGCGGGAATGCCGGATTATAGGGTCGGAGACAGAATTGGGGGGCAAAGTGGTTCCACTTGCGTTTCTCATTCCCCCCGAAGATCAACACCGTGTGCTTGCGCGCGCAATACTTCGCAATCAATCACAGTGGTATCTGGACAATGGTCATCTTGAAATTGCGACGCCAGAATGCCTTGGGCCGCGTGAGAATGCGCTCTATGAGACGGCCTCGTGCGCGCTTCTTGCAAAAAACCTTTCGCAGTATTCCATGAAAAGCGTCATAAAACAGTTCCGCTTCTATAAAAACAACCGCCCGACAGAACGGCGCGGACGGGCGCTGGTCAAAATTTCATGGGGAGCGCATGGTAATTACCTTACGTATCGGGATCTTGATTTTCATCTTCTTGAGTGGCTTCTTGTGCCGTTTCTTGCCTCGCGTATGCCGCTCATCGGCAACGGCTGGCTTGACGTCGGACAGGACTGGTCAGTGCGGTTTCTTTTTTCCCAGCGAGGAGATCTTATTGGCGAGGGGAAAGACAAGAGCTTGCTGTCGGTGACAGCGACCGATGAGGTTAAAGCACCCATCAACACACGTGATCGCCCCTACGCGAGCCGGCGCTGGCGCCGCTACCATGATATCACTGAAAACTCTAATATGTCAGAATATCAGATTTGGCTTAAGCGCGGGATGATGGATTTGGTACTTTTGTTGTTTGAGGATAGTGAATTCTTGAAGCGCATCCCCGCATCGTGGCATATGCGTTTTAAGAATGCCAACGAAGCGTTTCGCTTTTTTAATCGCGACATGTATACATCATTCGAGCTTGCCGACGGCAGACACATGAGTGCGTTGGATATCCAAGAATTTTATTGTGATCATGTCGCCCGATTTTTCATCCACGACACGGACGCATTCACTGACGAACGCCGTGAGGTGCTGTTGTTTTGGCGCGATACCGTTGACGCTCTCCGGCGCAAAGACCGCGCCTATGCAGAAAGATATCTTGATTGGGCCGCGGTCTCATCCTATCTTATCAATCCCGCAGTTGCGCGTCTCGGGATCGAGCCGGGTACGACGCATCAATGTGATCCGTTTCTTGATAGAGAAGCGGGGATGCGCGCGCGAATCATACCGAGCACCGTGACGATTGATACCACGCGCGGCAAAGTACGAATTATCAGTGAATTGCTCTATCGGATTGTTGAATACTCAAATGTGGAGACCGACGCAAGCCCCTATGGTATTCTTCTTAAAAACGGTTGCATGGCGCGTCTCTTTACGTCGGATGAAATTGAGCATGCAATGTATGAGCCTCCCGCGGGAACACGCGCGGCGTGCCGTGAAGAGCTGTTGCGGCTCGTTGAGAAACAAAAAATGAGCGGTACAAATAGTATGTTTTCGGTCTCGTGGGATTATATACAGATCGCAAGTCTGAATGGCCAATCACACCTTTTCGAACTTCCTGATCCGTACCGTTCTTTTCTTACTGAGCACGAAAAAGCAGTTGTTGCCGAGCACGGAAAAGCGGTTTTTGGACTCGCCAATCTTTAATGTGTGCAGCTGTCTCCGCGGCTGCGTTTATCCCGTTAGAAATAGGGCGCAGATGCACGAGCCCACGATTTCTAGCGGGATTTATTTGTTATTCAAGATGCACTTCCTGTTCCAATCGCAGAAGTTCTGCGCGTAATTCCGGATAATGTGATAAATCCGGGCTTGCTGCGGCAAGCAGGCGAACTTCTTCTCCTGTCGCATGCACGAGTCGGCTATCCGCAAGCGCTTGGAGCACGTCATCCGAAACTCCCCACTGCCGCGTGCCCCACACTTCCCCGGGCCCGCGAATTTTTAAATCTTTTTCTGCGAGTTCAAAGCCATTTTTTGCCTCGGCAACCGCGCGAAGACGCCGCGTCGCTATTCCCTCTGCGGTAGGGAGAAGAAAACAATACGATTGTTCAGCACCTCTTCCGACGCGCCCGCGGAATTGATAAAGCTGGCTCAGGCCGAATCGCTCAGCGCCCTCAATCATCATTATGGTCGCATTGGGGATGTCGATGCCTACTTCTATGACCGATGTGGAAACGAGAACGTCGGCCATACGGTTCCGGAATTTTTCCATCACCGCTTCCTTTTCTTTTGATTTCATTTTTCCGTGGAGCATTTCAACGCGAAGATCAGGAAAAATGTGTTCCGACAATTTTTTATATTCCTCTTTCACGGTTTTTGTCTCCGCGCGTAATAATGCTTGCGGGTTGAATGATATCGAAGGCTCACTTCCCAAAGGAAGTGAGCCTTCGATACGAGGACAAACTAGAAATACTTGCCGTCCCTCTTTCACCTCTTTTCTAATAAATTTATACGTCTCGTCTCGTTCATGCGGTTCAACAATCTTTGTGATAATTTCTTTTCTAGACGTCGGTCTCTCGTCAAGAATTGAAAGATCCAGATCTCCGTATACCGTGAGTGCGAGCGTGCGCGGGATTGGCGTTGCGGTCATGGATAAAAAGTGAGGTACAGTCTCTTTTTCAGTTTCTGTTTTTCGGTTTCCGGCGATCAATTTCGCGCGTTGCTCTACCCCGAATCGATGCTGTTCATCCACGATCACGAGTCCGAGATTTTCAAATTGTACTCCTTTTTGAATCAACGCGTGCGTGCCAATAAGGACTGGCACGTTTCCGGGTCGTTTCGTCGAACCGGTAAGGAGCCCAGTTTCAACGGTAAACGGCGTGAGGAGCCGACGGAACGTTTCATGGTGCTGGCGGCTGAGGATTTCCGTGGGCGCCATGAATGCAACACGTAATCCCGCATTCGTGGCAAGGAGTGAGGCCCCGGCGGCTACAACAGTCTTCCCTGATCCCACATCGCCTTCAAGTAAACGATTCATGGGCCGCGCGCGCGACATATCGCGGGCAATCTCCCATAAAGATCGCCGCTGTGCATTCGTCAATAGAAAGGGGAGCGAGCCGACAAATTTTTTCAGGAGTGCCACATTAAGCGGAACCGCTGGTGCATCCGCGCGTTTCAGACGCGTCCGTTCGCGGAGCGCGCGGAGCTGCAGGATGAGTATTTTTTCAAATGCAAAACGTTGTTTTGCCGCCGCGGCCGCGGCAGGAGTCCCGGGAAAGTGGATATTCATGAGTGCGTCCCCGAGATAGGGGAGGTCATGCCGGCTGCGCGTTTCAGGCGGCAAAGAATCTTTCAGTTCCTGCCGGAATCCGATGCATGATTTTATCAAAAATCGAAGCCATCGTGAGGTGAGTCCGCGCGTTTCCGGATAGACCGCAACAAGGCCGCTGGTGTGGATTGGTCTGGAACTTGGAACTTGGAACGTGCCTGCCCGCCGAAGCCTCGGCGTAGGAGGGGAACTGGGCACTTTTTCGTATGCGGGATTTTGTAGATATAGCCCTTTCGGTCCCATTGCGACTTTACCGGATAGCGCGATGGAGAGGCCAGAGCGCAGGATGCGCGAAAGAAAGGGCTGGTTAAACCACACTGCCTTGATTGCGCCGGTCTCATCGCGGATAACCGCTTCGGTGAGCGCCATGTGTTTTCGCGCGGTCTGATGGTTGGTGACGCGTTCAATCACACCCTGCACCGTTGCGGTTTCATCAAGCGCGAGGTCGCGCACTTTTTTGCAGTTTGAAAAATCCTCATAGCGGCTTGGGAAATGAAACAGAAGATCGCGCACGGTTTTGATTCCGAGCCGCCGGAGCGCGGGAATAATCTTTCTATGAATTTTGGGAACGCGATCAATGGGCGTCTGAATGGAAATCATATTTTGAATGTAGCCGCTCGGAAGCAAAAATAAAAGCCCCCGCACAAGAGACGCGAGAGCTCAAAACGTTATTACTCCGGGAAGTATGCCTGCAGGACATGCCATGCGCCGAGGACCACCACGCCGCCGATTGCCGGACCGAGAAGTGCCGGAGGATCGGCGCCGGCGAGTACCGGCTTCACGACGAGCCACAGTGCGGTAAGTGCAAATACGATGCCAACCCACGTTTTTGCCGCAGCCCACATTCTTTTCTCACCTCCCTTCTTTTTAGACGTTACTTCCCAAAAATGGAACTGTCCTTTATTATAAATCGCGCCTAGAGGCGCGCAAGACAAGTTATCCACAACGCGCCCACGAGGAATCGAACCTCGATCCCAGGTTCCGCAAACCTGTACTCTGTCCGTTGAGCTATGGGCGCATATTATAATCCTAAGACTCTGGCAATCTGATCTGACATGAGTTTCTTATGTTCTTGCTCCGGGAGAAATCGCACGAGCACGCGGCGTACTGGTTCAGGCCGCATCGTGCCGAGCGGAATTTTGAGATACGGCATAATGCCTCTTGCGGTTTCAAGAGAAAGTTCCCGGACGTCTTCTGTGTCATCCACCTGAAATGATTTGAATTGTGAAAATGCGTAGAATCGTTTTCCTGTGAGAATTCCTTGGCCGGTGATTGCGCATGCGAATTCATGCGGGCCCCTCTTTTTGTAAAGGATTATGACAAGCATTGCAAGCACCACGAACGCGATGAATAAATAACTTTTGGTGAGCACGCCGAGTATCACCAGTAATGCCGCGCCGCCAATCAATGCCGCGTACCATCGTGGTCCGGATTCTCGTTTTTCATGTTCAACAGCGTTCCAAGTGAGGATCGCGCCAGGAATTGTATCGCGCAGTTGGGGCGCCGGCGGAACCCGAGACGCATATGTTGTCTCAATCGTTGCATCGCGGCGTACACTCTGTGTATCCGGTTTCCTTAAATCCACAAGGTGACTATCCGTCATATAGAACTATTCTAGCATGCAGAAACTTGACGGGGAAGTTTTTGGTTTTTCACTTCGGTGGGTGCAGGAGTCGAACCTGCAAGGGATTGCTCCCGCCGGTTTTCAAGACCGGTGCCATACCATTAGGCGAACCCACCATTTTGTAATGAAAACGTAGCATAATTAATGCATTTTTCCAAGCGTCTGTACAAAAATTTCCATATCGAAGTGAGACTTCAATATGGATAGAGAAAATCGTCGTGGTTCATGAGCCCGCGGCGTTTACGAACTGTTGTTGAGTATAATTTTCCGGATCATTTCCGCATTGACTCTTTGGGCATGTGTTCAGCCGCGTCCTCATTGGTAATAAGCCCTTTGGAAAGCAGTGATGCGACGGATTGCTGCATAGTCTGCATGCCTTCCTGCGCGCCGGTCTCAATTACCGAAAGAATCTGGTGAATTTTGTTGTCACGAATCAGATTTGCAGCCGCAGTATTGATAAATAAAATTTCGTATGCGGCCACGCGGCCGGCGCCGTCTTTTCTTTTGAATAATTTTTGCCAGATGACTGCGCGGAGCGCTTCGGAGAGCTCGGAACGGATTTGATTCTGACGTTCTCCGGGGAACACATTGATAATACGGTCTACGGTCTGCGCAGCGCCGCTCGTGTGAAGGGTTCCGAATACCAGATGTCCGGTTTCTGCAGCGGTAATCGCGAGGGAAATCGTTTCAACGTCGCGCATCTCGCCGACAAGAATTACGTCTGGATCCTCGCGCAACGCCGCGCGAAGGGCCGACTGGAAGCTTTCGGTATGCGTATGCACCTCGCGCTGGTCTACGACCGACTTTTGATTGTCATATACGAATTCAATCGGGTCCTCAATCGTAATGATATGGGATCCTTCATTGGTATTGATGTCGTTGATGAGTGCCGCGAGCGTGGTTGACTTGCCGCTTCCGGTTGGACCGGTGACAAGGACAAGGCCATGGGGTAATGCTGGAATTTTGTTGAATGCTTCCGGCAGTCCCAATTCTTCCATGGTCGGAATTTTTGACGGGATCAGACGGAATATGGCACCCATGCCCTTGCGTTGCATAAACACGTTTACCCGCAGACGCACTATCGAGGGTACTTCGATGGAAAAATCCGCATCCTGTTTTTGTTTGAATTCTTCGGCCTGCGCCTCGGTCATAATTTCAGCAAGATAGGCGCGTACGGCCTCCTCGGTAAGCACGGGTTCCACCTCCATCATTACCAAGTCGCCTGCAATTCGTAAGACCGGCTTGCTGCCAGTGGTGATGTAGATGTCAGATGCTTTACGATCAACTGCTTGTTTGAAAATTGTCTCAAGTTTCATAAAGGTATGATACTTCGTACGGCATTCATCCGCAATGGGAGGGAAGTTCAAAGCGGGGATTCCGTTGCGGCCCTGACCTTCAAATCTTCAAAATTGGACTCGACGAGAATCGAACTCGTGTTTCCGCAATGCGAATGCG